>JBIIYN010000316.1:0-4565 GCA_044346795.1 Pirellulales bacterium
GCGGGCAGCCGCCACACCTGCGTCACGAACAGCATGACGGCCAGCGCGGGCACGACGAGGTTCCGCAGGGCCCGCAGCGTCGGCGTGAGCGGCCACCGCCGCCGCTGCCCCGAGTTGACCAGCTCCGTGAGCAGGAGGAGCAGCAGCGGAAAGCCCACCACGAGCGCCGCGGCCGGCAGCACGGGAAGCGTCGCGAGGTCGTCGGGGGTGTTCATGGATGCGGTCGTGGGCCGGTGACGGCGCGGCGGTCAGGTGGCGAGCGTCCAGACCTTCACGGTGCCCTGGCCCCGGAGTTCCGCTTCGACGGGGCCGGTGAACGGGCAGAGGTCGCTGAGCCGGTCGTGGACCTGCTGGGTCACGTGGATGGCGCCCGGCTGCCGGGCGGCCAATTGCGAGGCGATCGCGACGGTGTCGCCCCAGAGGTCGTAGAGAAAGCGGTGCCGGCCGACGACGCCCCCCACGACCGGCCCCGAGTTGATCCCGATCGACGAGGCGAGCGCCGCGCCATGCTCCCGGTCGAAGGCGGTCACGATGCGGGCCACTTCCCGGGCGAATTCGAGCGCCCGCGCGGCATGGTCGGGCCGGCTCACCGACAGCCCGCAGACGGCCAGATACATCGCCCCCACGGCCCGTACCTTTTCGACGCCGCAGCGGTCCGCGGCCTCGTCGCAGGCGGCCACGAGGTCGCCCAGGAGCGACAGCGACCGGCTGTCGTTGCCGCGGCCGCCGAATTCATCGACGCCGCGAAACTCGGCAACCACCACCGTGACGTCGGCGAACTGCCGGTTCGCCTTCTCGTCGCCGTCGCGGCGTTGCTCGATGGCCGCCGACGGCAGGATGTTGAGCAGCAGCTCCTGGTTTTCCCGCGCCTTCTCCTCCAGTGCGATCCGTTGCCGCCGCAGGCTCCCGGCCATCTCGTTGAACACCCGGGCCAGCTCGCCGAACTCGTCGCGCGTGTGGAGGTCGACGCTCACGGCCGACTCTCCGGCACCGATCTTCCGGGCGGCGGCCGCGAGCTGCTTGAGCGGTCGCACGAGGAGCCAGGAACTGAGCAGCGCAAGCAGCGTGGTCAAGAGCGCGAGAGCCGTGGCGGCCAGCAGCGCGTGGCGGGCGTAGTCGTGGATCGGCTTGAAGGCCTCGGCCACGTCCATCTCGGCGACGACGGCCCAGCGGAGCGAATTGAGGTCGAGCGGTCCGAAGGAGCTGAGCACCGGCACGCCCCGGTAGTCGTTGATGAGGGCGAGCCCCTCGCGGCCGAGCAACGCCTGCTCGGTCGCGTGCGTCTTCACCGGCAACTGGTTGAGGACGGTGCCCTGCCGCTCGATCTGGTCCACCACGCCGCCGGTGAGGGCCGAAGTCCGCAGCGAGGCTATGAACCCGCGGGCATCCTCGAACATGAACCGGCTGCGGCTCCGCATCGTGAAGTCGGGCCCCACCACGTAGCACTCGCCGCTCTTGCCCATGCCCTCCCGCTCCCACTGGAAGTTGCCCGTGAGGAGTTCGGCGATCCGATCGACCGGGAATTCGAGCGCCAGGATGCCCGCCATCTCGGGCCCGTTGAAGATCGGGGAGAGGACGAAGCCGACCGGCTTGCCGAGGTGGGGACGGTAGAGTTCGGTGTCGACGACCTTGAAGGCGTCGCGATCCCGATCGCGGGCGAGCACCTCGGCGGCCTTGGCGAGGTTGGTGGACGCGTAGGGGCCGTTCCGCAGGCTGGTGGCGAAATCGGGCCGCTTGCGGAGGCTGTAGACGATCTCCAGATTGTCGTCGTCGATGAGCAGGATGTCCTCGTAGCCGAAGACCTTCCCGAGTCGGTCGAGCCGCTCGTGGATGGCGGCATGCACGCGGCCGTAGGCCGACGCGTCGTCGGCGGCCGGGGCGGACGGGTCGGCATCGCCTTCGTCCGCGTCCGCGGCGACGTAATGGTATTGGAGATACCGCTGGGCCGGGCTGGCGGGCAGATACTGCTCGGGCTGCGGCGTGCCGCCCAGGTTTTTCTGGAGGGCGGGCAGGAACTGGCCCACGTAGTGGCTCTGCAGCGCCTCCTCCTGCTCGGCCGAGAGGCTCGTGCCGTCGAGCGACCGGTAGGCCTGTTTGAAGGCGACCATCGCCTCCGCCGCCAGCTTGCCGTCCGACAGCGAGATCACCTGGTCGCGGAGCGATTCGAGCAGGGTGAGCAGCCCGCGGGTCTTGGAATACCGGACGCTCTGCAGGTGGTTCTGCACGGCGTTCGTGATGGCCTCGCGGGCCGAACGGTAGCCTATCCAGCCGATCGAGAGGATCGACCCGAGGCTGACCAGGAGCATCAGGAGGATGAACCGCGACTGGACGCCGATCCGTTCGAGCCCGAACATGCACGATCCCTGAGCGAAGCACACCGGTCCGGGAGCACGCTTGCGCCCGAGGACGGGACAGGCTACCGGCGGGTTCGCGCGTCGGCAACAAGCGGCCGGACGGGCCGTCAGGCGAGAATGCCCCTGACCAAACTACCGTGCACGGGATGCTTCACGCCAATCCGCGGCATCGTGCCGCGATTGGCTTGGCGACCTCCGGTCGCTGGTCGCATGCCGGGCGTCCGGCCCGGCCGTCAGGCGAGAATGCCCCTGACCAAACTACCGTGCACGTCCGTGAGCCGATAATCGCGGCCTTGGAAGCGGTAGGTCAGCTTCGTGTGGTCGAACCCGAGCAGGTGGAGCAGCGTGGCGTTGAGGTCGTGGACGTGCACGAGACCATCGACCACGTTGAAACCAAAATCGTCGGTCTGCCCGTGGACGTGGCCCCCCTTGATGCCGCCGCCCGCCAGCCACATCGTGAAGGCACGGTTGTGGTGATCGCGGCCGTCGTTGCCCCCCTGCACCATCGGCGTGCGGCCGAACTCGCCGCCCCACACGACGATCGTGTCGTCGAGCAGCCCCCGCTCCTTGAGGTCCATCACGAGCGCGGCTGAGGCCTGATCGGTGTCGCCGCAGTTCTTCTTGATGTTCTGCGTGAGCGCGCCGTGCTGGTCCCAGGCCTCGTGGAAGAGCTGCACGAAACGCACGCCCCGCTCCAGGAGCCGCCGGGCGAGCAGGCAGTTGCGGGCGAAGCCCGGCTGCTTCGGATCGGTGAGGCCGTAGCGGGCGAGCGTCTCCTTCGGCTCGTCGGCCAGGTCCATGAGTTCGGGGGCGCTCGCCTGCAGCTTGTAGGCCATCTCGTAGGCCTGGATCCGGGCGGCCGTCTCGGGATCGCCGAAGCGGCCCACCGCCATCTCGTTGAGCCGGCCGAGCGTGTCGAGCGAGGCCCGCTGGGTCTCGCGGTCGATTCCCCGCGGATTCGAGAGGTAGAGCACCGGGTCGCCGCTGCTGCGGAGCGGGATGCCGCCGTATGACGTGGGCAGGAAGCCGGAGCCGTAGTTGCTCGCCCCGCCGCTCGTGCCCTTGGCGCTCGTGAGCACGACGAAGCCGGGCAGATTGTCCGCCTCGCTGCCGAGGCCGTAGAGCGTCCAGGCCCCGAAGCTCGGGCGGCCGAACTGCTGCGAGCCCGTGTTCATGAGGATCTGTGCCGGCGCGTGATTCACCGCGTCGGTCTGCATCGAGCGGACGAGGCAGATGTCGTCGGCGACCGCTCCGAGGTGCGGCAGGAGCTCGCTCAACTCGATGCCCGACTTGCCGTAGGGCTGAAACTTGTACTTGGGGCCGAGGAGCGCCGAATTCGGATTGATGAAGGCCGCGCGGTAGCCCTTGAGCAGGTCGGCGGGCGGCAGTTTGCCGTCGTGCCTGGCGAGCTCCGGCTTCGGGTCGAAAAGCTCGAGGTGGCTCGGGGCGCCGGCCTGAAACATGTAGACCACCCGCTTGGCCTTCGGGGCGTGGTGGGGCTGCTTCACGGCCAGCGGCGACGGTGGCGCGATGCCGGCCGCCGATTCCCGTGCGGCGAGCGCCCCGGCCGCGATGCTGGCCAGGCCGACGCCGCAATCGCCGAAGAACCAGCGGCGGGAGAGCAGCCGGGCACGGGCAGAAAAAAGGGGACAGGCACCATGTGCCAACAGCTCTGCACGACGTTCCAAGATGCCAGGCGAATGGTGCCTGTCCCCTTGTTTCGCAGTCATGGCGGGCCTCGCTTTCCAGTGTCAGTTTTTGGTGACGGTTTCGTCGAGGTTGAGCAGCACCCGCGAGACGAGCGTCCAGGCGGCGGCGTCCTGCGGCGTCGTGCCGGCGGGCAGCGCGGGCAGCTTTTCAGGATCGCCGGCGGCGATGGACCGCGGGTCGAGCCAGCCGTCGGCCAGACGCTTCCGCTGGTCGGCCAGGAAGCGGAGCAGTTCCTCCTTCTCTGCGGCGGTCGGCTGCCGCGACGTGCAGAGGAAAAACGCCCGCTCGATGCGGCTCGAGTCGTCGCCGCCCCCCTCTGAGAGCGTCCGCAGGGCCAGGCCCCGGGCCGCCTCCACGAAGATCGGCTCGTTCAAGCCCGTGAGCGCGGCGAGCGGCGTGTTGCTCCGCAGCCGCCGGGCGCAGGAAAGATCGCCCGTCGGGGCGTCAAAATTGCCGAGCGCGGGATCGGGCATCGATCGCCGACGAAACGTGTAGAGCGAG
>JBIIYN010000317.1:0-4546 GCA_044346795.1 Pirellulales bacterium
CGAACTGCTCCCGCAGCCGCCGGACCTCGGCAAGTATCCGCGGCGGGATGAGCGGCCCGCCAACAGCCCATGGCCGCTCTGGACGCAGATGCTGCGGACGAGCTCCTCCCACGAGGAGGGCGTCGGTCGCGAGTTTTCGATCCTCACGAAGGAGTTCCTTGGCGACGACAAGGGCCGGCTCCGTGGCCTCAAGACCGTGCGGATCGAGTGGTACACCGACCAGGCCTCGGGGCAGCAGAAGTTTCGCGAGCTGCCCGGCACCGAACAGGAATGGCCGTGCCAGCTCGCGCTCCTGGCGATGGGCTTCGTCGGCCCGGAGAAGCACGGGCCGATCGCCGACCTCGGGCTCGAACTCGACCCGCGGGGCAACGTGAAGACCAACGCCGGCTACATGACGAGCCGCGAGGGCGTGTTCGCCGCGGGCGACATGCGCCGCGGGCAGTCGCTCGTGGTCTGGGCGATCCACGAGGGCCGCGAGGCGGCACGCTGCGTGGATCTCTGGCTGATGGGCCAGACGAACCTGCCGAGCGTGTCGGCCGGCGAGTTCGCCGTGCACGCGTGACGCCGTGCCGGCTTCATTCCGGCTGGAGCGTCACCCCGAGCCGGCCGGCGTTGTCGGCCAGTGCGCCCGGCGGCTCGTTGAGCTTGCAATACAACGGCCCGTCCACCGAGGCCGTGAACGTGGCCCGGGCACCGGCGGCGAGGACGACGAACCGGGGGCGGCCGCCGTCGTCCGGCCGCTCCACCCACTGCGCCACGAGCAGCCGGCCGAGCGGACGCCCCCGATACCACCGCAGCGAGATGCCGTCGGCCTCGGTCTCGAGCCTCACCGGCGGTTCGCCCCCGAGCCGCTCCGACGGCTCCAGCACGATCTGCCCGATCGTGCACCGGCCCGTCGCGGCGACGCGATACGCGGCCCCCTTCGCGAGCGACCAGCCCGAGTGCTGCCAGCCGCGATCGCTTTCGACGGCGAACGACCGGCCGGCGGCGAGCGGCTCGGCCGGCGACCAGTCGATCCATGAGCGGGCGAAGTCGTAGCCGTAGTCGACCTCGTCGGTGAAGGCGTCGAAGTCGCGGGCAGCCCGCGCGGCATCCCAATCACGCGATCCGGTAAGCCGCGTCGTGAACGCCGCATCGAGCAAGCCGCGCTCGGCCGCGGCGAAGGCCCGCGCGTGGTGCGGGTGCAGCGCCAGGGCCGTCACCGCCGCCCAGCTCGCGGCGTAGGCGGAGAGATCGCGATGGTTCGCCACGGGCGTGGCGAAGACGTCGTCGAGCCCGGGGCAGGTGCCCGCGGCCCGCAGCCCGCGCAGCTTTTCGATGCGGCCGAGTTGCTCGACGTCGCCGGGCCGCGGCGGCAGCGGGGCGGGCACGAAGCGACCGGCGTCGTCGAGCCGGTGGGTGGCGAGGAACTCGGCGATGCCCTCGGTGTACCACGGTGGCGTGTCGAGCGACCGGAGCGTGATCGTGAAGGCGTGCGCGGCCTCGTGCAGCAGGAGGTGGCGACGGTAGGCGGGGTTCGACTGATCGTTCAACCAGAAGCGGTGGCGGTTGCAGAAGCCGTTGACGAAGTCGGGCAGGTCGTCGGGCAGGAGCCCCGCCAGCCGGAACCGCTCGCGGTCGACGATGAGGCAGCCGAAGGCCCGCCAGTCGCGATGGGCCTCGGGGTCGAGGCCGAAGTGCCCGCACCACGATTCCCACGCCTGATCCACGATGCGGGGCAGGTCGTCGACGCCGTCGCCCTCCCGCGCGGGCCGATCGGTGGCGAGCACCAGGTGGTCGCCCGCGAGCACCCGCAGGCCCGCCCGCCTTGCCTGGGCCGTGAGGGCGGCGATGGAGACCGGCTGTTCCTCGGCGGCCACGGTGCGACCGACCGATGCCAGGCCGGCCAGACAGATCGACGCGAGGATGAACGACCACGACCGCATGGGACGCGAGTGTAGGCTGGCCGCGCGATGGCGTGCCAATCCCGCCGGACTTCGCAGCCTGCCGGGATTGCCCCTTTTTCGGCGGCGCGGCAAGCCTTGCCGTGAAACGGCGGTCGATTCCATCGGATTCCCCGGAAATCCCGATGCTCCCTTCCGGAATGGCGGCTCGTGGGCGGGCATGAAAAGTCCTCTCGGGCCGGGCGGCGGGCGGCTGCTACAAACCCGCCGTCGCCAGGAGGGCGAACGACTTGCGGCAGGGACGCCGACAACCCCGGGCGGTGCTGTTGGTTCGGCTCGTGGCAGTGGGCATCCTCTGCGCGGCCGGCCTGGATGCCGCTGCGCAGTCGCCGCCGGCCGCCGCGAATGCGTGGGCCACCGGGGGCGTCTCGGGAACTTCGACGCTCGCCGGTACCGGATCGAATGCGCTGCCTTACTGGCAGGCGCCGGCGCTGCCGTCGGCCGTGATCCAGGGGGGCGCGATCCCCGCGGGATGGGCGCCGCAACCCGTGCCCTACCAGGGCGTCGGGCCGGATGGCCGGCCGCTGACGATGTATTACTCGCCCACGTATGTCTTCACCTACCCGGTCGGCCCCCCCGTGCTGGCCGCGTCGGTCGTGCCTGCGACGTCGCAGGTGAACCGTCGCCAGGCACGCAACGCGGCGCCGCAGCCGGCCTCGATGCAGGGCTGGAACTACCAGACCCAGGGCGCGCCGGCTGCCACCTACACGCTGCCGCCGGCCACCGTCGCCCGCTACCAGCCCGTGCCCTACCAGTATCCCCCTGGGGCGAAGGCCCTGAGCGGCACGCCGATCGTGCCGCCGCAGGGGACGCTCTCCGCTCCGCCGCTCGCGCAGCCCGCCCTCGCGCAGCCACCGACGCCATGGGGGCCGGGGCAGCAGCCCGGGGCACCGCCGGACCAATGGGCTCCCTCGTCGGCACCGCCGCCGCCGGGCATGATGCCGGCGGCACAGGACCCGGCCAATGCGTCGTTTGCCGCGGTGGCGCCCCCGATGGTGGCCGGGTCGGCCGCCGCCATCGCCGCGGCGACGCAGCCGCCTCCGCCATCGACGGCGTCGTCATTCCCGGCACCGATCTCGACCTCGTCGACTCCCGCGCAGCCGGTGAGCCTGTCGCCGCAGCCGCCGGCGAATCGCCCGGGCACGACGCATCTCTGGCGGGTGGTGGGCGTGCACGACGGCGACACGGTGACCTGCCTCGACGAATCAAACCAGCAGCAGAAGGTGCGGCTGGCGGAGATCGACGCGCCGGAGATCGGCCAGGACTACGGCAAGGTGTCGCGGGAGGCCCTCGCGGAGATGGTGTTCGGCAAGACGGTCGAGGTGACGGAGGACGGCAAGGACCGCTACGGCCGGTGGATCGGCCACCTCACCGTGAACGGCGTGGACGTCAACCGCCAGATGGTGGCCGGCGGCAATGCCTGGCACTACGAGGACTATTCCCGCGACACGTCGCTGGCCGCGCTCCAGTCGCAGGCTCAGTCGCAACGGCTCGGGCTCTGGGCCCAGTCGAATCCCGTGCCGCCGTGGGACTTTCGCAAGGGCCTGCAGAAATAGCTGGCTGCGGCGGTCATCCGGAATCGCGTCACGACGCGATCCCCTCGTAGACGTGCCCCTCGTTGGCATCGACCCGCTCGGGACGGCCGGCGTGGAAGTAGACGAGCTTCTTGTGGTCGAGCCCCATCAGGTAGAGGATCGTGGAGTGGATGTCGTGCACGTGCAGCCGGTTCTCGACGGCATGCAGGCCGATCTCGTCGGTGGTGCCGTGCACCGTGCCGCCGCGGACGCCGCCGCCGGCCATCCACATCGTGAAGCCCGTGGGATTGTGGTCGCGGCCATCCCCCTTCTCGCTCTGCGGCGTGCGGCCGAACTCGCCCCCCCACACCACGAGCGTCTCGTCGAGCAGCCCGCGGCGACGCAGGTCGGCGAGCAGCCCCGCCACGGGCTTGTCCATCTCGCGGCACATCGTGGCGTGGTTTTTTTCGATTCCCTGGTGGGCATCCCACTTGCTCCCCGCGCCGTGGTAGCACTGCACGAACCGCACGCCCCGCTCCACGAGCCGGCGGGCCAGCAGGCAGTTGCGGCCGAAGCGGGCGGTCTCCTTGTCGTCGAGCCCGTAGAGGGCCTTCGTCTCCGCGGTCTCCGCGGAGAGATCGACCGCCTCCGGCGCGTGGGCCTGCATCTGGAACGCGAGTTCGTACGACCGCAGCCGTGCATCGAGTTCGCTGTTCTCGCCGCGGCCCTCCCGGTGGCGACGATTGCGGGCCTGGAGGTAGTCGAGCGCGAGCCGTTGCTGGGCCGGGCCGATGTCCGGCGGCGGGGCGAGGTTTGAAAGTGGCGGCCCCTCCACCTCGAGCGCCGCCCCCTGGTAGACCGCCGGCATGAACCCGCTGCCCCAGTTCCGCGGGCCGTTGACCACGACGTCCTCGCGGTCCTGCATCACGACGAAGGCGGGCAGGTTCTCGTTTTCCGAGCCGAGGCCGTAGGTCACCCAGCTGCCCAGCGACGGCCGGCCGGCGAACTGGATGCCCGTGTTCATCTGGCAGACGCCGCCGGCATGGTTGATGCCGTTGGTCCAGCAGGAACGGATCACCGCCAACTCGT
>JBIIYN010000064.1:0-14853 GCA_044346795.1 Pirellulales bacterium
CACCATGGCCGCCGTCGAACGAGCCGGCTACACGACCCCGACGCCGGTGCAGGCCGGCCTGATTCCCCGGGCCCTCTCGGGCGTCGACGTGCTGGGCCAGGCCCGCACGGGTACCGGCAAGACGGCGTCTTTCGTGCTGCCCATCCTGGAACGGATGCTCGAGCCTGGCCGCAGCGGCGGCCCGCGGGCCCTCGTGCTGGTCCCGACGCGGGAACTGGCCGTGCAGGTGCGGGACGAATTCGAAAAGCTCGCCTTCGGTTCACGAATCCATTGCGTGGCGGTGTACGGCGGCAAGCCGATCAAGGGTCAGATCGACAAGCTGTCGAAGCATCCGGCCGTCGTCGTGGGAACTCCGGGTCGCGTGCTCGATCACATGAGCCGCGGCACGCTCTCGCTGTCGGCCCTCGACATCGTGACGCTCGACGAGGCGGACCGGATGCTCGACATCGGCTTCCGCCCCGACATCGAGAAGATTCTGCGCCGCTGCCCCGAGAGCCGGCAGACGCTGCTGCTCTCAGCCACGGTGCCGCCGCCGGTGGCCAAGCTCGCGACCCGCTACATGCGGGATCCCGAGATCCTCGACTTCTCGGTCAACGAACTCGCCGTGGAGACGATCGAGCAGGCGTATTTCACGGTCGATCCCACCCGCAAATTCGATCTGCTCGAGAAGCTGCTCGAGCGCGAGAACCCGCGGCAGGTGATCGTGTTCTGCCGGACCAAGCGTGGCACCGACAAGATCTTCGAGCGGCTCTCGCGGCGTCGCAGCCGGTCCGCCGGCCACGGCGGCCATCCGGACGAGGTGGCCTGCATCCACGGCGACCTCGCCCAGAGCGCCCGCGATCGGGCGATGAAGCAGTTTCGTGACGGGACGACCCGCGTGCTCGTGGCCACCGACGTGGTGGGCCGCGGCATCGACGTGTCGGGCGTTTCGCACATCATCAACTACGACATCCCCGAGTTCTGTGACGACTACGTCCACCGCGTGGGGCGAACCGGCCGGATGGGACGCGAAGGCGTCGCCTACACGTTCGTGAGCCCCGAAGAGGGGCCGCAGTTGACGCGGATCGAGATGCGGATCGAGAGGCTGCTCAAGCGGGACGAGATCCCCGGCTTCGAGGCGTTCGATCGCCGCCCGAAGACCGAGCTGCCGCGGCTCGGCGTGGGGGAGCGGGCACAGGCCGGGGGGCCGGCCGACGAGTTGGCCCCGGAACCCGCCGCTCCCGAACCGAAGAAGCCATCCGCCGCGGCCCTGCTCGGCAAGGGACGGGCACCGAAGCGCCACCGCCGCGCACTCTGACAGCCGCCTGTCGCACGGATGCAGACCATGGAAGGCAATGCCGGCAGATCGGGCATGCGGGGCGAAAACGGTTCCAACCGTGCGCTCAGGCAGCGGCTGCAGAGCCTGGCAGCAGCCGGGGTTTCGAGCCTTCCAAAGCGGAGCGGGAAGGGGAGACGGGCCGGTGCCCCGGATGCCGACACCCGAACGGCCGAACCCCCGGCCGACGAAGGCCGAATCCGCGCCCTTGCGGTCCTGCGCGAGGAGGTGGCCGCCTGCCAACGCTGCCCGCCGCTGGCCCGGGCCCGCACGCACACCGTGTTCGGCGTCGGGCCGGCCACCGCCCGGCTCTGTTTCCTGGGCGAGGCCCCGGGGGCCGACGAGGACGCCTCGGGTGAACCGTTCGTCGGCCGTGCCGGCCAACTGCTCACGAAGATCATCGAAGCCTGCACGCTCTCCCGCGAAAACGTCTACATCCTCAACGTGCTCAAGTGCCGGCCGCCTGAAAACCGTCGGCCCACGCCGGACGAGACGGCCAACTGTCGGGGCTACTTCGAGAAGCAGCTGGAGATCATCGCGCCGGAGTTCATCTGCTGCCTGGGCACCACGGCGGCGCAGGCCCTCCTGGAGACCGACGAGACGATCGGCGAACTGCGGAAGCGGTGGTTCACCTGGCGGACATCGCAGGTGATCTGCACCTACCACCCGTCGTACCTGCTGCGAAACCCGCCCGCCAAAAGAGAAGTCTGGGACGACATGAAACTGCTCATGACCAGGATGGGGGTGGAGCTGTAGTTGGCGGTGGGCCGGAGCCAGTCGGGGCTCATGCTCGTCGACGGCGGATTCTGCTACAGGTGGCTCTCGGATGATGGTAAATCGCTCGTAAGTCGCAGAATTCACCGTCGCCTGCGCGTGACCCCGACCGTCTCCTCCTCGTCGCGAATGCGACGACCGCCATGCTGCCGCAGTCGCGCGATCGCTCCTGTATGACGGTGGAAGAATCCAGCTTCACCGCCGCTTTTTCCGGTTGCGCCGGTTTTTCTGAAGAATCGGGCGGCGGCTGGACGAAATCTTGGTCGGGTCGTGGGGGTGGGGGAACAGCCGCTGCGAGGGCCGGCACGTGGTGTCCGGTCGACGGGAAGGGGGCGGCCTGCGGGCCGGCCCACGATGACCGGCGGGTTCGGACCCGCCGCTCCGGAAAAGGGCAGCATGGTCGAGGCACGACAGACGCGAAGCCCGCTCCCGCGGGTCTGGGCACTGGGGACGGTGGTGGTCGCGGCAATCGCCGCGGTCGGCTGCACGATGTGCCCCGATCCCTTGGATTATTCCGGCCCCGTGCCGAACGGCTCGGCCCCACAGAACGATTTCCGGGCCCGGAGCGGCGGCATCCTGCCGCTGGGGTCGGCGGCCAAGCCCTGGCCGCTGATCGTGAAGGACGACGAGCGGCCGGCTGAAGCCGATCACATGCCGCCGGCGGCCGGCAGGGTCGTCGCGGAGGTGGTCGAGGTCGACCAGGAAGAGGAACTCCGCCAGACCGTCGCCGTGGTGGGCGAGTCGGCGGTCGAGGGGCAGGCCGACGCCGCGGTCGCTGTCGTCCCGGACTCGGCCGTCGCGACTTCCCAGGCACGCCTCGAACCGGTGCCGGCCACCGTCACGGTTCCACCGCTTCCGGCCGGCGAGACGCCCGGCTGGCGTTCCCGCCGACGGTAGCCCGCGTGGTTCAGGGCCGCCAGCCGTCCGGCACGACGGCGTCCTTGGGCACCACCGCGATGCCGTCCCGCACCGTGAAGCGTTCGCTGTCGGCCGACGTTTCGCAGCCGTGATCGTTGACGATCCGCACGCCCCGGCCGATCCGCACGTTCTTGTCGATGATCGCCCCCTCGATCACGGTGCCCGCGCCGATGCCCATCCTCGGCAGGCCCTTCGCCGTGTTCGCCGCGATGTCGTCGGCCGTCTCGAAGAAGTCGTTGCCGAGGATCACCGAGTTGCGGATCACCACATCCCGGCCGATCCGGCACCGCAGGCCGATCACGCTGCTCTCGATCACCGCGCCCTCCTCGACGAGGCAGCCGTCGGAGAGCAGGCTGTGGCGGACCGTGGCGCCGTCGATCCGCGAGGGAGGCAGGAACCGGCCCCGCGAATAGATGGGCGCCTCTGGCATGGCCAGGTCGAACGGGGGTGAGGGGCTGGCGAGGTCGAGGTTGCACTGGTAGTAGGAGCGGATGGTACCGATGTCCTCCCAGTAGCCGTCGAAGGGATGCAGTTGCACCTTCTTGGCCCGGATCGACGCCGGGAAGACCTCGCGGCCGAAGTCCTGGTAGTCGGTCTTCGTGAGCAGGTCGAGCAGGCAGTCGCGGTCGAAGAGATAGATGCCCATGCTCGCCATCAGCGAGCGGCCGCCGGCGACGATCCCCTGCCGCTCGATCCAGGCGGGATCGGTCCTCACCATCTCGAGTTCCGCGGGCGTCTGCGGCTTTTCGAGGAAGCCCTCGACGCGGCCCGACCCGTCGAGTCGCATGATTCCAAGCGCCGACGCCGCCTCGGAGTGCACGGGAATGCCCGCGATCGTGACGTCGGCCCGGCTGGACAGGTGGGTGGCCAGCATGTCGGCGTAGTTCATGCGGTAGAGCTGGTCGCCCGAGAGGATCAGCACGTGGCGGATGTCGGGCTGCTGGAGGTAGCGGAGGTTCTGGCGGACCGCGTCCGCCGTGCCCTGATACCAGCCGGCGCTGTCGGTGGTCTGCTGGGCGGCGAGGATCTCCACGAAGCCGCCGCTGAACGGGTCGAAGGTGTAGGTGCGGCGGATGTGCCGGTGGAGGCTCACGGAGTTGAACTGAGTCAGCACGTAGATCCGCTGCACGCCGCTGTTGATGCAGTTGGAAAGCGGCACGTCGATGATGCGGTACTTGCCGGCCAGGGGGACGGCCGGTTTCGAGCGGTCGCGGGTGAGGGGGTAGAGCCGCGTGCCGCGGCCCCCGCCGAGCACCAGGGCCAATACCCGTTGTACGTTCATCGGAACATCTCCTTGCGACTGCCGGGGCCTGCCCACCGCGGGAAAATCCTAGCAGATGGCCGCAGCAATCGGCCGCACCGGCTCATTTGAGCACGAAATTCACGAGCCGGCCGGGCACCGCGACGACCTTCACGATCTCCCTGCCGGCGATCAGTTCCGCGATCTTCGGATCGGCGGCCGCCGCCGCCTTCATCGCCTCGGCGTCGGCGTCGGCGGGCACGATCACCCGACCGCGGAGCTTGCCCTGGATCTGCACCGGGATCTCGACCGTGTCGTCCTTCAGCCACTTCTCGTCGACGGAGGGCCAGGCGGCCAGCGACACCGGCGCCTGCCGGCCGAGGATCTCCCACAATTCCTCGGCCAGATGCGGAGCGAAGGGCGCAAGCACCGTCACGAACGGTTCGAGGATGGCCCGCGGTCGCCGCTCGAGCGGCGTGCAGAAATTCACGAACTCCATCATCCGGGCGATCGCCGTGTTGAAGGAGAGCGCCCGGATGTCCTTCGTCACCTTGTCGATCGTGCGGTTGATCTCGCGGAGCTGGTCTTCTGTCGGGGGATCGTCGCAGACCTGCTGGGACGGCGCGATCACGTCGGCACGCTCGTCCACGACCAGCCGCCAGCAGCGTTCGAGAAATCCGCGCACTCCACCCACGCCCGCCGTGCTCCAGGGCTTCGTCGCCTCGAGCGGCCCCATGAACATCTCGTAGAGACGCAGGCTGTCGGCGCCGTGGTCGCGAACCACCTGGTCGGGATTCACCACGTTGCCGCGGCTCTTCGACATCTTGTACGCACGGCTCTCGACACGGATCTTCGGTGCGTCGCGGAGCACGAAGTGCTCCCCCTGCTTCTCCACCTGGTCGGCCGGCACCCGCACCGGAGAATCTCCTTCCGCCTGCTGCCCGGCCGTCACCCAGCCCCCCTTGGCGCTGCGGTAGCCGGTGAACTCCATCTCGCCGAGGATCATCCCCTGGTTCACGAGCTTGCCGAACGGCTCGGGATGCGAGACGTGCCCGCGGTCGAAGAGCACCTTGTGCCAGAACCGGCTGTAGAGCAGGTGGAGCACCGCGTGTTCCGCGCCGCCCACGTAGAGGTCGACCGGCATCCACGCCTTCTCGATCTCGGGGTCGAGGAACCGGTCGGCGTTGCGCGGATCGAGAAACCGCAGGTAGTACCAGCAGGAGCCCGCCCATTGCGGCATGGTGTTCGTCTCCCGGCGATACCGCTTGCCGTCGCGTTCCACGAACAGCCACTCGGCCGGAGACCGCGACAGCGGCGGATCGGGCGTGTCGCCGGGCTTGAAGTCGGTGAGGTGCGGCAGGTGGACCGGGAGTTCGTCGGCATCGACCGGCCGGATCGCGCCGGTGGGCCGGCCGTCGGCGTCGAGCTCGTGCAGGATCGGGAACGGCTCCCCCCAGAACCGCTGCCGGCTGAAGAGCCAGTCGCGGAGCTTGTAGTTGACCGCCGGCCGGCCGAGCCCGGTGGCGGCGAGATCGTGCGATACCCGCGTGATGAAGGTCCGCGTGTCGAGGCCGGTATAGGGCCCCGACGCGATCGCCCGGCCGTCGCCCGCGAAGAGCTCGCCCGCCGCGACGGCGGTGCCGTCGGCCGGCTCCACGACCGTGAGCACGTCGAGCCCGAACGTGCCGGCGAATTCGAAGTCGCGGTCGTCGTGCGCCGGCACCGCCATGATCGCGCCGGTGCCGTACGACGCCAGCACGTAGTCGGCGACCCACACGGGGATCGGCCTGCCCGACAGCGGGTGGACGACGCATGATCCCGTGAACACGCCCGTCTTCTCGCGGGCCAGGTCGGTGCGATCGAGGTCGCTCTTCCGCGCCGCGGCCTCGCCATACGCCTGGATCGCCTCCCGCTGGGCCGGCGTGGCGAGGCGGTCGAGCAGCGGATGCTCGGGCGCCACCACCATGAAGGTCACGCCGTAAAGCGTGTCGGGGCGGGTCGTGTAGACGCGGAGCACGTCGTCGCCCGGCCGCTCCGGGAAGCCGGCTCGCGCCCGTCGTTGCTTCCAGTGCTCGAAGGCCGATTCGCCTTCGCCCGCGGGAGCGATGAAGAAGTCGACCTCGGCACCGGTGCTCCGGCCGATCCAGTCGCGCTGGAGTTTCTTGATGCTCGCGGGCCAGTCGAGGCCGTCGAGTTCGCGGTCGAGCCGATCGGCGTAGGCCGTGATCCGCAGCATCCACTGCCGCAGCGGAATCCGCACCACCGGATGGCCGCCCCGCTCGCTGACCCCGCCGATGACCTCCTCGTTGGCGAGCACCGTGCCGAGCGCCGGGCACCAGTTCACGGGCGCCTCCGACTGGTAGGCGAGCCGGTGGGCGTCGCGGTAGCCCGCGATCGCGGCCTCGCCCCGGGCGGCGACCTCGGAGGGGATCGGCAGTTCGGCGATCGGCCGTCCCTTCTGCAGGTCGGTGTCGAACCAGGTGTCGAAGAGCTGGAGGAAGATCCACTGGGTCCAGCGGACGTATTCCGGGTCGGTCGTCGCCAGGGAGCGGTTCCAGTCGTAGCTGAAGCCGAGCATCTTCAGCTGGCGTCGGAACGTCTCGATGTTCCGCTCGGTGCTCTCCCGCGGCGGGGTGCCCGTGCGGATCGCGTGTTCTTCGGCCGGCAGGCCGAAGGCGTCGAATCCCATCGGGTGCATCACGCTCGTACCCCGCATCCGCTCGAAGCGGGCCACGATGTCGGTGGCCGTGTAGCCCTCCGGGTGCCCGACGTGCAGCCCGTCGCCGCTGGGGTAGGGGAACATGTCGAGCACGTACGTCTTGCCCCGGCGGCCCTGAGCCGGCAGCCGCGGCGTGGCGAACGTGTCGTGCGCGTCCCACCAGGCCTGCCACTTGGGTTCGATCCGGGATGGCTGGTAACGGGGCATCGCGGGGCGTCCGAAGGGCTGGGGGAGGGCGGCGGGCACGGGGAAGAAACGAGCGTGCGCCGGGCTGAACTGGCCATCCCGGGCCGCGGCGATTCTAATGCCTGCCGACGGTCGGACAACGAGTCCGCCCGCCGCGGCCTCCGGACTCAAGCCCATGCCCACCGAGCCCGAATCACCGATGGTGCTGCAGCGGCGGATGCTGCGGGCCTGCCGCAGCGCCGGCGGCCGTCTCAAGATGGCCGACTCGCTCGGCACCAGGCTGACCGGCCGGGAACTGCTCGCCCGGATTTTCGCCGCCCAGAGCGTGCTGGATCGCGTGCTCGCGGCCGACGAAAAGATGGTGGGCGTGCTGCTGCCGCCGACCGCCGGCGCCGCGGTGGTGAATGCGGCGCTCGCGCTCTCCGGCCGCGTGGCGGTGAATCTCAACTACACGGCGTCGCAGGCGATCCTCGACGTCTGCATCGAGCGGGCGCGTCTCCGCCACGTGATCTCGAGCCCGGCATTTCTCGGCCGGGTCAAGCTCGACGTGGGCGCGAAGCTGCTCGATGCGGGCGACCTGCGGAAGCGACTCGGCCCGTTCGACAAGCTCCGGGCGTTCGTCCACGCCACGGTCACGCCGGTCGGCCTGCTCGACAGGCTGCTCGGACTCCGGCGCATCCGTCCCGACGACGTGCTCACCGTGATCTTCACGTCGGGCTCCACGGGCGACCCCAAGGGAGTCGTGCTCACCATCGAGAACGTGGGCTCGCAGATCCGCGCGATCGACGGGATGCTGCACCTTTCCGCGGCCGACGTGGCGCTCGGCGTGCTGCCCTTCTTTCATTCCTACGGCTACACCACCACGCTCTGGACGCCGCTGGCACTCGACCCGGCCGTCGTCTACCACACCGACCCGCGGGATGCGCAGACGGTCGGCCGCCTGGCCCGCGAATTCCACGCCACGCTCCTGATGGCGACGCCGACCTTCCTCCGCTACTACACCCGCCGCACGCCGCCCGAAGACTTCTCCACGCTGGAGGCGGTGTTCGGCGCGGCCGAGAAGCTGCCGAAGGAGGTCTGCGACGCCTTCGAGAAGCGGTTCGGCCTGCGGCCCAGCGAGGCCTACGGCGCCACCGAACTCGCACCGCTCGTGGCCGCCAACGTGCCCCCTGCACGCCACGTGCCCGGCCGGCCGGCCGATGCGCGGGAGGGCACCGTGGGCCAGCCCATCCTCGGCTGCCGGGCGCGGATCACCGCCCGCGACGGCTTCGAGGAACTGCCGGTCGGTGAGGAGGGGATGCTCTGGATCAGCGGACCCAACGTGATGCAGGGCTATCTCGATCGGCCCGACCTGACGGCGAAGGTGGTGAAGGACGGCTGGTACTGCACCGGCGACATCGCCCGGCTCGATGCCGAAGGTTTCATCACGATCACCGGCCGCGAGAGCCGGTTCTCGAAGATCGGCGGCGAGATGGTGCCGCACCTCACCATCGAGGAGGCTGTCAACGAGGCGCTCGGTGCCGCGGAAGGCGAACTGCTGGCCGTGGTGACCGCCGTGCCCGACGCCGCCAAGGGGGAGCGGCTGATCGTGTTTCACCTCCCGACCTCCCGCAGCCCGGCCGAGGTCGTGCAGACGATGCTGCAGCGCGGCCTGCCGAAGCTCTGGGTGCCCTCGGCCGACAGCTTCGCGGAGATCGGGGAACTGCCACTGCTGGGCTCCGGAAAGCTCGACCTGCGACACCTTGGCGAGATGGCCCGCCAGCGGTTCGTGGCCGGGAAGACGCCGTGAAGCCTGCCGAAGCGGTCGTGCCGCTGGCGATCCGACTGGGCCGGGCCGACGACATGCGGGCCGAGATCGTCGTGCGCGTCGCCGTCGAAGACGGCGACGGTGATCCACCCGAACTCGCCGGCACGCTCGTGGGCCCGCGCCGCGGCCGCGACATGACGCTGCCGACGACCGTGAGGCTCGTCGCCGCGGCGGGCGATCAAGCCGCGCTCGCCCGGGCGGTGTTCACGGAGCCCGCCTATTGGACGCCCGAACTCCCCAATCTCTACCGGCTGGAAGCGGAGGTCCGCCGCGGCACGCGGACCGTCGCCGCCGTCGACCGCCTGGTGGGGCTGCGGCGGCTCGGCGTCCGTGGCCGCTCGCTCTGGCTCGATGGCCGGCGGTGGGTGCCGCGCGGCGTCACGATGCCGCCGGTGGGTTTCAGACCGGACTCATTCCGAGAGGCAGCCGCGGCCGCGGTGATCGGCGACCCATCCGCCGACGTGCGTGCGGCCGCCGATCAGGCGGGGGTGGCGATCGTGGCGCGGCTCGAGGATGGGGCGGGGCGGGGGCTCGACCAGGACGAGGCTGCCGGACGGATCGCGTCGTTCGCCCTGCACCCATCGGTGGTGCTGGCGGTGGTGCCGCGCACGGTGGACGGCGAGACGGCCGGGAGCATCGTCTCGGCTGCACGGGCGCTCAAGGGCACGATGCTCCTGGGCCTCGAGGTCGACGGCACCGAGCCTCCCGAGGCGACGTCGGCGACGCTCATCGATGCGGTCGACTGCCTGGTCGTGGCGCTGCCCAGCGAGGCGCTGCCGCACGAGCATTGGCGGCGTGGACGGCCCGACAAGCCGCTCGTGGCCCAGCGGGCGACCGCGGCGGAAACCGTGGGCGAGCAGCGTCGCGAGTGCGATCGGCTCCAGGGCGAGCTCGCCGCCTGGGGGCTCGCCGCGGGAGCGGATCACTTCCCGGGGGACTGGGCCGGGTATCTCGCGGCCGCGTGGTAGCATGGCTCGCATGGCCAGCTTCGATCCCGACCGCTATTCCCGCCAGGTTCGCTTCGCGCTGCTCGGGCCGGCCGGTCAGGCGCGGCTCGCCGGGGCACGGGTGGCCGTCGTCGGCTGCGGGGCGCTCGGCAGCGTGGTGGCGATGGCGGTCGTGCGGGCGGGATTGGGGTACGTGCGGATCATCGACCGCGACGTGCCCGAACTGTCGAATCTGCCGCGGCAGGTGCTCTTCGACGAGGCCGACGTCGCCGCGGGCGTTCCCAAGGCCGCGGCCGCCGCCGCGCATCTGCGGCGGATCAACTCGGCGACGCAGATCGAGCCGGTGGTCGCGGATCTGACGCCGGCGAGCGCGGCCACGCTCCTGGGCGGCGTCGACGTGATCGTGGACGGCACCGACAACTTCGAGGCGCGATTCATCGTCAATGAATTCGCCTGCCGGCAGGGAATCCCGTGGGTGCACGGCGGTGCGATCGGCGCGGAGGGCCGCGTGCTCACCGTCCTGCCCGGCCGGACCGCCTGCCTGCGGTGCCTCGTGCCCGAGCCGCCGGCTCCCGGGGTGATGCCGACCTGCGACACGGCCGGCATCATGGGACCCGCGGCCCTCGTGGTGGGCGCGGTCGAAGCCGCCGAGGTGATCAAGCTCCTCACCGGGGTGACCGAAGGTGTCGGCAACCGGCTGCTGGCCTGCGACCTCTGGGAGGGAACCTGGCGGACGATCGATCTGTCCGCCCTCGCCGAGCACGGCTGCCCCACCTGCCGCCGTGACGATTTTCCCTGGCTCGAGGGCAGGATGGCCGCGTCGGCCGTGGCACTCTGCGGCCGCGAGGCGGTGCAGGTGGCGGCGGCCGGAGTCGGGACTGTCGACCTGGCCGCGCTGGCCACGCGGCTCGGCGCCTGCGGCCGCGTGACGGCGAATCCGTGGCTCGTGCGGGCCGAGGTGGAGCAGGGGATCGAACTGTCGGTGTTCGCCGACGGCCGGGCGATCGTGTCGGGCACGCGGGAGGAATCGAAGGCCCGCGCGATCGTGGCCCGCTACGTGGGTGCGTGAATCCGTGGTATGGCGCCGGCTTCGGGGCGGCAACGCATAGCTTCGTCGGCCGTTCTGACGGCGGAATGGCGTCGCGTGGGCAGGATAGCCCAATGCTCCTCGAGCTGTCGCCGACCCCTTCGCCTCCGTCGGCCGCTTCGCCTCGTGCAAAAGAGGAGGAGCGAAGCTGGTCGGGGGTCGCGCGCAGCCGCCGGTGAACTTTGACTGGGAGAGTTAGCGCACCATTTCCATCGGGAATGCGATGTCAAAGTCCGCCGGCGGCGAGCACGTGCCCCCGGCCGGCGTAGCGGCGGCTGCTTCACGTGGAGTGGACGGTGCCGGTTGCGGCTTCCATGATCTTCTGTTCGGTGGCCTCGGCCCGGGAGAATTCGCCGGTGAGCCGGCCCTCGGCGAGCACGATGATCCGGTCGGCGAGCGTGAGCAGTTCGGGCAGTTCGCTCGACGTCAGGACCACGCCGAGTCCTTCGCGACAGAGCCCGTCGATGAGCGCGTAGAGCTCGGCCTTCGCGCCCACGTCGATGCCCCGGGTGGGATCGTCGAGCAAGAGCACGCGGGGCCGCGTCAGCAGCCAGCGGCCGATGATGCACTTCTGCTGGTTGCCGCCCGACAGGCCGGTGATGGCGGCGTGCGGCCCCGGTGTCTTCACGCCCGTCTCGCGGATCGGCCCGGCGACGAGTTGCTCCTCGCGGCGTCGGGAGAGGAGCCCGCCGCGGAGCGCATCGCCGAGACTGCAGAGGCTCACGTTGCCCGCCACGTCGAGATCGGGAAAGAGGCCGAGACGCTTGCGATCCTCCGTCACCATCGCGATGCGGGCGTCGCAGGCCTCGCGCGGGTGACGGAAGCGGACCGGCTCGCCGTCGAGGCGGATCGAGCCGGTCCAGGTGGTGTCGCCGGCGCCGAAGATCGTCTCCAGCAGTTCCGTGCGGCCGGCGCCCATCAGTCCGGCCACGCCGAGGATTTCGCCGGCATGCAGGTCGAACGAGACGTCCGCCAGCCGATAGCCCCGCGGGTGGTCCGGCCAGGGCAGTGTCAGGTTGCGGACCTCGAGGAGCGTCGGGCCGCGGGAACGGGCGTGGCGGAAGGCG
This sequence comes from Pirellulales bacterium, assembly GCA_044346795.1. Taxonomy (GTDB): domain Bacteria; phylum Planctomycetota; class Planctomycetia; order Pirellulales; family UBA1268; genus CAMCQY01. The sequence goes on from JBIIYN010000064.1 coordinate 12,061, forward strand.
TGGTCGGCGAGTTCGCGACCCACCATCCAGCCGGTGATTTCACGCGGGGTCGTGTCGGCCCTCGCCACCGTTCGCACGTGCCGTCCGTCCCGCAGCACGGTGATCCGGTCGGCCAGCCGGAAGACCTCCTCCAACTTGTGCGAGATGTAGAGGATCGTGGTGCCGCCGTCGAGCAGCCGGCGGATCGTCCGCTCGAGCCGTGCCGACTCAGCCTCGGTCAGCGCGCTGGTGGGTTCGTCCATCACCACGATCGATGCGTCGAGCGACAGCGCCTTGGCGATCTCCACGAGCTGCTGATCACCGACCCGCAGGCTGCCCGTCCGCGTGTCGGACGCCACCGGGCATTCGAGCGCGGCCAGCAGCCGGCCGCATTCGGCGTGCATCGCGCGGTCGTCGAGCAGGCCGAGCAGGGTTCGCTTCTCCCGGCCGAGGAACACGTTGGCCGCCACCGAGAGATCCTCGACGAGGGCCAGTTCCTGGTGGATGATCGCGATGCCGGCCCGCTCGGCGTCCCGCGTGCCCTCGAGGGTCACCGGCTGCCCGCCGATCTCGAGGGTTCCCTCGTCGGGGCGGTAGACGCCCGAGAGGATCTTCATGAGCGTGCTCTTGCCGGCGCCGTTCTCGCCACAGATGGCGTGGAGTTCGCCCCGGCGCACCTCGAGCGTCACGTCGTCGAGCGCGACCACGCCGGGAAACCGCTTCGTGATGCCGCGCATGACGACCGCCTGTGCGGTGTCGTGGCCCGTAACGGACGTGTCAGCGGCCCCGTGCATGCCCGGTCTCACCCTCGGCCAACCCCCTGGTCGGCACGGCTCGTTTCCCAGAATCTCAGGAGCCACAGGAGGGCGGTGGCGGCGATGCCGGCGGCGATGCCGGCACGACCGCCGGCCGTCATCGTGACGATGGCCCCGCAGAGGATCGCCAGCGTGGGAATCGCACACAGTCCGAGGGCTCCGGGCAGCAGGCGACTGCCGCCCTTCGAGAGCTGTCCGACCTGCGCCAGCGTGACGGCGATCACCACCACGATGCCGACGATTAGCCCCTCGTACACGTCGGCTCCGGTCTTGATGATCTTCGACACCGCGTCGATCACGACCCGCAGGAAGACCGTGCCGAGCACCGTTCCCGGAACCGTGCCCACCCCGCCCGCCAGCGAGCAGCCGCCCACCACCGCCGCGGCGATCGCGTTGAGTTCGTGGCCGCGGCCCTGGTTCACCGGCGCCGCGACCGATTCGTTCGCCATGTAGAAGAGCCCCGCGAGGGCCGCCGTCATCGCGCTGAAGCAGTAGGCGAACCACTTCACGTTGTCGGTACGGATGCCGGCGAGCCGCGCGGCTTGCTCGTTGCCGCCGAGCGCCTGGATGTGCCGCCCGAGCACGGTCCGCGTGAGCAGCAGCCAGGTCACGAGAGCCAGCACGCCGAACACGGCCACCGGAATCCAGACGTTGTCGCGAACCGTCTTGAAGAACGGGTCCGCGACGTTGATCAGGGCACTTTTCGTGTGCGCGGGATGGAACGCCGCCGTCGTGCCTTCGCACAGGGCCCGGGCGAGGCTCCTCATGCCCACGAGCGTGGCCAGCGTGGCGATGAACGGCGGCAGCCGGACCGCCGTGATCAACCAGGCATGGAGCGTGCCCACGAGAAAGCCGGCCACGAGGCTCGCGGCACATCCGGCCGCCACGGCGATGCCGCCCACCGGCTTGAAGCCCATCATCTGCGCGGGGGCGATCGCCAGCATCGTCGTGGCGCAGACGGTGCCCGACAGGGCGATCATCGAGCCGAGGGAGAGGTCGATGCCCCCGGCGATGATCACGACGGTGGCGCCGAGGGCGAAGATGCCGAGCAGCGCCGTGTTGCGGGCGATGTCGCGCAGGCTTTCGAGCGGCCGAAACCAGTAGCTGTGGTTGGCGTCGACCAGGGCCGTCAGTGCCACGGCGAAGAGGATCGCGAGCACGAGCGACCATTCCCCGGGCCGGAGGAAAAAAATCGGCTTTGAGGAGGCGTTCGGCTGCGGCATGGCGGGCTCCGGTGGGCTTCGTCTCACTGTCGCCCCGTCAGGAGCTCGACAGGCCATACGTGGCGAGCCATTCCCGGAAGGCCGGCAGCGGCATGACCTCGACGTTTTTCACGTCCGGCTTCAGTTCACCGAGCGGGCCGGTGCCCGCGGGCACGATCAGCCGCAGGCCCGTGGTGTGGATGTCGCCGTCGGGCTGCCCCTGCCGCGGAAACATTTCGGCGACGGTCGCGGTGTCTCTCATGTGCAGCGCCCGCAGCAGGCGGACGGTCAGGATTCCCATTTCGAACGGATTCTGCACGACCATCGCGTCGATCCGGCCGTCGGCCATGTGGTTCAGGGCCGCGGCCTGGGCGTCGAACGTGACGATCGCCAGGCGATCCCGGACGCCCCGCTCCTGGGCCACCTCGGTGATCGCCGGGGCGTTGTAGGCCCAGATGCCGACGAGCGCCGCGAGGTCGGGATGGTTGACGAGCGCCGCACGGACGTTGTCGCGAGCCTTCGAGAGGTCCATCTCGTCGCTCATGCGGTCGACCTCCCGGAAGCCGCCGCCCACGGCCTCCTTGAAGCCGTCCATCCGCGCCCGGGCGTTGCCGTTGTCGGTAAACCCGGCGAACTGCACGTATCCGCCCGACGTCTTGCCGCGGCTCGCCAGGACCACGCGGGCCGCGGTACCCAGCAGGCGGCCACCCTCGATGTTGTCGGTGCCGATGTAGAACGGCCTGGCATCGCGGAACGTCTCGCGATTCACGTCGCCGTCGACCGTGATCACCTTCACT
>JBIIYN010000318.1:0-4528 GCA_044346795.1 Pirellulales bacterium
TGCCGTGGTGCTCGGGATCTCGCCGGCAGGCGAGAGCAGTTTGATCATTGAGAAAGGAATCGTGTAGAGCCGCTCCCACGGGTTGACGGTCACGCCCACATAGCGGACATCCGGCGGCAGCGTGAAACCTGTCAGCGTGGCTACCAGGCAGCGCTTGGGCTTGTCTCCGAGAGGAAGGCCGTTTGCATCCGTGAGCTGGCGCTGTTCGATGCTGGTCGTCGAGCGACATGGGGTTTCCAACGGGCTGAAAATCCCGTTGTCCCGGCTTGTCCAGATCGAAAAAACGGGGGACGGGATATCCGAGTCGGGCAGGCCCTTGACGGCGGTCGCCCCCACTCGGTCCAGAATCGGATCCACGCAAAACGCAATCTCGATCGCGGTCACAGGGTCGCTTTTCCGCAGCTCGAGGTTCGGGTCTGGGCGGCGTTCCACCGCATATTCCGGGTGCTCGGACAGGAGGTTGTCGAAGCAGATCCTTTCGCCCCCAACTGTTTCAACATGTGCCCGGCTCAATCGCGCTCTCTTGCCGTGGGGAATGGTATACCGCCCCCCGGCTTCATAGGGTTTGATGACGGCCCATGCCTCCATGCCCTGTCGTTTGCACTCATCCATGTAGGCTTGGTTCGGATCGCCGAGGGCGATGATTGATCGCATCAGGGTAGGCGACAGCATGTCGGGCGAGGCGTATCCCGGGTTCAACTGGACGAAGTACACCCGCTCAAACCCCAGCTCGCGAAGCACCGCCATCTCGGCCCGAATGCGGTGCCGATCGTAAAACGAGTGGCCAGTAGCGCACACATCAACGACCATCGCCAGCGTCTTGCCGTTCCGGGTGCGGTGTCGCCGGGCCTTGGGTACGGCGGTTTGCGGCGGCTCTTTTGGAGCCGGCTGCGCAGCGAGCCGCCCCGACTGTCCGACACCGAGCGCGGTGACCGTAACGGTCTTCAACGCCCGTCTGCGGGTGATCAATGGCATAGGGTCACTCATGATGGATCAAGCTCCGCAGAAAAAGGCAGGACGGATTACTCACAAGGCGAGGCACAGCGGTGCATCCAGTGGCCGAAAATGTGCTGAAAGCCTCCTCAGCGGAATCGGTGGACTGATTCTGGCTCCGGCGGTTTGCCAAGGACATGAACCCGACCGGCAGCCGTCCGGAGCTTGTGGAAGTGCCGTTGACCGTCCTATCCTTTTATGCCGAACTGCCTGCTTTTGACGATGTTCTTAAGGGCGGCGTTTTGGCTGACGAGCTTCCCGGCCTTCACGTCCTCCTCACGGAAGCGGGCGAAGAGGATTTCCGCCGCGCCGGTGCGTTCGCGGTCGTAGTGCACGTAGATGTCGCCATTCGGGGCCTGGGCGATGTCGGGATATGACACGTTATTGCGCTCGTCGAGCAGTAGTCCAAGGGACCAGGTCTTGCCCTCGTCGGCGGTGAGGAAGGCCGTCAGCTCCTTGCGCGCCCCCCAGTCCTTGGCATCCTTCCGTGTCGGTGCCGTGACCATGTCGGTTCCATGCTTGATGAGCAGGATGTTGCCCGACTTCAAGCGACGGAACACCGCCTTACTGTTGACGTGCGGGAAGAAGGTCGTCTGCGGCTGCCAGGTCTTGCCGCCATCGGTGGAAAAACTCTGGGCGATCTCCTTCATGCAGCGGGAGAGCATCCAGAGCGTGCCGTCCTCTTTCTCCACGACCGAGTGCTCATTGAAGCAGCTGTCCGTGAAGATGTTGCCACCGCGATACCGCCAGCTCGCCCCCTCGTCGTCAGAGACGAACACGTCCGCGCCGCGGACGGCATCCAGTTCGCGGTAGCGGTCGGCAAAAGGCTCGTCGATGTGCCAGCGTTCCCAAAGTGACACGGGCAGGATCCACTCGCCGCTCTTCCGCACGATCGGCTTGTTGAGCGACGCGCCGAAGCCCAGATAGACCGGTTCGGTCCACACGGGTTTCTCCGCGTCGGGATCATCGCAGCGCACGAACCAGTTGCTGCAACTGCCATCGAACATGCCGACCGACTGGTGGAAGAACAGCCAGAGCCGCCCCTTCGGATCGCACCAAAAGGAGCCCAGCCGCGTGCCAATCGAGAATTTCCGTGTTTCTGGACCCGTGCCGGTAGCGACAGTGTATGAGGCTTCCGAAAACACGCCGGTTTTTGAAATGTGGACCTGTGGGTCGATGACGAACACGGGGTCGCGCCAAGATTTGCCATGATCATCACTGTAGCTCGCGACCAGATACGCATTCGGTCCGTCCTCGCCGCCTGCCCAGCAGGTCCAGAGGCGACCTTTCTTCGTGGACTCCATGCTCGAGGCCATCGCAAACGGCAGATACTTCTGCCCATAAGCCGGCATCGGATCGAAGATCAGTTTGGGCGTGATGTGGATGGAGTTTAGCAACTCCTGCGTAACCTTGACGGTTGGCTTGGGAGCCTCATCAGCGCGAAGCGCGGCGAGCGGCGTTAGGAGAAGAGCGGCGAGTACTGGGAGGGTTGTTTTCATGGTCGGATCTGAAGGGTGAGTAGTGCAAGAGATGAAACTCAGGGCAGCTGCGTGTGGCACTCAAGCGGGTTGCGAAGAAACAGTCGACAGTCTTTTCTTCCCTTTTCCCGGGTGCATTCACTCGCGGTCGTCCATCGACTTCATCCGCCATTCCGGCGGCGGCTGGATCCGCGGCCAGCCGTGGGAGCCGATCCGGACGAAGTGGCCTGGCCGAAAGCCCTCGAGCAGCGTCGTCTGGATGTCGAGCTCGATCCCGCTGCTGCCCGGGGGCGGATTCTCGATGGTCCGCTTCTTCACGACCTGACCGCCCATCATGTCGTGATTCATCCACCAGGTGCGCAGCGTCGGCTCGGCGGCGGACACTGAAACCCCCCATTTTTCGATGAACTTGTCGTAGATCGCGGGGTCGAAGCCTCCGAGAATCGTCACGGTCAGCATCCCCTTGCTGCCCCCCTGGTGATCGACGCGGTCGATCCGGGCCGGCACGTGGAGGTGCAGCATCCGCCGCAGATGGATCTCACGCTGCCGCGCGGTCGCCGCCTTCCGGCTCGCCTCGTCGAGCCAGACGTCGCTCGCGTGAAACTCATGATTCCCCCAGCCGGGCGCCCACGTCAGGTTGACCTGCACGACCTCTCCTGCGGCGGCCGCCGCCGCCAGGTCGTCGAGCGTGCCGAAGCCGTCGCCCCGCCAGATCCGCGTCGATGCATCGACCGAGTGGGTCACCGGCTTCGCATCGGCCACGGGCCCGCCGGCGGCCGTCACGGCGACGAGTGTCAGCTTCTTCTTTTCCCGGTCGAAGGCCTGGAGCTTCCAGCCGCGGCCCGTGCGGACCGCATGGCTGAAGTCGTCCTCGAGCCGGATCGCGCGGTTGTGGTCGGGCACGTGCTTTTTCAGCTCCGGCGGGGGCGGGGGGATCGCCTTGTCGCCCTCCGGAGGCAGCACGAACCGGCCCACGAGCCGCGTGCCGAGCGGCACGTCCTGCAGGTCGGCCGCCGCCCCGTGGTATGACACCATGCCGTAGGGCATCAGGATGAAGGCGAAGGTCGGCGCGATGCGGTAGCGCTCCTCGTCGAAGTAGCAGTCGAGCCGCAAGCCGCCACGGCGATTGACATGGTCCACCGTGACGAGCTCGCCGGCGAGGTCCACGCCGGCGTCGGCCGGCGGAAATTCATCGAGCTTCGCCACGTAGGCCGCCGGGTCGGCCGCCAGCACGGCGGCCGCGCCGAGGAGACAGGCAAGAATGCAACCGGCGGTGGCGTAGTGCCGGCTGCGGGGCGGCAAAAGTGACACGTCCGCCGCTCCGACGGCGGATGGGCTCGTCGCGTGGGCAGGATAGCCCAAAGCTCCTCGAGCTTTCGCCGACCCCTCCGCCTCGGTTTTCTGTCGTGCCAGGGCATCGTTGCATCCGTCTCTGGCAGGCCCGGCGGCGGCGGCGACGAGCAGGATCCCAGGAGTGCGTCGGCTCACGCTTCGACCTCCGAGAGGCTGCGGGTCGAGTCGGCGAACGATCCGGTCTCGACCCCCATCTTCTGGGCCATCGTCAGCAGGAGGTTGCTCAGCCGGGCCCGCGGATCGACCGGCTTGAAGCAGATGCCGATCAGGTCCTTCTCGTAGTCGTGGCCGGCGGCCGTGTTGAAGTCCACGTGGCTGCCATGCTTGAGGCCGAGCGCCGACCCGCCGGCGAGCACCAGCGGCAGGTTGGCATTGCCGTGGCTGTGGCCATAGGCCATGCCGCTGCCGAACAGGACCATCGAGGTGTCGAGGAGCGGCCCCTCGGCATCCTTCACCTCGCCGAGCCGGGTGAGGAAGTGGCCGAGTTGCGTGAGATGGAAGCGGTCGCTCTTCGCCAGATCGGCCAGCAGCGTGGGGTTGCCGCCGTGGTGGGAGAGGGCGTGCCGCTGCTGCGAAATCCCGATCTCCGGGATGGCCGGTGCCTGCGACTCCGACCCCGTGGTGAACGTGACCACGCGGGTCGTGTCGGTCTGGAAGGCGAGCACGATCATGTCGTACATCGTCCGCAGGTAATCGCCGTATTT
>JBIIYN010000319.1:0-4525 GCA_044346795.1 Pirellulales bacterium
GCTGGTTCTGCGCTTCGCATCCTGCGAAGCACGCTGGATGGAGGCGAAGGGGTCGGCGACAGCTCGACGAGCATTGGGCGTATCCTCGCCCACGCGAGGATACTGTTGCCGCCCCGAAGCCGGCGCGACATCATGGTGGGTAGGCTCTGCGAGCCTCAGCCGGGGGCGGCGAGGTCGTCGGCATCGAGGGCGGCCACGTGGGGCAGGTGCCGCCAGGCGCCGTCGTAATCGAGTCCGTAGCCCACCACGAACAGGTCGGGGATGTCGAAGCCCACGAAGTCCGGCTCGATCGCCACCTCCGCCCGCCCCTGCTTCCTGAGGAGCACCAGCGACCGCACGCTGGCCGCCCCCCTGCCCCGCAGGTCGGCAAGGATCGCCTCGAGCGTCCGCCCGCTGTCGAAGATGTCGTCGACGAGGAGGACGTGCTGCCCCGTGAGGTCGGGCAGGAGATCGAGCCGCAGGTCGAGCCGACCGGCCCGGGTCGTGGTGCCGCGATAGCTGCTGGCCCACACCATCGACAGCCGCACCGGGCCGGAGAGCCGGCGGATCAGGTCGGACACCACCACGACGCTGCCGGTGAGCACGCCCACGACGGTGAGCGGGCCGTCTCCATAGGCCTGCCGCACGTCGCGGGCGAGACGGTCGATCCCCGCGGCAAGTTGTTCGGCGGTGAGCAGCGTGTGCATGGGTAGGAGACCCGTAGGCAGGGAATGAGGCCGGCCGTGCGGACGCCGTGAGATTACTACAATGTTTCGAAAACAGCCGCTGAGGACGACCCACCACTGATGCCCCCCGCGCGACCTGCCTGGCCGACGATCACCGTCTTCGAACATGCGTGCGAAATCTACGAGCCGCCCTCGGCACCGCCCGGCCGGGCCCTGATCTATCTCCACGATGTCGCGGAGCGACGGCTCCAGGACATCCCCGGTCTTCGGGATGCGATCGAGGCCGCCGGGCTGCCGGTGGTCGCGCCGCGCACGGGCCGCTCGTGGTGGCTCGACCGCATCATGCCCGCGTTCGACGCCCGGATCACCCCGGAGCGATTCGTCGTGGAGGAGGTGCGGGCCGAGATCGCCCGGCGGTTCGGTGTGCAGCCACCGGGCATCGCGCTGATCGGCGTCGGGATGGGCGGCCAGGGAGCGCTCCGCATCGCCTATCGACATCCCACGCTCTTCCCGGTGGCCGCCGCCATCGCGCCGGCGATCGATTTTCACATGGCCATGCGGGAATGCGACCTGCGGGAAGACGGCGAACACTACGACACGCTCTGGGAGACCTACGGCGACGTCGAGCGGGCGCGGCAGGACACCGCGATCCTTCACGTGCATCCGCTCAACTGGCCACGGCACCAGTGGTTATCGAGCGACCCCGCCGACGTCCACTGGCACGACGGCGCCACGCGGCTCCAGAGCAAGCTCCGGGCGCTCGGCATCCCGCACACGGCGGTGCTCGACCCGCCCGCGGGCCGGGCCGGAAGCATCGCCGATCGCATGGCAGAGGAATCGCTGCGATTCATCCTCGACGCCCTCGACCAGGAATCCCGCCGGCTGGCCTGAGGCTTTCGCCGCCGTCAGGCCTACGTGCCGGGCAACTGTCGGCTCACGGGCTTCGCGGGTGCGGAACCACCGAGCCCGGGTGCCCGCAACCCGGCGGCGCCGGGGCCAAGCTGATCGAGGTCGAGATAGCGGGCGTCGTCGACGTCCACCCGGTTGAGCGCCCGCCAGTAGAGGATCTTTCCGGCGGAAGCACTCGAGGTGGCGGCCCCGACCTTCGCCTGCCGGTAGAGCTGTGCATCGCTGCGGCCGTCCCCCTCGAAGACGAGCAGGTCCTTCGCCTCGCTCCAGGTGAGCCGGGCGCTTCGCGCCGTGAACGACTCTCCTTCCACGAGCACGTTGCCGCCGGCGGCCAGTTCGATCGAACTCCGCCGCTGGCCGGGCGCCGGCGGGGCCTGCCCCACCCCGAGCACGTCGCTGGAGATCGTCACGACCCGCGGCGGCAGGCCGGCCGCGGCATGCGGATCGAGCGTGTCGCCCCACTTGGCGACCGGCCCCCAGATCGCCTCGACCCGCTGATGGAATTCCATCACGCGGCTGTTGAGGTTGCCCCGCATGCCCCGCTGGAAATCGACGCCGAGATAGGTGAGTTCGTCAGCCTGCGCGGGGGCGGGCTGCGGCTGCGTCGCCCCGGGCGACTGCGGTCCGGCGGGCAATGCCATGGCGGGCGGCTGGCCGAACCGGGTGCTCGCCAGCCGTCCGGGGCCCGTGCCCGTGACGTTTCCGGTGGTGCGGTCGATCACGAGGTCGCGCACGAAGAGCTGCTCCACCGACTTGCCGCCGTCCTGGGCGGATGATTCGCTCTCGATCCGCACGCCGCTGCCGCACGCGATCCGCGCCACGTCGGGCCGTGCCGCCCCCGGTGGCTGGCCCGCGGAGAATGCAAACGGCCTGGTGAAGACCACGTCGAGCGAGCCGGCCCGCACGGTGGTGCCGCCGCTGGCGGTGACGACGCGGTCCACGAAGCGGGCGGTGAGCCCGTCGAAGTCCATCCGCCCCTGCCAGGTGACGTCGAGCGCACCGGCCTGCACGCCTGACTGCAGTCCTGGCTGCAGTCCTGGCTGCAGTCCTGGCTGCAAAGGTGCCGCAGGCGGCGCCGCGGCGAGCCCGCCGGTGAATCCGAACGACTCGAACCCGCCCGTGCCGCTGGCGAGCGGCACCTCGAGCCTGCCGGCGCCGTCCACCGTGAGCCGATTGCGGCCGCGGTCGAAGTCGACGAGCGGCCCCTGCAGATCGATGCCCCGGCCGCGCACCTCCGCCGGTCGTCCCGACACGATCGCCCGTGCATCGAACCGCGTAGGCCGGGTGAGCTGCATCTGGTCGCCGCGGATCTCCATGCCGGCCTGGGCGGCGGCATCCCGCCCCACGGCCGCGGCCGGTTCGCGAGGCTCCTCGACGACATGCACCTGCCCCTCAAGCGAGAGTTCCTCCAGTTCGCCCCGCTGGCCGGCCATCGCCACCAGGCCGCGGACGAGCGCCGCGGTCGCCACCAGCCTGCCGGTGGCCGGGCTCTTCGGCGGCTGCGGAGCCGCTCCCCGTGGACCGGCAGCCGGGGCCGGGGCCGGAACGACGGCTGCCGCCTGCGGCTGGTCCGTGGCGGCCGCCTGTTTGCGAAACCAGACCTCCATGCGATCGGTGCGTGCGGCCAATTGCTCCGTCTCCACCTCCACCATGCCACGTGCCAGCATCCGCGCTGGTCGCACGCCCGACAGATCGGGCCCGGCGCCACCGCCGTCGAGCCCCGCGGCGGCGGGAGCAGGGGCCCCCGCACCGGCCGACGCGGCGAGTTCGAGCCAGAGGTGCATCTCGGCGCCGCTGAGCCGGCCCTGCGCCTCGATCGCCACCTCCGCATCACCGGCGATCGACGCCACGTGCCCCTCGCCGTCGGGACGCATCCGCAGCCATTTCTGCCAGCGTGCCTGCACGGGGGGCCCGGCCGCCGACCGGGTCCGCAGCCAGCCGGGCCCCACCGCCATCAGCGCTCCCGGGGCAGAGGCCGGACCGGGCACGTAGTCGATCGATCGCGCCTCCATCTCGGTGCCGCGTGCCACGAGCGACACCGGCTCCTCGCCGTCGAGCAGGATGCGCCGCGTGGCGATCTCGTAGCCCAAGCGGGCCGCGCGGGCCTCGAGCCCGGAGCCGCTCGAACGGGCGACCACCGGAGTGCCCTTGGCCTGGATCTCGCGGGGCCGCAGTTCGGATTTGCCGCCGGCAGCCGGTGCCTGCGGGCCCAGGGCGATCGCGAGGAGATCGCAGGCGAGCTGGTCGGTCGAGCCGCCCGGCACCGACCGGACCACCTCGACCTGGTCCTCGCAGGTGATCACGTTGGCCGACACGTTCAGGCAGAGGCCGCCGCGACAGGTGAGGAGCACCGGGGCCGCATCGGCCGCCGACTCCGCGCGGTCCGCGCCGGACGCCTGCTTCTGTCCGGGGAGGAGTCCGCCCTGCAGCCCTTCCAGGCGCATCCGCACGTCGCGCTCGAGGCGGATCGAATCGACGCCGCCGATCCCGGGGCCGTTGTCGTTCCCGCCGGCACGCGGCAACAGCCGCGCGAGCAGCGCCCGGCCGCTGCCGGTCGACCGGCCATACCGAAACTGCACCATCTCGGCGGTGCGGACCTCGAACTCCTCGAGTTCCACGTCTCGTGTGACGATCTCGATGTCGTCGTCGGCGCCGGGCGCGGAGGGCGTGCCGCGGATGGTCACCTGCCCGCGGAGACTGCCGCCGATCAGCCGCGCCAGCCTTCCCTGCCGCAGGTCGAGCGGTTCGTCGAATTCGAGCACCGCTCCCTGCGGCACCCGCAGCACGAGCGTCCGCCCCGGGCTGCCGTCGGCGGCCACGCGATTGCGGTCGGGCAGCACGACGAGCGTGCAGGGCACGAGGTTCACCCGACCGTCGGGCAGCGCCTGGTACTGCTTGAAGAGCAGCCGCATCTGCCGGCTCTCCAGCATGATCGGATCCTCGCGTTCCCA
>JBIIYN010000320.1:0-4469 GCA_044346795.1 Pirellulales bacterium
GACCGGGCGGAAGAGGTGCTGCACACCTTCGCGACGCGGGCCTGGCGGCGGCCGGTCGGCCGCGAGGAGGTCGCGCCGCTCGTGGCCCTCGTGCGGTCGGCCGAGTCTTCCGGAGAGCTGCCCGAAGAGGCGATCAAAAGGGGGCTCGCGGGCGTGCTCTGCTCGCCCAGCTTCCTCTACCGCGAGGAGAAGGGACCGCAGCTTGACGACCATGAGATTGCCTCGCGGCTCTCCTACTTCCTCGCCGTGTCGCAGCCCGACGATCGGCTGCGGCACCTCGCGGCGGCAGGCCGGCTCAAGGATCCTGCCGTCCGTCGCGCCGAGGCTGAGCGGCTGCTCGCCGCCCCCACGCGCGACCGCTTCATCGACGCCTTCCTCGACGGCTGGCTCGCGCTCTGGAAGCTCGGGAGCATGGCGCCCGATGTGGCGAAGTTCCGGGCCTACTACGACGACGATCTCGAGCCGGCCATGCGGCGGGAGACGCGGCTCGTCTTCGAACGGCTGCTCACGACCAACGCATCGATCACGAAACTCCTCGACGCCGACGAGACGATCGTGAACGCAGGGCTAGCGCGGCTCTACGGCATCCCGGCCGAAACCTTCGAGGCCGCGCTCGGCAAGCCCGTGGATGGCCTCTCCGCCGCCGACCTCACGCCCGACGCGGCGGGCACCGCGCCCTCCCGGTCGCGGCTGCAGACGGGCTTTGCGCGGGTGTCGCTCCCTGACCGCCGCCGCGGCGGGCTCCTCGGGCAGGCGAGCATCCTCACGCTCACCGCCAACGGCGTCGACACCTCGCCCGTGATCCGCGGCGCGTGGGTGCTCGAAAACATTCTCGGCACGCCGCCCCCCCCGCCGCCGCCCAACGTGCCGGTGATCGAGCCCGACATCCGCGGGGCGACCACGATCCGCGAACGTCTGGAAAAACACCGTGCCGTCGCCGCCTGCGCCACCTGCCATGCCCTCATCGACCCACCCGGCTTCGCGCTGGAGTCATTCGACGCGATCGGCCGCTGGCGGGACGCCTACTCCGACACCGAGAAAAAGCCGCCAGTCGATCCGAGCGGCGAGCTTTCCGGCGCGGAGTTCAAAAACGTCGCGGAGCTCAAGCGGCTGCTCGTCGAGCGGCCGGAGCGGTTCGCCCGCTGCTTGGTCGAAAAGCTGCTCGTCATGGCCCTCGGCCGAGAGCTCGACCTGGCCGACCGGCCGGCGATCCGGCAGATCCTCGCCCGGGCGGCCCCCGACGGGTATCGCCTGCAGGATCTCGTCATGCTCTGTTGCGAAAGCGAGATCTTCACATGGAAGTAGTCGTCGCACTGCTCGTGACGGTGATTGCCACGGTGGCATCGGCCGCACCGCTGCCCGCCCCGGAGAAGGTCACGTCGCTCACGGTCGAACAGGCCCGCGAGTATGCCGCCCGCAAGGCACCGCTCCAGTTCGACGCGCTCGTCGAGCTCGACCCGGCGGCCGCGGCGGAACTGGCGAAGCATGAGGGCACGATCCGCTTCACGGTGCTCGCCGAGCTTTCGGCCGAGGCAGCCCGGGCCCTCGCGGCCCATAAGCCCGTGGGAGGCTTTGGACAATTCGACCTCGACTTCCGGGCCCTGCGGCAGATCTCGCCGGAAACATCGACGGCACTCGCGACCCACGTCGGCAACCTGCGGCTGCCCGCCCTCGAACGGCTCGACTCTCCCGACCTCGCCCGCAAGCTCGCCGGCCAGTGGGGCGAGTTGAAGGTCGGCGTCACGGAACTTTCGCCGGAGATCGCGGCGACCCTGGCGACGAACCAGGGCGTGTTCGAGGATCGGACTCGGCCGGGCGTGGTCATCCGCCGGGCCGACCAGTCGCGGTCGGTGCTCTGGTTCGCGGGGCTGGCGCAGCTCGAGCCCGCCGCCGCGGAGGCCCTGTCGGCCCAGCAGGGAGTGCTCGTGCTGAACGAGCTTGCTGACCTAAACGCGGCCGCCGCGGCCGCGCTGGCCAAGCGGAAAGGCGGCTCGTTGATCCTGAACGGTCTCGAACGGCTCTCGCCCGAGACGGCTGCGGCCCTTGCGACCTACGACGGCGAGATCGCGCTGCGTGCCCTGCGCACGCTTTCGCCAGAGGCGGCCAGGGCGATCGCCACCCATCGCGGGCGGCTGCACCTCACGGCGCTCGTCGACGTGCCGCCCGAGACGCTCGACATCCTGCGGAAGCATCCGCAGCTGCGGCTGCCGCGTTCCCGCCCGCAAACGAAAACGCAATCGGCCGATAAGAGTTGATACGGCGCACGGGGAAAAACGCCTCGCCGTCCGTGTGGTGCGCCGACAATGGCCCCGTCCCGTCGCTTCCGCTCCGGGCTTTTATTCGACGGGGGGTGTGACCGTCGATGGTTGCGCCACCAGTCCCACGGAAGCCACGGGTGGAAACCCGGGGACGGGCACTGACAACCGCACGCCTCGACAAGCTGATTCGTGACAACCAGTGGCCGACGGCCGGGGTCCGTTTCGCCCTGCCGTCCCCGCCACGGTGATCGACAGCCTGGCGCTGGAGACCTTGACAAGCCGCATCAGATCTCGTAGTGTTTACCACTACATTCTCGCTTGCACTGTTTTACCGTGAAAACAATTTCAGCAGCTGACGCGAATCGACATTTTTCCCGTGTACTCCGCGAAGTATCACAGGGAGAGCATGTCACTGTTGTCTCGCGAGGCAGGCCGGTTGCGACCATCGCACCGATTCGCGGCAGCGGACGAGAGCGACGGTCGGCGAAACGCATGCTGCTCGAGCGATTGCGGCAACAACCGGCCGTCGGGGCCCGCGGCTGGACCCGTGACGAACTCTACGAAAACTGACCATGCGGGTCGCCATCGATACCAACGTTCTTGCATACGCCGAGGGTATCGGGGATACGGAACGGTGTCGCGTCGCCATCGGCCTCGTTGACCAGTTGCCCCAGACGGCGGTTCTGCTGCCGGCACAGGTGCTTGGCGAGCTGATGCTGATCCTGACGCGAAAAGCAGGGCGGATTCGCGAGGCGGCCCGCGACGCCGTGCTCGGCTGGGCCGACTCGTTCGACGTCGTCGACTCGACATGGGCTTCGTTCCAGTCGGCGTTCGATCTCTCGGTGAACCACGAATTTCGAATGTGGGACGCGCTCGTGATGGCGGTCGCGGCCGAAAATCGCTGCCGCATCGTGCTCAGCGAAGACCTTCAGCATGGTTTCACATGGCGCGGCGTGACGATCGTCAATCCGTTCCTGCCAGACCAGTCGCCCCTGCTCACTGCCATTCTCTCGCAAGATGCATGAGGCGAGGGAGGCTCGGCGGTGTTGAAGGCGAAGGCTCCCGAATCGCGATGATTCAACTCACGAGCCGCGCGAAGCCGGAATGCTTGACGGGGCCGGCCGATGCGGCGGCGGACCGCGGCGGGCTCGTCGCCGATCGCGTCGCGGCGTTCGCGGCAGACCTCGTCGAGCTGGCGAGGTAGGCATTCGCGCCGTCACGAGCGTCTGCAGGGCCGCGGCCTACGACGGGGAGATCGCGCTGCGGGCCTTGCGCACGCTTTCCCCGGAGGCGGCGACGGCGATAGCCGCTCGCCGCGGGCGGCTGCACCTGACGGGGCTCGTCGACGTGCCGCCCGAGACGCTTGACATCCTGCGGAAGCATCCGCAGGTGCGGCCACCGCGGCCGCCCGCAAACGCAAATCGAAACGGCCGATAAGCATCGATACGGCTGACGGGGAAAAACGCCTCGTCGTCCGTGTGGTGCGCCGACAATGGCCCCGTCCCGTCGCTTCCGCTCCAGGCTTTGATGCGAGCGTGGCGCGACCGTTGGCGATTGCGCTGCCTTCGACGAGAAGCCCCGGGTGGAAACCCGGGGACAGTCTTCACGGCAAGCCTCGGCATCGTGCCGAGCTTGCCTTCGCGGGCCTCCGCCCGCTGGTTCTTACCCGGCCCTCCGGGCCTGGCGCGATGAGGCAGGCCGGACGGGCCGGGCGGATGGCAGTCTTGCCGTCCACCGTCGTCTCGGGCCAGGTGAAACGAGTAGCCCGGCCAATGGCACTTCCGCAACGATTACCGATTCGATGAGCGGCTCGTGAGCCGCGTGCTCCCGTCTCCCGTTTCGCACCAGGCCTCGAAAACCGCATGAGGTGTGAAGAAAAGATTCATGGCATGCCGTCGCAACGCGACGAGGGTTCGGCGTTGCTGCCCGTGAATCAACATTTTATCGGTCAATGGCACTCAGCCCCGCGGCCCCTTGTTTCGCGTTACGACGAGCCGAAGCAGTCGGCGTAGGCGCCGAGTGCGGCATCGGCGATACCGGCATGTACGGCGATCGACCGCCACCGCCCGATGGCGGCCTGCACTTCGCCGACGATCGCTCTCGCGGCAACGAGCCGAAGCCCGAAGCGATCGGCCTGCGCGACGGCCTCCTCGATCTCCGCCGCCGTCCCCAAACCGATCGGTGAATTCTCGCCCACGGGCGTCTGCCGCC
>JBIIYN010000321.1:0-4461 GCA_044346795.1 Pirellulales bacterium
GGTCGCCTCGTCCATGAGGTCGATCGCCTTGTCGGGCAGGAAGCGGTCGGCGATGTAGCGGTGCGACAGTTCCGCGGCGGCCACGAGCGCCGAATCCTTGATCTTCACCCCCTTGTGGTGCGCCTCGTACCGTGGCTTCAGCCCCCGCAGGATCGCGATCGTGTCCTCCACGCTCGGCTCGCCGACGAACACCGGCTGGAACCGCCGCTCGAGCGCCGCGTCCTTCTCGATGTGCTTGCGATATTCGTCGAGCGTGGTCGCTCCGATGCACCGCAGCTCGCCCCGCGCGAGTGCGGGCTTCAGCAGGTTGGCCGCGTCGGAACCGCCTTCGGCCGCACCGGCGCCGATCACGGTGTGCAGTTCGTCGATGAAGAGGATCACGTTGCCCGCCGAGGCCTCCACCTCACGGAGGATGGCCTTCAGCCGGTCCTCGAATTCACCGCGGTATTTCGTGCCGGCGATGAGAGCGCCCAGGTCGAGCGCGATCACCCGCTTGCCACGCAGATTGTCCGGCACGTCGGACTGCACGATCCGCACGGCCAGCCCCTCGGCGATGGCGGTCTTGCCGACGCCCGGCTCACCGATGAGCACGGGGTTGTTTTTCGTACGCCGCGAGAGCACCTGGATCACCCGGCGGATTTCGGCGTCGCGGCCGATGACGGGGTCGAGCTTGCCCTGACTGGCCCGCTTCACGAGATCAATGCCGTATTTCTCGAGGGCCTGGAACTTTTCCTCGGGATTCTGGTCGGTCACCCGGGACTGGCCGCGGACCGCCTGCAGGCCCGCCAGCAGCTCCTTTTCACCCACCGCCGCCAACTGGAGCACGTTCTTCGCCTTCGACGGCGTCTTCACGAGGCCGAGGAGCAGGTGGTCGGTCGAGACGAACTCGTCCTTCATGACATTCGACTCGTTCGACGCCGCCTCGAAGACCTTGATCAACTCCTGGTCCGGCTGCGGCTGGGCTCCGCCCGACACCTTGGGCAGGTGGGAGAGTTCGGCCTCGATGATCCGCTCGAGGTGCCCGCGGTCGACGCCGATCTTCTCGAGCAGCGGCCGCACGATCCCCTCGCGCTCCGCGACGAGCGCGTGCAGAAGATGGACCGGCGTCACCTGCGGGTTGCCCCGGCTGCCGGCCAACTCGACGGCGTTCTGCACCGCCTCCTGGGCCTTGATCGTGAACTTGTCGAAACGAAACGGCATGCGGCGTTCCCCGGAGGCTGCTTCCGCCAGAATCCCGACCGAGCCACCACTTCGAAGGCATCGCCGGACGCGATGCCCGTCGGCCGTGGGAACCCTCGCGCGTTCCCACCGGCCGACTCAAGCGGAAGCAGGCCATGGAGGGCTGCTTCCGCGCTCAAACTAGATATCCTTCTTGACTTCGAATTCCGCGTCGATCGCGTCGTCCGGCCCGCGGCCTCCTGCGGCCGAAGCGGTCGCGCCCGGCTCGGCGCCGGCGGCCCCCTGGCCGCTCGTCGCGGCGTAGAGCACCTTCGAGAGGGCGTGCGCGGCCTGCTCGAGCGAATCGTGGGCCGACGTGATGGCGTCGACGTCCTCGCCCTTCGCCGCCTCGCGGGCCTTCGTGATCGCGGCCTCGATCGGCGCCTTGTCGGAGGCCGACAGTTTGTCGGAGTTCTCCTTGATCAGCTTGTCCGTCTGGAAGCAGAGCGCCTCGGCCCGGTTTCTCGCCTCGGCGAGACGCTGCTTCCGCTTGTCCTCCTCGGCGTGGACTTCCGCATCCTTCCGCATCCGCTCGATCTCGGCCTCGTTCAGACCGCTCGACTGCTCGATCTTGACCGTCTGCTCCTTGTTGGAGCCGAGGTCCTTCGCGCTCACCGAGAGGATGCCGTTGGCGTCGATGTCAAACTTCACCTCGATCTGTGGCGTGCCACGGGGCGCCGGCGGAATCCCCTCCAGGTTGAACTGGCCGAGGAGCCGGTTGTCACGGGCCATGGGCCGCTCGCCCTGGTAGACGCTGACGGTCACGGCCGTCTGGTTGTCGGCCGCCGTGCTGAACACCTGCTTCCGCTCGGTCGGCACGGTGGTGTTCCGCTCGACGAGCTTCGTGAACAGGCCGCCCTCCGTCTCGATGCCGAGCGACAGCGGCGTGACGTCGAGCAGGAGCACGTCCTGCACCTCTCCGCCGAGCACGCCGCCCTGGATCGCGGCGCCGAGCGCCACGACCTCGTCGGGATTAACCCCCTTGTGCGGCTCCTTGTTGAAGAGCTTCTTCACCAGTTCCTGCACCTTGGGGATGCGGGTCGAGCCGCCGACGAGCACGACTTCGTCGATGTCCTTGGCGTCGAGTTTCGCATCCTTGAGCGCCTGCACCACCGGTCCGCGGCACCGCTCGATCAGCGAGTCGCACATCTGCTCGAACTGCGCCCGGGTGATCGTCACCTGGAGATGCTTGGGCCCGGTTGCGTCGGCGGTGATGAAGGGCAGGTTGATGTCGGTGCTCTGGGCCGAGCTCAGCTCCTTCTTGGCCTTCTCGCAGGCTTCCTGCAGCCGCTGCAGCGCCATCGTGTCCTTCCGCAGGTCGATCCCCTGCTCCTTTTTGAACTGGTCGGCCACGTGGTTGATCAGGGTCTGGTCGAAGTCGTCTCCGCCGAGGTGCGTATCGCCGTTGGTGCTGATCACGCGGAAGACGCCGTCGGCCACCTCGAGCACGGACACGTCGAAGGTGCCGCCGCCCAGGTCGAACACCACGATCTTCTCTTGCGCCTTCTTTTCCAGGCCGTAGGCCAGTGCCGCCGCGGTCGGCTCGTTGATGATCCGCATCACCTCGAGGCCGGCGATCTGGCCGGCGTCCTTCGTGGCCTGCCGTTGGGCGTCGTTGAAATAGGCAGGGACGGTGATGACGGCCTTGTTCACCTTGTGGCCCAGGTAGCTTTCCGCGCTCTCCTTCAGGCTGCGGAGCACCTTTGCGGAGATCTCGGGCGGGGTGCTGGTCTGGTCGCCGGCCTTCACCTTCACGTAGTCCTCCGGCCCGCCGACCACCTCGTAAGGCACCATCTTCTCCTCGCCGGCCACCTCGTTGTGGCGGCGGCCCATGAACCGCTTGATCGAGTAGATCGTCCGCTTCGGGTTCGTCACGGCCTGCCGACGGGCGATGTCGCCCACGAGCGTCTCGCCCTTGTCGTTGAAGGCGACGACGCTCGGCGTGAGGCGATTGCCCTCCTTGTTCGCGATCACCTTGGGCTCCTTGCCCTCCATCACCGCGACCACCGAGTTCGTGGTGCCGAGGTCGATGCCGATGATCTTTTCGCCCTGCTTGGTTGCCATGGATGCTGGATTCCTGTGCTGTGGAGGTGCGGCGGGAAATGCTGTGCGTCAGAATTGTCCCGGGGTTATCGTTGCGACCCTCTAATGCAAAGGCCGTGCCAGCCCCGACAGCGAGCCGCACGTCCCCCTGAACTGCCCGGAAAAACGCACGGAATGCCACATTTTCATGAGTATTTACGCGGCCTTCGCAGAGGGTACAGTTGGTGGGAGTTGAGCACGCCGCGAGTCCCCGGGCATCGTCGCCTGCCATTTTGGCCGTCGGCGGCTCGCCACCGGCTTCGGGTGCCGCTTCGGGTTCCGGTTTCCCAGCCCTGACCGCATCGTCAGTCCAGAGACGCTCCTGCCCATGGCTCAGTCCGGCTCACAGCGAAAGGCGTGTGGATCAGACGGCCAGCGGCCGACGGGCTTGGCGGCCCTGCGGACGCAGATCGACAAAATCGACCGCGAGCTGGTCGGGCTCGTCAACGAGCGGGCGGAACTCGCCCGGCAGATCGGCCAGTTGAAGCAGTCGAACGGCCAGGTCACCTACGACCCGTCCCGGGAGGAGATGGTGCTCGAGAAGGTCGTGGCATCGAACGAGGGCCCGCTGTCGGGCGAGAGCCTCAAGGCGATCTGGCGCGAGCTGATCTCCGGCTCGCGTGCGATCGAGCAGCATCTCCGAGTGGCACACCTCGGGCCGGCCTGGACCTACAGCCATCTGGCGGCCCTCCACCGCTTCGGCGGTTCGGTCGAGTTCGTTCCAGTGGCCAGCATCTCCGCGGCCTTCGAGGAGGTACACGCCGGGCATTCGCACTACGGCGTCGTACCCCTGGAAAACTCGACCGACGGCCGCATCGCCGACACGCTCGACAACTTTTCGCGACTGCCCGTGAAGATCTGTGCCGAGGTCCCGCTCCGCATCCACCACACGCTCCTGGCTGCCTGCGACCGGGGCTCGATCAAGGAGGTGTACAGCCGGCCGCAGGCCCTCTCGCAGTGCCGCAACTGGCTGGCCCGCCACCTGCCTGACGCCCGGCTCGTCGAAGTGACGAGCACGAGCGCCGCCGCCGAGATGGCCGCGAAGACACCCCACGCCGCGGCCATCGCCAGCCGGCAGGCGGGCGTCCACCACGGCCTCGGCGTGATCGCCGAAAACATCGAGGACGTCGCCGGAAACACCACCCGCTTCGCCGTCATCGG
>JBIIYN010000065.1:0-14638 GCA_044346795.1 Pirellulales bacterium
ACCAGGCGGCACTCGTCATGCCCGACGGCATCGGTGCCGCCATCTGGGGATCGACCGAATACCACGATCACACCAGCCGCCCCTACGGCGAACCGGTCGACCTCGCGCCGCGGTTCGTCACTTATGAAAAATGCCCACCGCTGGTCCGGGCCATGCTGATCGCCCACACGGGACGCATGCTCGAAAGCCTGATGCAGGACGTGCGGTTGCTCGGGTCGTAATGCCCGAAGGCTGACGCTACTGCACCGCCACGCGACGACCCTGCCGCGTGGCATTTCTCCCGGCCGGCGTGGCGTGTTGCCACGTCGGCCTTTTCCCATAGCTGGTGACGCTTCTTGTCATCGGCTCACCCTCGTAGCCCCTCATCGGGGAAGGAATGCGCTCATGTCTCGCCACACTGATGAACAGTTTCTCGCGGCCGTTGCCGCTGCTCTTGGCGAATCGGTCGCCCTCATTCGCCGCCGCGGCTTCCATCTCGAGACCACCGTCGAAGAGCCCTCGCCGCGATATAGCGGCCAGGCGGTTCGGGATCCTGAACTGGACTCCGACGACCCCGTCGACTTCGCCGCACTCGGCATCGACTGGGATTCCCATGACGACTCGCGGTTTCGCCGCCCGCGAAAGCCGCTGATCGTGCGCCGAAACCGCCGCCAGCAGCGGCGGGCGGCGTAGGCAATCTCGAAACGGTCTTTCTCTGCACCGATGGCGTGGTGCCGACAGACGCGAGTCTGCCGCCCACGCCATCGGTGTTCTTCATTTCACAGGAGCCCCGGAAAGCCCGGGACGTACAGACCCATGACGAAGAAACGACACACTGAATCGGCAGCCGCCGACGGTAAACTGAAGGTCCCGCAGTCGG
Organism: Pirellulales bacterium; assembly: GCA_044346795.1. Lineage (GTDB taxonomy): Bacteria > Planctomycetota > Planctomycetia > Pirellulales > UBA1268 > CAMCQY01. The sequence goes on from JBIIYN010000065.1 coordinate 860, forward strand.
CCGACCTCGGGGTCGCTGCCCACCGGGCGCAGGCCGAATTGATCGAGATGCTCGCCAGGCTCGTGCTGGCGGCGGTCGAACGAGAACAAGAGCATGGCAGCACAGCCGATAGTGCGACGGTCAGACCTGCCCGCTCGAGTTCTCGCAGCGCTCGAGCGACTCGAACCCCGCGTGCAGAGCAACATCGCGGCGATGGCGATCTGGACGAAGCACCTCACCGCTGCCGAACGGAAGGCTCTCGGTGACGATCCCTACCTGGCTTGGAAGAACAACGGCCGGACTGCTGGTATGTGGGCGGCCGTACGCGACGTCTCCCGTGATCAAGCGATCGTCGAGATTGCCTATGCACTGGACTGGGTCGACACCAAAACGAGCAGCGAATTGCTCGAAGCCCTCGGCGGCGGGAAGGAAAACGTCAGCAAGCCGAGATGGCTGAAGGACAAGCGAGAACTCTGGTTCGAGGGGAAGATTGTGCGGCGGATCCGCAATTCAACGCGAGCCAAGAACATCGTCGCCATTCTCGATACCTTCGAGGAATGCGGCTGGCCGCCGCAGATAGATGATCCCGTCACGGCAGGCGGTGATAGCAGCCAGCGGCGACGCACGATCGAGTCGCTGAACAGAGGGCTGAAGCGAATCCACTTCTCCTGCGTGGGCGACGGCTTGTCGTTCGGCTGGGAGATCCTCAAGCAGCGGACGCGGCGACCGGCGAAGAAGAAAGCCGCCAGTGGGGCAGGGGAGAAGCCCACCTCGAAACGCACGTCGAAAAAGCCGCGTCGGAAGAGCGGCTGAGCGACCCATAGGGCGCCATGCTGGCGCCGATCTCACTCGGGCGCCACGTGGGCGCCGCTGTGACGGCGAGTTGCGGCTCCGCACCAGAAAATAGGGTCACTCGCGACGAGGTTTGCCACGGTGGCGAACACGTCGCGGCCCGCGGGCCACAGGGCCCGCAAGGTGCGGGATGGATTCCACAACCTTCTATAGCGACGACGCACCCGAGGCTCGGGAGCCGCTGGCTCTCCGGCCGCGGCAGGCGGCGGCGAAGCTCGGCATCAGCGTGTCGACGCTCGAGCGGCTGACGAAGGCTGGCGAGATTCCACGAGTCAAGTATGGCAACACGGTCGTGTACCGCGTCGCATCGCTGGAGGCGTGGCTGAAGTCACGCGAATCGTACATGGGGGGCGGGGCGGCGTAGCCGGCTCGCGCCATGGGTGGTTGGGTTCGATGTCCTCTTTTTTACAGGAGCCATAAATATGGCATCGTTAGGTTGTGATTCTGGAAAGCGTGGTATGACGTTCCGGGTTCTTCTCCGCACTCAGGGCGGCGTTCGGCACACGATCCGACTGGGTCGCGTTTCGAAGAAGATCGCGGAGACTGCGAGGCGGATGATTGAATCGCTCGAGGCCGCCAAGGCCGCCGGCCATTCGCCCGACCGTGAGACGGCGGAGTGGGTAGGCCGGGTAAGCGACGAGATCCATGGCCGGCTGGAGCGGGCCGGGCTCGTGCCTGCTAGGGTGAAGGCGGAGGCGGTGGCCGTCACGCTCGGCCAGCATCTCGATCAGTTCTTCGCCAGTCTCGGCAAGCAGAAGCCGACGACCGCACGGAACTACATGCGGGCTCGCCGGCTGCTCGAGGAGTATTTTGGCCGGGATCGGACGCTTGAGTCGATCACCGAGGGCGACGCCGATGACTACAAGGCCTGGCTGCTCAAGAAGTATGCAGTCGCGTCGGCGTCGGTCGACCTGCGACGGGCGCGGCAGTACCTCAAGGCGGCGGTCCGGAGGCGGTTGATCGCGGCCAACCCGTTTGCCGACGTGCCGTGCGGCTCACAGGTGAACGAGAAGCGTATCGTTTACGTGCCGGCCGAAGTCGTGGAGCGGGTGATCGCGACCTGCCCCGACAACGATTGGCGGCTGATCTTCGCCCTGCCGCGGTTTGGCGGCACGCGGTTCCCCAGCGAGGTCGTGAATCTCAAGTGGTCGGACATCGATTGGGAAAACTCCCGATTTGTAGTCCATGAGAAGAAGGTCGAGCATCATCCGGGCCGCGGGATCCGCGTCGTGCCGATCTTCGCCGAACTGCGGCCACATCTGGAACGGGCGTATGCCGAGCGGGAACCGGGGGCCGTCTACGTCATCCCGCGGGTGCGGGTCACCGGCAACCTCGGCACCCACGCCAAGCGGTTGGTCGCGAAGGCCGGCGTCGCCGTCTGGCCGAGATTTTTCGGCAACCTGCGGGGCAGTTGCTCCGACGACCTGGCACGGCGCGGGGTTTCCGACAAGGCGATCACCGCCTGGATCGGCAACTCGGCCGAGGTCCGGCGGAAGCATTACCACGCCGTGCGTCCGGAGGACTGGGCAGTGGCCGTCGCCGGAAATCCGGCACCAATTCCGGCACCATCAGGAGCCGTCAGCGGCCATCAGGAGCCATCAACATTGCACGGCGCTCGCGAAAAATCGCTGGACGTGCAAAAAGCACTGGAAAATAAGTACCCTCGACAGGGATCGAACCTGTAACCTTCAGCTCCGGAGGCTGACGCTCTATCCAATTGAGCTACGAGGGCGTTGCGTTCGCCTCGCGGATTCTACCAGCCCATCAGCCGCGACAACAGGATCACGCCGCCAGCCGGTGAAAACACCTCGCGACGCGGCCCGAACGCCTGTCAGGCCGACTTCCGCAGCGGAGCCGACTCCCGCTCCACCCGCTGCCGCGGCCGCCCAAGCCCGGCCTGCGGCCCGTCGATCCGGATCGTCGGCCGCCCCACGGCCTCGCCCTGCCCGCGGCCCTCGTCCGCCGTCGCCTGCCGCGCCAGCATCGCCTGCCGGATCACCCGCCGCAGCTGCAGATACCGCGGCACGTATCCCCCAAACTGCAGCAGGGCCACCACCCGGCCCAAGAGCATCGGCACCGTGCCCAGCGGCGCCCGCACCACCGCATGCCGCAGGATCTCCACCATGTGCATCACGACCGCCGGCAGGAACCACGACCCCGCCACGCTCCGCCAGAACAGCCGCTCGGCATGCAGCCCCGCTGCGAATGCCCCGCTGCGCGGCCTTGCGGTGGCAGCCGCCACCACCCGCGAATGCGGCTCCACTACCACCCGGCGGCCGCTTCGCGCCAGCGTGATCGCCATGTCGGCATCGGCCGCCGCGTCACCGCACGCCGTCGTGAACCCGCGACCCGCCAGGGCGAGCACGTCGGCCCGCCAGAAGCCGGTCTCGAGCACCGGCCCCTGCGGCCCGGTCGCTCCCGCCGGCGGACACTCCGCCGCCCGCGCCCGCTTCCACCTGGTGTCGGCGGCCACGTCGATCCGCCGCCCCCCGACGGCACATCGCACGCCCGCCGACACCACGCGGTCACGGTCGTCGGCCGCCACTCCCAGCGGCACGACGGCACCCACCTCTTCGTCCTCGAACCGCTCCAGCGGCAGGTCGGTCCAGCCCTCCGTGGCCCGCCAACCCGCCGCGAGGACGTGCACCACATCCCCCTCGCTCGCCGCCACGCCGAGATTCACGCACGCCACCAGGCTCGAGCCGGCGGGCGCCTGCACGAACCGCACCTCCTCGCGGATGTTCCACGGGTCGGCATAGTCGCAGCCGAGCGCCACGACGATCTCGCAGTCGTCCGGCCGGTGCTCGAGGACGCTGACGAGCGTTTCTTCCATGGCGGCGGTGTCGGCCGGCGTGGGAATCACGATCGACAAACGCGGCGATCGCACGAGATCGAATGAGTCAGACATCGCTAGCCCCCTGGCCTTCCGGCCCACCCCGCCCGCGCAACGGCACCGACGCCAGGCGCGCACGATCCCCCACAATCAGCATTGGATACATTCACGCGCCGGCGGCCCGACATCCGCCGGTGCGGTCCGCCCCAAGCGTCGAGCAACCGGCGTCGCTGCGGTCCACGGCGAACGACGCAGCGCCTCGCTCAGGCCGCGGCCCGCTGCGGCTGCAGTTCCGTGAACAGGTTCACGGTGTGCAGCATCTCGCCGTCGGCGTCGTAGAACTGCAGCACGCCGACGTCGATCATCCACATCGCGAACATCTCCGCGACGCGATAGCACCGAGCGACGCACCGGCCCCGATCGATTCGGATGTTCTCCTGGAGATCATCCACTTCGGCGCTGTCCACGCCGAGATCGAGGAAGTAATGCGTGACCAATCGCCGCACGTCCGCGGCATTCATGTGCAAACGCATGGTAGGCAACCTCCTGTTGCGGGCTGTCGCGTGAGCGAACTGTCGAACGACTTCGTGTCGATCGGGTCGGGAAAGCTACTCAGGAGCGGTCGCCGCCGAAAGACTGGTTTCTTTCGACCACCGACTAGGTTCCCGACACCGAATCCCATCCGCCAGAGGGAGCATCGGCCGATCCCCTCCGCCGCGATCACCTGCGAATCGGCAGTCTCCCCATCCCCCATTTCCCGGCAAGTTTGCCCAGGCTGCCCAAGCAGATCCCCCGGCTTGCGCCGGGGGCATTAATTGGGGAAGGGATTCCCCGGTTGCCGCCGGGGTGATGGGGACGGTGGCGAATCCCTACAAGCGGCCCGTCCACTCGCTGGCGGCGTAGCGTTCGGCGACGAGCCTCTCCACGCGGTCACGTGGCCACTCGCCGCACGCGACCGTGGCATTGAACGCGGCCCGCACGATCCGCACGATCCGCTCGCGACCCAGGCCGAGGTTCGCGAGAAAATCACCATGCGACCGCCGCGAGCGGTAGTCGGGCTCACGCGGCGGATGCATGAGCACGCGTTCCACGAGGCCGAGGTCGAAGCTGTCGAGCAGCGTGCCGTGGTAGAGCACGCCGTGCCGCCTCACCCGCAACGCATTGCCCGACACCTTGCGTTCCTCGGTGCCCGAGCCCGTGCGCACCGCCAGATCGCTCGTGCCACGCCGGGCCACCCGCCGTCCGTCGCCGCGATCGGCTTCCAGGAACACGTCGTTGATCGCCGCCGCCAGCGGTTCGAGCATCGCGGCGTGGATCGCCTCGATCGGCGGCACGCCCTCGGGATGGGCTGCGACCACCGACCACATCAGGCAGCCGGGGCCGAGCACCACCGTGGCCCCGCCGCTGGGCCGCCGCACCACCCGCACGCCCGCCGCTTCGCAGGCCGCGAGGTCGATCTCCTCGTCCACGCGGCTCGACGACCCCAGCACGATCGTGGGCTCCGCCGCCATCCAGGTGCGCACGCAGGTCGTCGTCGCGAGGCCCTCGTGGGCCAGTTCGAGCAGGGCCTCATCGAGTGCGAGATTCTCCTCCACGGTCCCGAGCGTCACGTCGAGCCAGGCCGTGGGCCGGGACGGGGCAGGGGGGGCATCAGCGGAAAGCTCACGAAGTTGACGCACGGGAGGGGCCACCTAGACTGTTCATGACGACGGTCGGGAATCGATTCGGCAGCACGGCCGCCCCCTGATTCTCCCCGTTCCCGCCGCTTTCACCACCCTCGCGACGCACGCAGCCCGCGCCGCCCCATCCGGCTCAACCACATCCCATGGCCGATTCCCCCCGCCGGACCGTCTCCCAGGACGATTCGCTGCCGCCCGTCGAGCCGCCGAACGCCGCGTTTCTCGTGCAGCTGTTTCTCGTGCCCGGCGTGATCGTGGCGATCATCGTCTGCGTGTGGCTGGCCTTCCATTGGCTCGCCCACCTTGGCAGCGACCCGCAGGCCTACGTGAAGACGCTCCGCCGCGACAACGAGGGCCGCTGGCAGGCGGCGCTCAACCTCGCCAACGACCTCCGCGGCCCCGGCGGCGCCGCCCTCAAGACCGACGAGTCTCTCGCCACCGAACTGGGCCGCATCCTCGGCGACGAGGTGGCCAGCGGCCGCAGCGGCGAGCAGTCGCAAACCCTGCGGCTCTATCTCTGCCGCGCGCTGGGCGAATTCGCCATTCCCGCCGCGGCCGGACCGCTCGTGGAACGGGTGCGCAATCTCGCCGATCCGCAGACGGCCCGCGCGGCCGTCGAGGCGCTGGCCGTGCTGAACACCAACCTCGTGGCGGTGGGCCGGTCGCTGGACCAGGCCGACACGATCGCCGACGCGGTGGTCGCCGCCTCGCGGACCGACGATGCCCAGCTGCGGTCGGCCGCCGCCTTCACGCTCGGCGTGCTCGGCGGCCCGGCGGCCGTCGACCGGCTCGGCCAGCTCGCAGGCGACACGGCCGACGACGTGCGGTTCAACGCCAGCCTCGCGCTCGCCAGACAGGGACGGACTGAGGCGTTCGACGCGCTCGCCGAAATGCTCGCGCTGCCCGACCTCGAGCCGACGGCCGACTCGGCGTCCGATCCGGTCGCGCAGTCGCGGCGCTACAAGCGGGCCCTCGTGGTCGTCAACGCCCTCCGGGGAGTGGCCTTGCTCATCGATGCCACGCACGAGCCGCCGCCCCGGCAGGTGATCGACCGCTTGGAGCGGCTCACGCAGGATCCCGTCGGCGACGTGCGGTCGAGCGCCCAGGCACTGCTCAAGAAGATCGAGCGGCTCGCCAAGCCGGCCGCCTGACGCGGCTACGCGCTGAAGAACTCGTCCAGGGCGTCGCGGAGCATCTCGGTGTCGGGCTCGACGCCCGTCAGCGTGTGGAAATCGATCGCCGTCCGCTCGCAGTGGATCTCGAGGCCGTCGATCACGCACGCGCCGGCGGCGCGGGCCGCGGTCACCACCGGGGCGGGCTGACTGACCAGCGCCAGGTCGGCCACCACCAGGTCGGGCCGCAGGCCGGTGAGCGACAGCACCGGCTTTGGACCATCGGCCGGCACCGCGGCCACCACGATGCCCACCCGTTCCGGGATGGCGACGGCAACGTCCCAAGGCATGGCGGAGGAGGGGGCGGCGGCCATGCCGCCGAGCGCTTCGACGAGCGCCGCGGCCCGCTCGGGCGTCCGATCGCAGACGATGATCTCGCCGGCACCCGACAGCGACAGTTCGACCGCCGTGGCCCGGGCCGCCGCGCCGGCCCCGATGATTAGCACGGCGACCCCGGTGGGATCGACGTGTGTCCGCAGGGACTCGAGCGTGCCGCGGCCGTCGGTCATGTGGCCCGCCAGGCCCGCGGGCTGCCGTTCGACGAGGCTCACGGCCCCCGCGAACGTCGCCGCCGGACTGGCCGACGCCACCGCCGACAAGGCCGCGGCCCGCAGCGGGCCGGAGAGCAGGCAGCCGCGGAACCCCATCGCCGCGGCGCCGTGGATCGCCTCGACGATCCGGTCGGGGGGCACGTCGAACGTGAGGAACCGCCAGTCGAGGCCCGCCGCGGCGATCATCCGCTCGAAGAGATACTGGGCGGGATTACCCGCCGCCGGGCAGCCCAGCAGGGCCACGACTTCCTGGAGGGCGGGGCTCGTCATGGCTGCGGGCCGGGGTCATACGGTGATGTGCGTGACGGCGACGAACCGCGGATCCCCACGGATCGGATCGAAGTCGGGCTCAGCCGTGGTGAGATCCCGATAGCGGTCGTCAAGCGAGATGGCCTTGGTCAGGTGCTCGATGGCCGCCGGCACGCGACCCGCCAGTGAATGATAACAGGCCAGATTGTAGAGCAGGATCGGTTCGCGGGGAGAGGCATGGAGCCCCTGCTCGAGGGCGAGGATCGCCTCGTCGAGCCGCCCCAGCCGCTTGAGGCACCAGCCCATGCCCAGCCATGCCTCCAGACGCCTGGGCTCTCGCTCCGCCACCAGCCGCAGCGCGTCGAGCGACGCCTCGAAGCTCCCCAGGGCCCGCAGCGCCTCCCCCTCGATGATCTTCGCAGCCGGCTTGGATCGCGTCGGCTCCGGCAGCAGGGCGAGCAGGCCGAGCCCGCGATGCAGCAGCTTCTGCGCGCTCGGCGGGAGGGGCCGATCCTGCTCCACGAGCAGTTCACCCAGTTCGATGTAGCCGGAGGCCTCCCGGAGGATGGCCTGGCGACGGTGTCGGGGCATGGCGGTCATGGATCGAACGGCTTGAGGTGCCGTCCCAGGTGTTGTCCGCGGCGATTGAAGTGTAGTCCGCCGAAACGGCTCGTCTGCGCATCTCCTTCTACGCAACGTGCGGGAATACGGATCGACGCCTCGTGGAGTTCGCCCTTTTTTCAGGGTTTTTCGATTTTTTTACGAAAATTCCGGCCGGACGCCACTGTTTGTATCGGGAGCCGGTGCTCCCCATCCACACCGCGGCCCCGGAGCGACACCCATGCGACTCACCCTCAGAACACTTCTCGCCTGGCTGGACGGCGTGCTGCCCGACGACGAACAGCAGCAGCTGGGCGCGAAGGTGTCGGCCAGCGTGACGGCCACGCATCTCGTCGAACGCATCCGCGGGGCCGTCGGCCGGTCCGCGATCGGGGCCCCCAAGCCCGCAGGTCGCGGCCTCGGGGAAGACGCCAACTCGGTGGCCGAGTATCTCGACAACTGTCTGGTGTCTGAGCAGTTGGAGGCCTTCGAGCGGATCTGCATCGAGTCGGAGGTGCACCTGGCGGAGGTGGCCGCCTGCCACGGCTTGCTTGCCGAGTTGTCCCGCGACTCCACCCGTGCCAAAAAACTCTTCGCAGAGGAACGCGAACGGATCCATCAGCGGCTGCTGGGACTGTTGTCGGGGCTGCAGGATCGGGCGGCCGTGGAGCAGGACGCGGCGGATGGGAGCGGCACCGGGCCGAACGAGTCGGTCGCCTTGGCGCGAGCCATTCGACAGGCCATGGCCGTGGCGCCGTCGAGTAACGGCGAGTTCACCATGAGCGGTGGCACTGCCCAGCGTGGCGGCGACAAAGAGCCGCCGCCCCGTCGGTCTGCGGCACCGCGGTCCGCGACCATGGCCTGGGTGTCAGCGTCGGTCGCGACCGCCCTGCTGCTCGCGCTTGTGGGCTTGCTCACCTGGTCGCTTTTCCGCGGCACGCTCACCGGCCGCGGCGGCCGCCGGCCGCCGGAAGTGGCGCGGGCCGAGGAGGCCGTCCCACCGCCGGCGGCAGTCGAACCGCCGGCCGAACCGGCTCCGGCGGCGGAGGCCGTCGCGCAGGCCGTGCCACCCGGACCAGAGCAACCAGAGCCACCGGACTCCCAGCCATCGGAGCCCGAGGCGGCCGCACCCGCACCGCCCCCGGCGGTTGCGATGGCCGCGGCGCCGGCAGCCGCGCCACAGCCGGCGGCCGACGATGCGGCCGTGCCGCGGCCGGCGGCCGACAACGCGGCCGCGGCTCGGGCACCGGGTGTTGCCGCCGAGCCCGATGCGGATTCGTCGGGGGCGATGGGATTCGTGGGGGGCGATGGCGTGCTCCTGCGGATGGCCGAGAGCGGCGACGCCGCCGAACCTGGCGAATGGACGTTTTTCCCGACGGGCTCGCCACTCGCCAAGCAGGAAGACCTGCTCGTGCCGCCGACCTGCCAGCCCGAGTTGCACGTGCGCGGGGTGACGATCCGCCTGCTGCCGGAAACCCGCGCCGTGCTGTCGCTCGACCCCGACGGCACGCCCCGCCTCGAGGTCGTGTTCGGCCGCGCCGTCGCCAGGGCCAGTCGGGCCGACGCGCGGCTGGGAATCTCGGCTGCCGGGATGACGGGCGCCGTCGATGGCGGCCTGCTCAACCCCGTCGCCATCGGCGTGGATCTCGATCGGACCGCCGGCGCGGATCCCGCCAGCACGCCGAGCGTGGTGCGGTCGCGGATCATCGCCTCGCGGGGCCTTGCCTGGCGGCAGACCACCGCGGAGGGGCTGCCGATCGAGAAGCCGCTCGAGGGCATCGAGCCCCAGGGCATGCTCGACGCCGGCATGGTGCTCGAATGGTCCAGCCGGACGCCGGACCGCGTGGCGGTGGCCCGCCTGCCCTCGATGCCGGCCTGGATCGAGTCGGGCGTGAGGCCCGACCGGCTGGAGAAGGCGGCCGGCGAGGTGCTGGTAGCCAAGGTTGCCGCCACGGTTCCGTTGGCGCGGGCCCTGCGGGAGATGGCCGCCGACAAGCGGGCTGAAAACCGGGCGCTGGCCGCGGCGACGCTGGCCCTGATCGGATCGTTCGACGACCTCGTGGAGCAGCTCTCGGCCGAGTCGCCCGGGAAGAAATTGGAGCCGCGGCAATGGTCGCAACTCGAGGCCGCGACCGTGCCGCTGGCGTTGGCCCGCGGTGGCAACGCCGCCGCCCGGCTGTACGAGTCGTTCGCCGACCGTGGGCCGCATGGCAAGGCCGACGTGCTGTGGGCGCTGGCCAGGGGAGTGACCGACGAAGAATTGGCGGCGGGAGCCGATCGCGCCATCGTCGAGGCGCTCGAAGACCCGAGCCTGATCGTGCGGAGGTACGCGATCAAGGCACTCGCCGACATCACGCGGCCTTCCGCCGTGGATCGCGCCCGGTACCGTCCCGACGGCCTGCCCGACATGCGGCGCGAGGGCGTGGCCTGGTGGCGCAACCAGTTGGAGCGGGGGCTCATCCGCCGGTCGTCCCGCGGCTCAACCGACGCCGTGCCGCCGGTGGGCGACGGGGCCGGCGGCGACGCGGCGGAGTGAGAAACGGCGTCATTTTCGCGGGCGAGGGCCGCGGCACGCGGATGGTTTGTGTCGGCGGCGAGAGGGGTGCTATGATCGCCGGATCGAGAGGCTGGCAGGAAACTTCAAGCCAGTCAGGCCAGTGAGGAATGCCCGCGTGCAAGTCAACGTTTCAGCCCGGCACGGTCACCTGAGCGGCGCCACGCAGTCGAAAATCGTATCGAAGGTCTCCCGTCTGAAGCGGTATTTCAACCGGCTCACGGCCCTGAACGTGACCGTCGACCTCGAAAACGAGGCGCTGCCGGCGGTGGAAATCATCGCCTCGGCGGAACACTTCCACGACATGGTCGCCCACGAGCACTCCGGGCAGTTGTGGCGCAGCGTCGACGGGGCCATCCAAAAGCTCGAGCAACAGCTGAGAAAACACAAGGAGAAGGTTCTGGATCAGAAGCACGTGCCCGCCACGCGCGGATCCTGAACGCGAACGCATGAAGTTTTCCGATTTCGTGGCCCCTGATGCGATCCGGTCGCATCTCGACGCCGGCACCAAGGAGGGTGTCATCCGTGAGATGGCCCAGTCTCTCGTCGACGCCGGCAGCATCGGCGCGGGCGATCTGGAAAGCATCGTCAAGGCCATCATGAAGCGGGAGGATCTCGGCAGCACCGGCATCGGCCGCGGCGTCGCCGTTCCTCACACGAAGCACCCGAGCGTCAGCCGGCTGGTGGGCACGGTGGCCGTCAGCCACGGAGGCGTCGACTTCGAAAGCCTCGACGGCGAACCCGTGCAGCTGTTCTTCCTGCTCGTGTCGCCGCCCGATCGGCCGGGCGATCACCTGCGGGCGCTGGAGAACATATCCCGCCAGTTGCGTGACGATGCGTTCTGCCGGCAGCTCAAGAACGCCAAGGGGCCGGTTGACATCCAGCACCTGCTGGAGGAGGCCGACAGCCACGGCGTGGCGTCGTGACCGCGGCGGTGGAGGCGGGTCGTGCCCGATGCGGTGCCGCCGACGAGCGGTCGATCGAAGACAAAACAGCAATGAGTGAGCAGATGGTGTCGCGTGAAGTCGTGGTCGGGATGCCGCAGGGCCTGCATGCCCGGCCTGCCGACCAGCTTGCGCGCGAGGCCCGCAAATGGCAGTCACGGATCGAGTTGCTCAGTGAGTCGCAGCGGGTCGATGGCAAGAGCATCCTCGAGGTGCTCACGCTCGCCGCCGAGGCGGGCACGCGACTGGTCGTGGAGGCGACGGGGCCCGACGCCCGCGAGGCGCTCGAGGCGATCGGCAGCCTCTTCGACCGCAATTTCAACGAACAGGAACAGACGGAAGGCCTGGCAGGCGGAAGAACAGAATCACAGGCCGGAAAACGGTGCTAGTGCCGATCGGCGGTCGGCTCGGCCAGGCTCGTCACAACCAGTCCACACGCAGTCCACACAACACGACAAAGGAGCAGCAACGAGCCGCGAGGCGCGCGTGTCGCAGGGATCCCGATCGCCGCCATGGTGCGCGTGCGATCTCCCTGGCCGGCCCGCAGCAGCCCGCGGGCGAATTGCGCCCCCATGCTGAAACTCCAGGGAATCGCCGTATCGCCCGGCGTCACGATCGGCGAGGCGCTCGTCCTCGACAGCGAAGGCTTTCGGATCCCGCGCCGCTTCGTGGAGCGGAGCGCCGTCGACACGGAACTCGCTCGGCTCAACCACGCCGTCGCCGAGACGGCCCGCGAAATCGAGCGGAACCGGGACGCGATCCGGGCCGAACTCGGCGAGCAGTATGCCGCCATCTTCGACGCCCACCTGGCGATGTTGCACGATTCCAAGCTCCAGCAGGAGCTGGCCACGGCCGTCCGCGACCGCAACTGGTGGCCGGAGTACGCCGTCAGCCGCACGCTCCGCCGCTACGCGAAGGTGTTTCAGAATCTCGACAACCACATCTCCCAGCGGGCGCACGACATCTACGACATCGAGAAGAGCCTGCTGCGCAACCTGCTGGGGCAGCGGCGGGAGACGCTCGCCGCGATCTCGCAGCCGGTGATCGTGCTGGCCCACAACCTCACCCCCAGCGAGACGGCCAACCTCGACCGGCGGTTCGTGCAGGGCTTCGCCACCGAACTGGGTGGGCCCGGCAGCCACACGGCGATCGTGGCGGAGGGGCTCGAGATTCCCGCGGTGGTGGGCATCGGGCCGTTCCTGGCCGACGTGTCGGGGGGCGAGCCGGTGATCCTCGACGGCAACCAGGGCGTGGTGATCCTCCAGCCCGACGAGGAGACGATCGCCCGCTACCGGATCGAGGTGGAGGCGGCCCGCACCGTCGCCAAGAAGCTCGACCGGCTCCGCGACCTGCCGGCCGTGACCAGCGACGGCGTGCGAATCCAGATCACCGGCAACATCGAGTTTCCCAGCGAGGCCGAACAGTGCCTGAGCCGAGGGTGCGACGGCATCGGCCTCTACCGCACGGAGTTTCTCTATCTGACGAGCCGGCGGGAGCCGACCGAGGAGGATCACTTCGCCGCCTACCGCGACGTGGTGCAGGCGATGCCGGGGATGCCCGTCGTGATCCGCACGCTCGACCTGGGCTCCGACAAGATGCTCACGGAGACGAAGTCGGAAGAGGAGCGTAACCCCTGCCTCGGCCTGCGGAGCATCCGGCTCTCGCTGCGGCAGCTGCCGATGTTTCGCACGCAGCTGCGGGCGATCCTCCGGGCCAGCGCCCTGGGGGACGTGCGGGTGCTCTTTCCGCTCATCTCCACGATCGTCGAACTGCGCCAGGCCCGCATGGTGCTGGCCGACGTGATGGAAGACCTGGCCGAACACGGCATCGCCTTCAATCCGAAGATGCCCGTCGGCATGATGGTGGAGACGCCGGCCGCCGTGATGATGCTCGACGCATTCATCAAGGAGGTCGATTTCGTCTCGATCGGCACCAACGACCTGATCCAGTACACGCTGGCGGTCGATCGGGGCAACAAGGAGGTCGCCGACCTCTACAACGCCTGTGATCCGGCGGTGCTGCGGCTGTTGCGCCGCTCGCTGGACGTGGCGGCGGAGGCCGGCGTGCCGGCCACGGTATGTGGTCAGATGAGCGGCAGCGTGATGTACACGCAGCTGCTTCTGGGACTGGGCCTGAGGCAACTGAGCGTGCCTGCCAGCGCCATCCCCGAAGTGAAGCAGGTGTGCCGAAGTGTTTCGGCCGCCGAATGCCGCGCGATTGCGGAAAAGGCGCTGACGATGGACGCCGCGCGGGAGGTGAAGGCCTACCTGCGCGACCAGCTGCGTCGGCTGCTCGCGGAGACGGTCGCCTAGCAGGGGCCGCCCCGCGACACCGCCCCGCGGGGCGGTCACGGTCATCGATAGGAA
>JBIIYN010000230.1:0-6372 GCA_044346795.1 Pirellulales bacterium
CAGGTGCTTCTTGAGGTTCTCGATCAGCACCTGGTCCTGGCCGACCAGCAGCACCTTCGCCATCGCCTCGTCCTCGAGGTCGCCCAGTGGCATGCCGTGCTCCTTGAGGAACTTGATCAGGTACTCCCGCGGGATGCGGCGATCCTGGCTGCCCGGGATGCGGTAGCCCTTGAGCCGACCGGAATCGAACCATTTGCTCACCGTGCGGGGAGCAACCTTACAGATCTTGGCGACCTGGCCTGTCGTGAAAACCTTCATCACTTGGACTCCATGTGGATCATTCGTGTCCGGAACTGTCCTGGCCAGCCCGCACCCTTCTGAGCAGCGGAACCCAGCCCCCCATGACGCGGATGTTTCGCCGTGGAACCGACCGCGCCGTCGACCCCACGAAGGCCGGCTATGGAAGCGCCGGGAGGGGGTGTGAGAGGGAACGCGGGACACGACGAACGTCCGCAGACGTCGTCGGCCGGTTCCATGACTCGCAGGTATCCCCCCCTGCTTCAGCCCGCGGCCGCGTCCCGGTTTTCACCCGGACACGTTCGCGGCATGACCGTACGAGGGTTAGATCGAAAGATCACGTCGTGAGACTTGAGCCGTTCTTGGGGGAAACGCCGGTGGCACCGGGGACGCCGGCGGAAAGCGGCCGTTCAAGCGGCCTTTCTGGCCGGCCGGGCCGTGGTGGCGGCCGCCGCCTCGAACCGCACCGCGATCCGTTTCGATACGCCCGACTCCTCCTGGGTGATGCCGTAGAGCGTGTCGGCGGCGGCCATCGTCTTTTTGGAATGCGTGACGACGATGAACTGCGTCGACGAGAGAAAGTCGCGGAGCACCCCGGCGAACCGGTCGATGTTGGCCTCGTCGAGCGCCGCATCGACCTCGTCGAGCACGCAGAACGGGCTGGGCCGCGACCGGAAGATCGCCAGCAGCAGGGCGACGCAGGTCATCGTCTTCTCGCCGCCGGAGAGCAGCGAGATGCTGCGAGGCTCCTTACCCGGCGGCCGCGACACGATCTCGACGGAGGTCTCCAGGAGGTCGACCCCCGGCTCGAGCACGATGTCGGCCTGGCCGCCGCCGAAGAGCCTTTCGAACAGCTCGCGGAAGTGGCCGCGCACCGTCTCGATCGTCTCGCCCAGCCGCCGCCGGCTCTCGTCGTCGATGCGGGCCACGAGCTGCTCGATCGCGAGTTTCGCGTTCGTGACGTCGGCCAGTTGGGCCTCGAGGCCCGTGAGCCGTTCCGTGAGCGCCTCGGCTTCGGCGAGCGCCTCCATGTTGACGGAGGTCATCGAGGCGAGCTTGCGCCGCAGGGTCTCGATCGTCGCGTCGAGCTCGCCGCGGTCCGCCGGGATGACCGGAGCGTCGGCCGCCGGCGGGTCGGCGGCAGCCTCACCGGAATCCTGTGTCTCGGCGGCCTGCCTGGCCACCAGTTCCTCGATGGAGATGTCGTAGTCGTCGCGTATGCGTTCGATGATCCGCAGGCGACCGTGCCGTGCCTCGCCCGCCTCCAGTTCGTGCGCATGGATCGTTTCGGCGAGCCGGGCCGCCTCGGCCCGCGCCTGTTCGAGGGCCGCGGCGACCGCCCTCCGGCCGCCGCCGACCCGTTCCTGATCGGCCGCGAGCGTCGTCAACAGGGCCGCCGACCGCTCCGCGGCCACCATCGCCTCGGCGTGGGCGGAGGAGGCGGCGAGGAGTTCGAGATCGACGACGCCCTGCCGCTGGTCCGCGTCGTGCCTGAGCAGGCGTGCCTGTTCCAGGCCGGCGTGGCGGGATTCGAGGTCGGCGAGCCGTGATCGCACGGCGTCGTTCGCCCGCGCCAGCCGCTCCGCGCAGGTGGCCTGTCCGACCCGCAGCCGATGAATCTCGTCGAGCACCTCGCTTCGCGACCGGTCGAGGGTGTCGATGTCGTCGCGCACCCGGCCGAGCAGGCGCCGGGCCTCCGCGAGGTCGTCGTCGGCCCGCTCCACCGCGGCACGCGCGGCGTCACGGACGGCGACCAGGTCCAGCGTCTCCCGTTCGGCGTCGCGCAGGCTCGCCTCCATCGCGGCGACGGCCTCCTCCGCGGCAACCTGCTCGCGGGCGGTGCGATCGAACTCGGCACGCGACGAGGCGACGCGTTCCGCGGCCTGCTGCCGGCGCGACTGGCCCTGGCGGATGTCCTGCCTGGTCGCCTCGAGTTCCGCCTGCAGTCGCTCGATCAGGTCGCCGGCCTCGGTGACCGTGCGGGTCAGCTCCTCGTGCCTCTGATCGAGCGATCTGAGTTCGCTGCGCCGCGCGACCAGCCCGGTGGCGGCGGCGGGCTGCCCGACCTCCAGTCCGCCTCTGGCCGAGAGGCACTCGCCGCCGCGGGCGATGAAGAGCGTATCGGGGTCGGCCGCGGCGACGAGCGGCAGGGCGTCGGCAAGCCGCTCCACCACCCAGACCCTGCCCAGCAGGCCGGCTACCAGCCGCTGCCCGCCGGACGGTCCGGTGTCGGCGGCGGGATCATCGACCAGGCCGATCAGCCGGTCGAGCCGGCCGACGACGCCAGGCTGTCCGTCGGCGGTGAACGCTGGAGCGTGCCGCTGCGGCCGGGACGACAGGAATCCGATGCGGCCGCCGGCGGCGAGCACGCCGCGGGCCTCGTCCGTCACCGACCAGTCGGCCTGCCAGCGGACGAGGTCTTCGAGCGAATCGACGACGAGCGACTGCCCCAGCGTGCCGAGCGCGAGATCGACGAGCGGTGCCCATGAGACGTCGGCGTCGACCAGATCCGCGAGCGGTCCGATCAGCCCGGGCACCGCGTGCGCGGAACCTGTCTGGGCAAGCAGGCGTCGCGCGGCGTCGGAGAATCCCTCCTGGCGGTCGATCATCTCACCGAGCATGGTGCGGCGCACGCGGCAGGCCTCCAGCTTGGCCTGCCAGCCGGCCAGCGCCTGCCATGCGGCATCGACGGCCTCCGAACGCTCGCGGTGCGTGACGTCGAGCGTTTCCAGTTCGCGTTCGACGGCGGTCAGCCGCTGGGACAGCGAAGCGATCGTGCCCTCCCACGTGGATGACGACTCGGACAGCCTGGCACGTTGCAGCCGGGCCGCGTCGATTCTCTTCCGCCACGAGTCGGCGACGCGAAGCGACTCCTCGACGCGGGCGGCGGCGCGATCGTGGTCCGACTGCAGCCGCTGGCGCGACCGCGCGATTTCCTCCACGGCGGCCGAACGGTCCGCGACCGCCTGCCTGGCCCGTGCGGCATGCTCGTGCGAACCGGCGGCGGCCTGCTCGCAGGCGGCCAGCCGCGCGGCGAGGCCGCACGCCTCCGCCTCGATCAGCCGAACGTCCGCCCGAGCGGCGTCGACAGCCGCGCCGGCGGCGGCATGATCGCGGCCGGCCTGCCGGAGATCGGTTTCGCGCCGGCCCCGTTCGGCGTCGAGTTCGCCGTGCCGGTTCCAGAGCACGGCGAGGGTGGCCGCCGCGGCCGCGGCCCGGGCCCCGTCCGCGGCGAGCGCCGCCCGCGACGACTCCAGCTTCGGCTGCAACTCGGCCTCGGCCTCCGCGAGCGTCGCGGCGGTGGCGGCGGCGGTCTGGGCGGCGGTTTCGGCCGCGGTGAACGCATCGCGGGCCGCGGTGAGATTTTGTTCGACGAGGGTCACCGCGGCGTCGACGCGGGCGAGATCCTGCGCCGCGGCGGCGAGCCTGAGGGTCCGCAGGTGATCGGTCAAGAGCTGCCAGCGGCGGGCCCGGGCCGCCTGGTGACGCACGGTCTCGAGCCGGCTCGAGACCTCCCCGACGATGTCGGCGAGACGCTGCCGGTTCTGCTCGCTGCGTTCCAGCCGGCGGAGCGCCTCGGTCCGCCTCAGCCTGAAGCGGGTGATCCCGGCCGCCTCCTCGAACACGGCACGACGTTCGCGGCCCGAGGCCACGAGCAGGGCGTCGACCCGGCCCTGCTCGATGACGCTGTAGGCCTCGGCGGCGGCACCCGTGCCGGAGAACAGTTCGCGGATGTCGCGAAGCCTCGAAATCTCGCCGTTGATGAGGTATTCGTTCTCACCGCTCCGGTAGACGCGACGGGTGATCTGCACCTGCGGGGCGGCGCTGGCGAACAGGGCGTCGGCGTTGTCGAAGACGAGCGACACTTCCGCCGCATTGAGCGGCTTGCGGCCGCCCGATCCGGCGAAGATCACGTCGGTCATGTCTCGGCCGCGCAGGCTGCGGACCGACTGCTCTCCGAGCACCCACTTGATGGCATCGACGACGTTCGACTTGCCCGAACCATTCGGACCGACGACGGCCGTGATGCCCGCGGGGAACTCGAAGCGTGTCCGGTCGGCGAAGCTCTTGAAGCCGAACAGCTCGAGTGCCTGAAGCCTGCTCATGAGGACTCGTCCGTGGACTCCGCCGCGTCGGCGGACTCGTCGTCGGGGGGGGCTGTGGGAATGTCGCGGTTGCGGAGGGAAGCCTCTTCATGCACGGTCATGCGGCCGTCCTCCTCGGCGACGGCATCGAAGACCAGACGGCTCTTCAACGCGTGGTGGGAGCTGGCCTGTTGGAGGAACTGCACGACGTCGGGGTAGGTGCCGCCCTGTTCCACGATCGCACGGATGATCGTCTCGACGCGGGCGGGCACGTCGCTCTGCTGGTCGGGCTCACCGGCCACGAAGCGGCTGACGAGCGCCGTCGGGCCGTCGACCACCACCACGATCGTCGGTCCGGCCTCGGCCCGCAGGCCGTCGGCCACGGGATGTTCGGTGCCGAAGAGCACGATCTCCGGCCGCCGGCTGCGGGTGACGTGCACCATCGGCGGCCCCTTCACGTCGAGCACGTGCAGCGAGCAGGCGTCGCCGAGGCGTTCGCCTCGCACGAGGGGCGAGGTCGGGTCGATCCTCCACAGTCCCCGGAAGCCGCCGTAGCGGGTTTCGGCGCTCTGGCTGGTCAGCAGTGAACGCAGCGCGTCGATGCCGTTCGCGTCGTCGAGGGTGCCGAGCGCGGCGAGGGCCGCGGGGCGGGCGCTGCGCAGGCTGGTGGCCGCCTCCGCGAGAGCGGCCGCGGCGGCCGATTCCCCGAGATAGGCGAGCGCCTCCGCGGCGGCGAAGCGAATCTCGGCATCCTTCGACTCGAGCGCCTCGCGGAGCATGGGCACGGCATCCCTGCCGATCGCTTCGAGGCGGATCGCCGCGCCGGGGGCCGTGACCGGATCGGACAGTTGCCGGCGGAGCAGTTCGAGCCTGGCGTGGCGACCACCGGCAGGTTCGACCACGGCCATGCTGCGCACCACCCGGATGTATCGGCCGAGGTTGTCGGCGTACACGGGGGGAATTTCCAACTCGATGAAGCGGTCGGTCTTCGGGGTCGCGACGCCCCGCTTGGCCCCGCGGATCGTCGTGTGGAACCGCCGGTTGATGCAGTCGCCGATCCGCTTCGAGAGCCCGACCGAGCGGTGCTCCGGGGCGAGGATCAGGCCGATCGGTCGTGACTGCAGTGCCACGCCGCCGCCGGGCACCTTGGCGCGGAGCTTCGACACCGGGTCGAGCGTGCCGGTCGAGACCGGGTCGACGAGCAGCGGGCCCTCCGCGATGCCCAGCACGTGACCGTCGCGGATCCGGCTTCCGAGCACGGCCATCTCGGCCAGCCTCGTTTCCATCAGCCAGCCGCCGCCGAGGCTGGTGGTTTCGGAATCGGGCGGCACCTCGACGTGGACATCGAAGCGATCACCGCGGCGCACGCCGGGAGGCAGGTAGCCGTGCACCCAGACGAGCGAGGTGGAGGGGGACGCCAGCAGTGCGTTTGGCTCCACCACGCCCCTGGCCTGCATGTCGGCCATGAGCGACTGGCGTTGGGCGTTGGGCGCGGGGTCGCTGCCGGTGCCGGCCAGGCCGGTGATGAGCGCGGCCCGTTCGATCCGCTGGGCGTTGAGTCCCCAGGCGGCCGCATAGTCGCCGATCAGCTTCGTGTCGGCCTCGAGCGCAGCCAACGCCTCGACTTCGGGGCTTTGGCTGCGGATGGCGGGCCCTGCGCAGCCGATCAGGCCCGCCGCGACCGGGCAGAACAGCAGCCAGGCGAGCCACGGCGTGGCGTTCGGCCGGCCGTCGTACGGTGAATCTTCGTCGTGCATTCCGCCACCAATTTCGGCTTCACGGGCCCGGGCTTCACGGTCGCTCGGCGGGGCGGGTCCGCCCTGCCGTCCGAGCGGCGGTTTCTTCCGACATGACGGCCGGGAGGGTAGGAGCCGTGGCAGGGAGGGTCAAGGCGGCCTTTCACCGGCTTCTTCGGGGAAAAAAGCTGGTCGGCGGGCTGGCCGGATAGCTCTTGGACGCGGCTCGGTCGCCTGCTACGGTTCGCCCCCCATCGCCTGCTGCCTGGTCGATGGATGCGGACGAGTCGCCACTGCATGGCAACCGGACGCTT
>JBIIYN010000176.1:0-8238 GCA_044346795.1 Pirellulales bacterium
TTGTGATCAACGACGCAGGGAGTCTCGTACACGTGAGAATCGCACAGCAGGAAGAACGCCTGCGGATCCACATCCGCTGGATGATCCGTCGCGACATGCGCGAGGTGCTCGGTCTCGAGCAGGAGGCCTTCGAGTTTCCCTGGTCCGACGAGGACTTCACCCGGTGCCTGCGGCAGCGGAACTGCATCGGCATGGTGGCGGAGTCCGGCGAGTCGGTGGTCGCCTTCATGATCTATGAGCTGCACCGCAGCCGCCTGCACGTCCTCAATTTCGCGGTGGCCAGATCGCATCGGCGGCTCGGCATCGGCACGCGGATGATGGAGAAGCTGGTCGGCAAGCTGACGCCGGAACGACGCAGCCGGATCGTGCTGGAGGTGCGGGAGACCAATCTCCCGGCCCAGCTCTTCTTCCGTTCGGTGGGCTTCCGCGCGATCTCGGTGCTCAAGGACTTCTACCAGGATACGACCGAAGACGCGTACCTGATGCACTACGTCTGGTCGGGCGCACCGGCCGCCGCGACGCTGCCTCGCCGCATGGCGGGGTGAGGGGCCGACCGCCGGTCTTGCGATGAAGTTGTGCGCGCCGCTGGTCGGGGGCACGTGCTCGCCGCCGGCGGACTTTGACGTCGCATACTCCACGGAAATGGTGAGTCAACGCGTTCAGTCAAAGTTCACCGGCGTCTGCGCGCGACCCCCCAACCAGCTCCCCGCTTTCGCTTTTCGTCATTCTTCTCCTCCTCGTTCCGGCAGTGCGTGCCCGAACATCGCGTCGACGTGCGTGACGCGGTCGCGGAGGCGCTCGAGCGCGTCTGCTTCGGAGTGGCCGGCGGCGAAGATCGTCACCACGGGGGCGGCCGACGGGATCACCTGCCCGGGACGGGGAATGTCAGCCACGGCGGGCCAGCCGCCGTCGGCCTCCGTCCAGATGGCCGCCTTCCCGCTCAACCCATCGATCAGCGGTTGCGAGACGGGCTTCGGACTGGTGGCGAAGAGCACGGCCTTGGCCCACGTCGCCGCCGGTTGCGGGGGCGGCTGCCCGCCCGATGAGACGGTGGGCAGGGCGAATCCGCAGGCCGCCAGATGGCAGCCTGCGATCGAGCCCGCTCCCGACCGCTCGTAGAGTTCCATCGAAGCCGTCGGTCGGGGGTTGGCCTCGACGACGGTGACCCGCCCATCGGCAGCGACGAGCAGGTCGACTCCGACGAGGCCGATGGCACGAAACCGTTCCGCCAGCAGTTCGCCGAGCGGTTCGAGCCGGGCGGCCAGCCGGTCGTGCACCGGCCCGGAGGCTGCGGGACTCGAGACCACCGCCCCGCACCAGGCGAAGCGGTCGGCATGGCACCACGGCTCCCCGATCAGTTGGCGGGCGAGCCCCACCAGACGCGGCCTGCCCGCCGACAGGCAGTAGGCCGCCGAGAAAGGCTTCCCGGCCGTAAGCCTTTGCCAGACATGGGCTCGTCCCGCCCGCATGCCGCCGAGTGCCGGATCCGCGGCCAGGGACCGCGTCCAAGGGCGGATGCCACGGCCGCCCGCACCGGCGAGCGGCTTCAGGAGAAACGAGCCGTCTTCGGGCACCCCCTGAGCCGAGAGCAGCGTCTCGGGAAACGCCAGCCCTGCGTCGGCGGCCGCCGACGCGAGCGCGACGGGATCACGCAGTCGGCGGAGGACGTCGCCCGCATTGCCCGCCAGCGGCCTGGTCTTCGCGATGCAATCGACGAGGTCGGGATGATTTTCGAGGGCGCCCGTGTAGCACCACGGCGCCGAGGGAGGAAAGCCGGCGGCCGCCTTGCCGAGGCTCCAGGGGTAGCCCGCCGCCGCCTGCACGGCCTGCCGTGCCGTCGCCTGCAGGTCGAGATCGCAGAACAGGTCGGACGCGTATGGCTCAAAGCCGGCTCGCAGGGCTGATTGTGCCAGTGCGCGGGCGCTGGCGCCCAAGATCACGAGCGGGCGGGAAGACGTCTGCCGTACGGCCGCGGTATCGTCAAGGCCGGCGGTGATGTCGTGACGGATCAAGGTGGTCACCTGTCTGCGGGCTGCGGCGCGGGCCGCCGCCGGCCGCGGACACCGGGGCCGAGCGGTCCGGGTTTGAAGGACCGGTGACAAACCGGTATCCTCGGCCCTCCATTGCACGGTATGCAGAACCCTCTTGAAAGGAGACCAGTGATTATGTCGATGTACATAGGTGAGGCACTCGCAGGCGACGGCAACGAGATCGCCCATATCGATCTTCTGATCGGCAGCAAGGACGGCCCGGTGGGCGTGGCCTTCGCCAATGCCCTGGCCCGCCAGAGCGAGGGGCATTCGAACCTGCTCGCCGTGCTCACGCCGAACCTGGCCGTCAAGCCCGCCACCGTCATGATCACCAAGGTCACGATCAAGGGCGCCAAGCAGGCGGTGCAGATGTTCGGACCGGCGCAGGCCGCCGTCGCCAAGGCCGTTGCCGACAGCGTCGCGAGCGGCGTGATCCCCAAGGCCGAGGCCGAGCACCTCGTCATCGTCTGCGGCGTGTTCATCCACTGGCTCGCCGAGGACGACAAGAAGATCTACGAGTACAACTACAAGGCCACGGTCGATGCCATCTCCAACGCGATGCACGGCAAGCCCACGGTGGACGAGATGGTCGCCGGCAAGGACAAGGCAGCGCATCCTTTCCGTGGCTTTTGACCTCTCGGCAAGAGTTGGCATCGCGACGCCCGCCCTTGTGGCGGGCGTCGCTTTTGTGCCTTTGGGAGCCTCGCCATGGCCAGGAAAATCCTGATTCAGCTCGATTGCGATCCCCAGCCGAGCACGTTCGACGCGGTGGTGGCCGTCGATGCCGGGGCCGAGGTCCTGCTGCGGCATGGAAACGTCACGCCCGACGCCGCCGTGCCGCTCGTGCACGGGGCGATGTTCACCCGCGGCGGCGCGGATCTGGCTGCGACGGCGATCTTCGTGGGCGGCTCCGACGTCGCCGCCGCCGAGGCCGTGTTCGCCCGGGTGCGTCAGACGTTCTTCGGGCCGGTACGGGTGAGCGTGCTGCTCGATCCAGCCGGCGCGAATACCACCGCCAGTGCCGCCGTCGTGGCAGCCGGCAGGCACATGCCGCTCGTCGATCGGGCTGCCGCGGCGACGCTGCGGGCCGTCGTGCTCGGCGGCACCGGCCCGGTGGGGCAGCGGGTCGCGCGGCTCCTCGCCCGCAAGGGCGTGGCCGTGACGGTGGCGTCGCGGTCGTTGGCTCGGGCCGCCGAGGTCTGCGGGCGGATCGCCGCCGCCGTGCCCGACGGTCGGCTCGCGCCCGTCGATGCCGCGGGGGCCGTGGTCGGTGGAACGCCGCTATCCGCCGCGCTTGCCGCCGCGGATCTGATCGTGGCGGCGGGCGCCGCGGGGGTGACGCTCCTCGACGCCGCCGGCCGCGCGGCGGCGGGCCGGGCACGGGTGCTGATCGACCTCAACGCCGTGCCGCCCGCGGGCATCGCGGGAGTCGCCGCCACCGACAAGGCGCGGCAGGACGGCGCGGCCGTCGTCTACGGTGCGCTGGGCGTGGGTGGCACGAAGATGAAGATCCACCGCGCCGCGATCCGGCGGCTGTTCGAATCAAACGAGATCTGCCTCGACGCCGAGGATCTGCTCGCCATCGGGGAATCACTGGCGTGAGCGGTGCCCGCGACGCTTTCTGCCCAGCAGGAGCACGATCGCCATCAGCAGCGACACCCCCGTCAGCAGCATGACGACGTTGCGGCGGGCGCGGCGGACCGACTTCTCCTCGGGCGACAGGCGGTGCAGCGTGACGACACGATCGCCGCTGACGATCGTGCGGACCGGTTCCTGAAACTGCATCTCGGCCGGGTGGGTCGGGGGGGGTGACGCCTCGCCATCGGCAGGCTCCGGCGGCGGGGCCGTATCCGGCTCCGCCGCGCGGGGCGGCTCGTACGGAAAACTGGATCGCCGCGGCGCAGGCTCGGCCGCTTCCGGCGGGACGGATGACCGCGTTTCGCTCACCCGTTTCGGCCTCCGCCGGCGCGGCATCGACGTATCGTCGGCAGGTGGCGAGGCGAGCCGCGGCGGCGGATCGCCAACGCCCGCCGACGGCACGCGGAAGCCGCTGCCGCACAGCGGGCACTCCGCCGCCCGGCCCAGCAGGTCCGGGCCCACGGCCATCGCCCCGAAGCAGGCCGGGCACGCGATTGCCTGGAGCGGGTCCGGATGGTCCGGCGGCATGGGCGGCGAGGACGGTGGAGAAGGGTTCATGGGAAACGGGTCACGTGCATGGCTGATTCCGACGTCTCCTCCGCATCGATCACCCGATCGATGGGCCGGGGGCCGCGCCGGCAGGCGACTCGTGCGGCCGCACGACCGCCTCGTCGGCCGGGATGCGGCCGAGCATCGCGGCCGGGATGCGGCAGTGGATGGTGACGTGATCCTCCACGAAGTGCCGGGAGAGCACTTCGCCGTGGGCGTTGAGCCAGGCGAGGAGCCGGCCGTTGCCGGGATCGGTCCGGATGTCGACGTCGCGAAAGCCGCGGCTGAGGCAGGCGGTGGTCGCGCGTTCGAGTTGCGCGAGGCCCGCGCCCGAGCGTGCCGACATGCAGATCGCATGGGGGTATCGGTTCACGAGGCCGCTTCGCACCGCCGGGTCGTCCACGGCGTCGATCTTGTTGAGCACGAGCAGGGTGGCCTTGTCGTCCACCTCCAATTCGGCGAGCACGCTGCGGACCGCGGCGATCTGCGCATCGACCAGCGGGCTCGAGGCATCGGCCACGTGGAGCAGCAGATCCGCCTGACGGGTCTCCTCGAGCGTCGCCTTGAAGCTGGCGATGAGCCGGTGGGGCAGGTCGCGGATGAAGCCCACGGTGTCACTCAGGAGCACGGGGCCCCAGCCGGGCAGCTTCCAGCGGCGGGTGCGGGTGTCGAGCGTGGCGAAGAGCTTGTCCTCGGCGAGCACGTCGGCGCCGGTGAGCCGGTTGAGGAGCGTGCTCTTGCCCGCGTTGGTGTAGCCGACGAGCGAGACGGTGAGATGCTCGTGCCGGGCGGCCACCTCCCGCTCGCGGCGGCCGTGGATCGTCGCCAGGTCCTCCTTCAGGTCGTGGATCCGTTTCTCGACCAGCCGCCGGTCCACTTCCAGCTGCTTCTCGCCCGGGCCCCGCATGCCGATGCCCATCTTGAGCCGTGACAGGTGGGTCCACATCCGCTTGAGCCGCGGCAGCGAGTATTCGAGTTGGGCCAGCTCCACCGCGAGCCGCGCCTCGTAGGTGCGGGCGCGGGCCGCGAAGATGTCGAGGATCACCTCCGAGCGGTCGAGCACCTTGGTCTTCAATTCCCGTTCGAGGTTGCGGGTCTGCGCGGGGGAGAGGTCGTTGTCGAAGATCACGACGTCCGCGTCGTGATGCGCGACGAGCTGCGCCAGTTCCGTCACCTTCCCGCTGCCGAGATAGGTGGTCTGATCGGGGCGATCCCTACGCTGCGTCAGCTCCGCGACCACGCGCGCTCCGGCCGTCTCGGCGAGACCGCCGAGTTCATCCAGCGGCCGCTCCGGATCGACGGGCGGATCGAGCAGCACCCCCACGAGCACCGCCCGTTCACTCTGCACGCTGTTGGTGCGTCGCGGTTGCGTCACTCGTCGTCCCCGTTCGGCCCGTGATCGCCCGTCGCGTCGGCGCCCTCGGCGCCGGCCGTGGCCGCGAGGTGGCAGCAGCTCTCCCAGCGGCGGGTGTCGAGCAGGCCGTCGGCGACGGCGTGCTTGACGGCGCAGTCGAGCTCGTGGGTATGGGTGCAGTCGGGAAACCGGCAGAGGTTCGCGATCGAACGAAGGTCGCGAAAGGCCGCCGGTACCTCCGCCGGTACGATCTCCCAGAGCTGGAACTGCCTGACGCCCGGAGTGTCGACGAAGGAGCCGCCGGGCACCCCGCCGATCGAGTGGGGAATGAGCCGCGCCGTGGTCGTGGTGTGGCGGCCCTTTTCGTTTTCCCGGCTCACCGCGGCGACCCGCAGGTCGAGGCTCGGATCGAGCGCGTTGAGCAGCGACGACTTGCCCACGCCGCTCTGCCCCACGATCGCGGTCAGCCGCCCAGCCAGTTCATGTCGGAGCCTGGCGATGCCGACGCCGGTGACGGCGGAGCAGAGGATGGTCGGGTAGCCCATCCTCGCGTACACGCCCGCCAGCGGCACGAACCGCGCCGCGTCGACGAGGTCGATCTTGTTGATGCAGATCAGTGGCCGGATGCCGGCCGATTCCGCGGCCACCAGCAGCCGGTCGATCAACGCCGGCTTGAGGCCCGGCATGGCGGCGCTGCCCACGATCACGACCTGGTCGACGTTGGCGACGATCACGTGGCGGCGGCCGCGGCTGGCCCGGGAAAGCGAGTTGCGGCGCTGCTCGATCGACTGGATGACCCCGCCGCCGGACTCGTTGCGAACCCATGCCCAGTCGCCTGCGGCCACGGGGTGACGCTGTTCGGTGGAGAGCGTCCGCAGGAGGCGCCGCGTGGTGCATCGCACCAGCCGCCCATCCTCCGCGCGGACGAAACTGTCGAGACCGTGAACGTGCATCACCCGGCCCCGCCACGTCGCTTCCGCCCGCGGCGCGACGGCAAGCCCGTCGCCCGCGGCGACGGGGTCGTGGTGGATGACGACCGTCCGCTTGCGGGTGAGGTCGCCTTTGCCCGAGATCCGCTCCGACGAGGCCATGTCGGACGCCCGATCGGGATCAGCGGCCACGGCCCGTGTCAGGTCGCCCTCACGACGGCGGGACGAGCGGTTTTTGCGCAGCTCGGCTCGGAATTTGCGTGGCTTCGCCATACCGGGAAGTGTAGCAGTCCGCCCGGGTCGCCGGCGCTCGCCTCAGGGCTGCTGGCGGCCCGGCCGCGGCCCGCGGCGGCCTTCCAGTCCGGCGGACGCGAGGAGCGACCGGCTGAAGATGTCCCGCTGGGGCAGCGGGCGCGGCGCGCCGCCATCCGACCCGAGCGTGCCGGGGTCGTAGCACACCTCGTATTCGTGCCGGCCGATCGAGACCTTGTCGCCGGGATCGAGCCGCCCTTCGCTGACCCGGGTGCCGTTGATCTTGGTCCCGTTGCTGCTCCCGAGGTCCTTCACGAACCAGTGGCCGGAAGAGAGGGTCAATTCACAGTGCGTGCCCGACACGTTGGGAAACCGCAGGACGATGTCGGAGCTCTCCCGCCGACCGATGACGAGAGAGGACTTCAGCAGCGGGATCGGGTCACCACCCCCGACGGGCTGAAGTTCGCCGAAGGAGTTCGGCACCGCCGCGTGTGCGCGGGCCGCCGTGCCGGCCGCGTCGGGATGAGGATGGGGGGCCATCGGTTCTGATTGCCGGTCGTTCATGGGTTGCCAGTCAAGGTGTGAGTCGAAGGCGTGGGTCAACGTGTGAAATCAATCGCGGGCCGGACGCGCGGGCCGGACGCGCGGGCCGGACGCGCGGGCCGGACGCGAAGCCAGCCGGCCGCCATCCTGATTCCAAGCCTAGTACGAAAGTAGGCGGGGCGTCGTTCGATCGTCAAGAAGCAGCCTCAAACGGGAGAATTTTCCGGATGGTCCAACCGTGCGGCGCTTCCGCGGCGGCCGACTTCATCCACGGGCTGTTAGAATGGGGGAGGACTGGAGCGGACCGGGCGATCGCCGGCCGTCAGGGCCGGGGAGCCTTCGGGCTCCCGAGGCACTGCCGGCGGGAGGAAAGTCCGGGCTCCGCAGGGTGCGATGGTGGGTAACGCCCACCGGCCGCGAGGCCAGGGAAAGTGCCACAGAGAACAGACCGCCAGGGGAGTTCGCTCCCCTGGTAAGGGTGAAACGGTGAGGTAAGAGCTCACCAGCAGGCCGGGTGACCGGCCTGGCTCGGTAAACCCCATCGGGAGCAAGGCCAAGCAGGAAGGAGTTCGATGCCGGCGGGTTTCGGCCCGGCGGCCATCGGCGCGATACGGCCCGTGTCGCGACCACCTTCCGGGTCGGCTGCTGGAGACGCCGGGCGACCGGCGTCCTAGAGAAATGGTCGCCACTCCGCGCGCCGCTCGCGGCCGCGGGGAACAGAACCCGGCTTACAGGTCCGCTCCAGTCCTTCTGTTCTCGGATGACCGTGCATCCGCCTTCGGGGCGGCAACAGTCTCGTCGCGTGGGCCGGGGCGGCCCAAGGCTCCTCGAGCTGTCGCCGACCCCTCGCCTCGTCCAGCGTGCTTCGCAGGATGCGAAGCGCAGAACCAGCCGTCGGAGGCCGGCCAAGACAAAACGACAGGATGTCGTGTTTGTCGTGAAG
>JBIIYN010000322.1:0-4420 GCA_044346795.1 Pirellulales bacterium
CGGGTAGAGCAACGGCTTCGGGGCGGCAACAGTCTCGTCGCGTGGGCAGGATAGCCCAATGCTCCTCGAGCTGTCGCCGACCCCTTCGCCTCCGTCCCTTGGTTGGCCGAGTCATCCCTGAGGCTCGCTTTGCGTGCCCGGACCGCCTGCCGTGGTCGCTATCGGCCGACGCCGAGCGCCCACTGCACGAGCGTGAGCGCGATCTCGAAGAGGATCAGCCCCACGATCGCCCACTCCACCCGCAGGGCGCGGCGGTTCTGCAGCAGCTCGAGCGCCGTCTCCGCGGTCCGCGAGATCAGGCTCAGCTTGCCGTGCAGCGCCGCGAACCGCTCCCGGATCTCGAACTCGTCGCGGAGCCGGGCCCAGAGCCGCTCGAGCTCCGGGTGGTCCCAGAGCAGCTCCGGCGAGTCGTCCACCCGCGTGCCGGCCACCACGCGGTGCTCGGCGAGCAGCGCGCCGCCGAGGTTGTGCAGCAGTTCCCGGGCGGCCCGGCCGCCGCGGCCCCGGTGGTCGATGCTCACCGCGAAGGGCTCGATCCGCTCGAACTGCCGCTCGATTCCCTTCTCGTGATGCGCCAGCGACACGCTCTTCGCCATCACGTCGGCGACGAGTTGCAGCTTCTCGGGCGAGAGGTCGGCCAGCACGAGCGTGTTGCCCTCGATCGTCTCGCGGCCGCCCGGGTCGAGGCGGATGTCGAGCATCTCGGTCTCCCGCTCCCCCGGTGGAAACGGCTGCCGGACGTGCGGGGCGATCCGGCCGAGATACGCGGCGATGGCGGCGGCGGAGGCATCGAAGAAGACGACGGCACCATATCGAAAGACAAAGGCCGGCCCGGCCCCCGCCGCCGGGGCGCTGATCGCGACCTGGAGCGGCGCGGCGCCGGCGCGATCGGTCGACCCGAGGGCGGCCAGATCGATGCCGGTGCCCGCCAGGATCGCCTGCGCACGGAAGCCGGCCGGCGGGGTCGTCGCATCCGTCATGGCAGCAGAGTCCTCCTTCTTTGAACGGGCGTCCTTCGACCGGGCATCTTCCGAACAGCGGCCGCAGGCTTTTCACCAAGTGTCCGCAGCATCACTCGGCAGGCTTGGCGCACGAGCGCCGCCGCACGACCGCGACGGAGCCCTCGATCATATGCTTCCCATGGCGATGCTTTCCCTCACGAGGAGCCGCGCCGTGCGATCCGCCGGGGTCGCGCACGCGGCCCTCGGGAGGCCCTCACTTCGTGGAGCAGCGACCCATGACCTCGATCGACCGTTCCGACCCGGTGATCCTCGGACACGTGCTCGCCGAGCACCGCGATCTGTTCAATCTGATGTTGTCCGTCCGCTCGACATTCGCCGCGGACGCCCCGCCGACGGCGGAGCGCCACACCGCCCTGCTGGCGTGCCTGAAGGAGCTGCGGAGGCATCTTGCCGAGCATTTCGCGCAGGAGGAGCGGGGCGGGTTTCTCGAGGAGGCGGTCAGCCGCATGCCGCGGCTTTCTCCCGCGGTGCGGTCGATCATCGGCCAGCATCCGGCCCTGCTGGCGGAGCTCGACGTGCTCATCCAGGACTTGGAGAGCGCGCCGGCGGGAGCCACCGCCTGGACCCGCGCCGACCGGGTGTTCGAGGTGTTTTCCGCCCACATGACGGCGCACGAGCGGCGGGAAAACGCCGTCGTGCAGGAGGGCTACAACGAAGACCTCGGCCTCACGGAGTGAGGGCCGGCGGCCGTCACGAAGTGGTGCGCTTGTTTTGAGCCCGTCCCCGGGTTCCCACCCGGGGCTTTTATGCGAACGGGCGCGCGAGGGGCCGGCGGCCGTCACGAAGTGGTGCGCTTGTTTTGAGCCCGTCCCCGGGTTCCCACCCGGGGCTTTGATGCCTCTGGTGCCGCAACCACCGATGGTCGCGGCAACTCCATATAAAAGCCCGGAGCGGAAGCGACGGGACGGGTCCAAAGAACACCCGCCATTTCGAACCGGCACGCCGGCCCGGGCGGTTCACGCGTCGGCGATCTGGTCGCCGGCGATCGGCCGCGGCACGAAGGTCGTGTCGAGCAGAACCACCTTCTCGATCCGCGTCAGGTCGAGCAGCACGGGCGGGTCGTCCGCGGCCGCCTGCGACACGAAGCCGAGCAGGTGCACGGCCGGCGGACGAACGACAAGCCGATGGGGCGCGAGCCGCCTGCGGATCGTCTGCCCATTCCCATCAGCCTTCTCCTCGACGTCGATCTCGCGGCTTTCGGCGATGGCATTGGTGAGCGTGGAGATCAGGCGGGGACGCGCCGCATAGCGGGATGGATCGACGCCCTCGACATGAAACACCTGCCGGGCTTCCTTGAACTGCGCGAGCATCGCCGGCGGCAGATCCCGTTCGAGCTTGTGCCGCAGCGATTCGATGCCGGTCCAGAGCACCGTGCCCTCGAACGCCCGCAGCAGGTCGCGGCCCATGGAGAAGGCGACGAGTTCGAGCAGGGTGAGCGGCTCCACGGGCAGCCGCTTCTCGCTCGCCACGGTTTTCGAGATCTGCCAGCCGTAGCGGCGGTCCCCGGGCAACGGGGCATGGTCGATGGCGTAGCCGCAGGACTGCAGGAAGTCGCAGTCGCGATGCAGCGTCCGCGGCGAGAGCCGCGCGAGCCCCAGCCGCTCCTTGAGGGCGGTGATGATCGCCTGGTCGTCGAGCGGCTGCCGGGTGGTCGACAGAATTTCGAGCAGCGCGAAAATACGGAGAAACTGCTCGTGACGGGAGAAGTTCGGAGGCATGTCGGTGGTGTACGTCAGAGGTGGAGTGGCCGATGGCTGCATCCCGAGAGCAGCCCCATCGACCGGATCGCACGACTCTAGGACACGACATCGACCCGAACAGGCCGGAAACACCAACTGCCGACCATTCACCGCTCCATTCCGACACCCATGCCCCTCATCGTGCGTGTCAGAAAAATGACATCAACATCGGCACCGTTGGTCAGGCGGCCTGACGGTCGCTCATTCGGACAGCCGCATGCCAGATCTCCGCCGCCTCGACCAAGGAATCCACCATGGCCAGCAGCTGCAGCCTCGTCAGCCGCCCGTCTTCCACGGCGGTTTCGATCACCATCCGCAGGTTTTCGCCGTCGGCGTCGAATTCCACGCCCACCAGCGGCGTATCGGCAGCCGCGCGGCAGAGCGCCAGGCAGGTCGCGGCCGGATCCGGTCCGACCGCGAAGGCCCGCTCCAGCGTTACGCGACACCGCCGCCCGTCGTCCGGCGTCGCGATCTGGGCGATCGCGAGTTTCTCACCACGCAAATTCTTGTAGTGCCGTGTGACGAACACGACCCGAATCAGCGACTCTTCGGCATCGACATGATGCCGCACCCGGCCTTTGGCCAAAATCTCCGCGCAGCATTCGAGGTTGAACGCCATTTTGGGGGCTCCGTTTTCAAGGCTATCGACCACCCCCCCCTTATTAAGTATACGCCTGCCTGGTGACAATCTTGCGCGACGTTCAAAAAAATTTCCGTAAGGCACGGATGGTCGTGGGCGACGACGTGGCACGGATGCAGACCAAGCGTGCCGTCGCGGTCACGATGATTCCGGCCAGTCGTTGAGACGCTTTCCTGGTTGCCTGGCGAACCTTGAATCGCTGCCTCGGGGGGATGGCCTTGGGACGTTCGATCACATCCACGCACGCGCCCGCAGCACAGCCTGCGGAGACGAACGTGGCGTCGTTCGAAAGCCTGCTGCTCGACTGGCAGGCGACCGCCGAGCCTGGCTGCCTCGAGCGTCTCGTCGCAGCCATCGGGCCGCTCGTCGAGCGGATGGCGTCGGCCACGCTGCACACGCACGGCATCCGTGACGCGTTCGCCGTCGACGAGGCCGTGTCGCTCGTGCTCGACCACCTGAGAAGACTGCCCGGATCGCCGTCCGGCGAACGGCACGTGAAGCCGTTCAACCCCACACGCGACGGCCCGCTCCCGTGCGGCCAGCGCGATGCGGGCCAATCCTACGTGGCCTGGCTGGCCCGGGAACGGGCTGCCGACGTGGCCCGCGCGAGGCGACGAAGGTCGCGGACCACGCTCGTCTTCTCGCAGCTCGACAAGCCCGCCGCGGCCCGGCTGCGGCAGTGCGCGGCCGAGGAAGCCGACACCTCCGAACAGGCGTACCGCTGCGCCCGGCTCCAGGAGATGATCGCGCGGCTGCCGCCCCGCGAGCGGACGGTGATCGAACTGTTGCTCGAAGGCAAGAGCCAGACGGTGATCGCCCATGCGCTCGACGTCTGCGAGGGCACGGTGTCGCGCATCCGCGCACGGGCCCTCGCCGCGCTCCGCAACCTGCTGGCGGAGTAACCCCACCCCGATTTCATACGGCTTCTCGCAGCGACTTGCCAGCGGATCTCCAGCTGAATGTTGGACGGGGAGGGGGTGCCCATGCCCCGTGAGCCGGGCTATGGGAGCAAGCGGAGC
>JBIIYN010000066.1:0-14518 GCA_044346795.1 Pirellulales bacterium
ACGACGTCCGCGGCGTGCCGCTGCGGACGCGGCTGGTCGCCGGATCGGCGGGAGCGCTGCGGCGGGCGAGCCTCGTGCCGTGGGCCTACAACTTCGCGGTGTCGGCGCCGGGCGTTTCGCGGGTCGTGAAGCGGCTGCTCGGCTTCGCCGCCGGCCGGTCGCTGCCGCCGGTCCACTCGACGACGCTCTCGGCCTGGCTCGAACGCCGTGAGAAAAGGGGACAGGCACCTTTTGCTGCGCAGGAGAAAAGGGGACAGGCTCGTTTTGCGCAGCAAAAGGTGCCTGTCCCCTTTTCTCCCCCCTTGGGCCGCGTGCACCTGTTCGTCGACGAGTTCACCGACACGCTCGACGTGCCGGTCGGGATCAAGGCGATCGAGCTGCTCGAGTCGCTCGGTTACGAAGTGGTGGTGCCCCGCCATGTCGACAGCGGCCGGGCACAGCTCTCGAAGGGGCTCGTGCGCGAGGCCCGTGATCTCGCGGCCAGAAACGTCGAACTGCTCGCCGACGTCGTCACCGACGACGCGCCGCTGATCGGCATCGAGCCCTCGGCGATCCTCGGGTTTCGCGACGAGTATCCCGACCTGGTGCCCGAGCGGCTCGCGGCGGCCGCGAAGCGGCTGGCGGCGCGCACGCTGCTCGTCGACGAGTTTTTGGCGCGGGAGGCGGCCGCCGGCCGGATCGGGGCGGCGTCGTTCACCGAGCAGCCGCGCCGGATCCGGCTGCACGGCCACTGTCACCAGAAGGCCCTCGCGTCGCTCGCGGCCACCACGCAGGCTCTCTCCCTGCCGCGGAACTACGCGGTCGAGACGATTCCCAGCGGCTGCTGTGGCATGGCGGGATCCTTCGGCTACGAGCGGGAGCACTTCGAACTGTCGATGCAGATCGGCGAACTGGTGCTGTTCCCCGCCGTCCGGGCGGCTGCGGCCGACGTGCTCATCGCCGCGCCGGGCACGAGCTGCCGGCATCAGATACAGGACGGCACCGGCCGCACGGCCCAGCACCCCGTCGAAATCCTGCACGCGGCCCTTGCGTGAGCCTCGGGGCTTGATCAGAGTAGGTTGAACCGGACCGGCCTCGGTCCGCGTGCCGTTTGCCCGCACCACGTTCGCCCGCGTTTTTCCCATTTCTTTTTTGGAGCCGGATCATGACGACCCGCCGCCGCACGACCCGCCGGACGTTCCTGGGAAGCACCTCGATCGGGGCCGCCGCCGCCGCCACCAGCGGCATGGTTCCATACATTCCCTGGACGGCCACCGCGTTCGCCAATCAGGAGGCCAACGACCGCCCCCGGATCGGCTGCATCGGCACCGGCTCGATGGGGATGGGCGACGCGATGCAGCATGCCCAGTTCGGCGACATCCTCGCCGTCTGCGACGTCGACAAGGACCGGGCCGATCGGGCCAAGTACGACGTGCGGATCGGCAAGGGCAAGGCCGACGCCTACGGCGACTACCGCAAGGTGCTCGAGCGTTCCGACATCGACGTCGTCAGCATCGTCACCACCGACCACTGGCACGTGAAGATCGCGATCGAGGCCCTGCAGGCGGGCAAGCACGTCTTCTGCCAGAAGCCGCTCTCGCTGACGCTCGAGGAGAACCAGCTCGCCTGGGCCGCGGCCGAGAAATTCCCGAAGCTCCAGTTTTTCATCGGCACCCAGCAGCGGGCCCAGAAGGACCAGTTCTGCCGCGCCGTGAACATGGTGCACAAGGGCCTGCTCGGCGACATCCAGAAGGTCACCGCCGGCATCAACGGCAGCCCGATCGGCGGCCCCTTCCCGATCGAGAATCCACCCGCCGGTCTCGACTGGGACATGTGGCTCGGCCAGGCGCCGAAGGTGCCCTTCCGCAACCGGCGCTGCCACTACGAGTTCCGCTGGTGGTACGAATATTCGGGGGGCAAGTTCACCGACTGGGGTGCCCACCACGTCGACATCGCCCAGTGGGCCCTCATGGAAGATTCGAAAGGCCGCGGGCCGATCGAGATCAACGGCGTGGATGCCCGCCACCCGGTGCCCTTCAAGGACGGCTATCCCACCGTCGACGACGAATACAACACGGCCTACGACTTCGCCGTGCCCTGCAAGTTCCCCAGCGGCGTCGAGTTGGTGGTGACCAGCCGCGGCGACAACGGCATCCTCTTCGAGGGCACGAAAGGCCGCCTGTTCGTCAATCGCTCCAAGATCACCGGCACGCCGATCGAGGAGGGCTGGGACAAGGACAAGTTCGGTGACGGCGACCTGAAGGCGCTCTACAAGGGCAAGCCCTTCGAGGGGCACAAGCAGAATTTCTACCGGTGCATCCGCGAGGGCGGGCTGCCGGTGTCGGACGTCTACAGCCACGTCATCGCGATGAACACCTGCCATCTGGCCGCGATCGCGGCGCGTCTCGGCCGCACGATCAAGTGGGATCCGGTGGCGCAACAGATCGTGGGAGACGAGCAGGCGGCGGCGTTCGCCGCGCGGAAGCCCCGCGCAGGCTTCGAGATCCCGCGGGTGTAGATGCTGGCTTCACGCGAGGGCGTGGGCGGCGGCTTCGGCCGCCGCTTCTGCCGACGTCGCCGTGATCACCTTCCGGCCGCTGCGGATGGCGAGGTCGCGTAGCGCCGGCTCCGTGGCGGCCGTGACCACGATCGTGCCGGTGTCGGCGACGGCACGGATCATCGCCTCGACGGCGCGCAGCGCGACGTCTTCGGCGTCCGGCAGCGGGAGCAGCACGAGCGCGTCCACGCGATCGGTCGGCAGTCCCCGACGGGCGATCGAACGCCAGTCGAGTTCCACCACCGCCGCGTCGATTTCCGGCGACACGAGCAGGTCGCGGGCGGCATCGGCCGTGGCATGCGGCTCCGCGGAGCAGCGGCCGCCCGCCAACCACTTGCCAGCCTCGCAGGTAAGCCCGGGGGTGTGACCGGCCGCCCGCAGCTTCAGGTCCAGAAGCAGCGCCGTTGCGGACGCATCCCCGCCCATGACGGCTGCGATCGGGATCCTCCCGGTCTCGCCCGCGGCGAACAGCTCGGCCACGATCGCCGCGCCGACCGGCTGGCCGGGTCCCTGCGAGGGGCGGGCGTGGATCATCAGCTGCGGCCCGGCATTCACCTCGCAGACCGCCGCCCCCTGCTCATGCGGCGGCCGGCTGATGTCGCGGGCGATCATGTCGATGCCGGCGATGTCGAGGCCGATTGCACGCGCCGCCCGCACGGCCAGCGCCGCCATGTCGGGGTGCACGCTTGCCGTGACATCGAGGCCGTGGGTGCCGATCTGCCTCACGAGCACATGGCTGCCCGCGGTGGGCACGGTCGCGGGCGTCACGCCTTCCTGGGCGAGCTGCGCGAGCACCGTCTCGTCGAGGTCGACGGTCTTGTTCGGCATCGCCGCGGAACGCCCACGGCGCGGATCGGAGTTGATCTGGAGATCGATGAGTGCGGCGATCGAGTGGCGACCATCACCGGTCACGTAGAGATGCTCACCCTTGGCGCACGCCACCAACCTGCCGCCGATCACGAGCAGGCGGTGTTCGACCCCCGGCACGAACCGCTCGACGACGACGTTGCTTCCCCGCCGCCCTTCCCCGGAAGCCACGGGAAAGGCGCGTTCGATTTCCTCGCGGGTGGACAGGTTCAAAAACACTCCGCGGCCATGGTTGCCGTCCGCCGGTTTGACGACGACGGGCACCCCGACCTCGACCGCGGCCTCCCAGGCCTCGGCGGCCGCCGCGACCACGCGGCCCGCGGGCACCGGCACGCCGGCCGCCGCGAGCACGTCCTTCGTCAGCTGCTTGTTCATCGCGATGCCCTCGGCGATCGCCGACGTGCGGTCGGTCACCGCGGTCCAGATGCGGCGCTGGCGGATGCCCTGGCCCAGCTGCACCATGCACTCGCGGCCGAGTCGCCGCCAGGGAATCCCGCGGGCGGCCGCGGCCCGGACGATCAGCATCGTGCCCGGCCCCACGCAGACGTCGTCGGCGAGATCCGTCAGCCGGTCGATCAGCGGCACGAGGTCGGGCAGATCGGCCGCCAGCGCGCGGTCGAGGAGCAGGCCGGCCTCGCGGAGGCAGGTCTCCGCGAGGACCGGATCGTGGGCTTCGAGCACGATCCGAAACAGCCCGGGCTCGCCCGCGGTTGTCACCTGCAGGAAGGTCGTGTCCGGCGGCCGGGCCAGCGTCTGCAAGGCAAGCGCGATCTGTCCGATCAATCGCGGTCGGTCGGTGCCTGACGATTCGCCGTCCGCCGTATCGCCCGGCGCGAAGCCGCCGAACAGCCGCCGCCGCGTGGGCAGGGCGGCATCGAGCCTGTGGACGGCGGGGGCCAGCGTCGCCGGTTCCGGCCTGGACAGCCGGACGGTCGCGTCGTACACCTCGGCCCCGCGCGCCCAGATATTGGGCGCCCACACATGTCGGCCCGCGCAGAGTTCCATGCCGCCTGTTTCCGCACCCGGTGTCGCCGTTCCGCCCAAGCCTGTCCCGAGTTCGAACCGAGGGTATATTAATGAATCATGTTCACCGGACGCCATCCTGTGGTCGTCCGGTACCGCCGATCGATCGCCCGCTCCGAGCCGCCGCCAGGCGGCCCTTGTGGGGGGTCCGCGTCAGGCGGGTGCGACGGGCACCCCTGGCGGCGAAGCGGGTGTCTTCCAATGGAGTGATCCAATGGTGCACAGCTTTGCGTGCCGATGGCGGCGCGTTTCCATGGCCGTCGCGGTGGCATGGACGGCGACGCTGTCCATGGCGGCGTCGCCAGTGTCGTTCAACCGTGACATCCGGCCGATCCTGTCCGACAACTGCTTCTCATGCCACGGTCCCGACGCCGGTCACCGCCAGGCCGACCTGCGGCTCGACGTCCGCGACGATGCGGTGGCGGCCGGCGCGATCGTGCCGGGCAAGCTGGCCGAGAGCACGCTCGTGGCCAGGATCAATACAGGCGATTCCGGCGAGCTGATGCCGCCCCCCGAATCGCACAAGAAGCTCGATCCCAGGCAGAAGGCGTTGCTCGCGCGGTGGATCGAGCAGGGAGCCGAGTACCAGAAGCACTGGGCCTACGAGCCCCCACGGAAGCCCGACGTCCCCGCCGGCGCGGGCGGCATCGACCACCTCGTCCGGCAGCGGCTCGCGGAAGTCGGCCTGCGGCCGTCGCCCGAGGCCGATCGCCGCACGCTCATCCGCAGGCTGTCCTTCGACCTCGTCGGCCTGCCGCCCACTCCTGCCGACGTCGAAGCCTTCGTCGCCGACACGCGGCCGGACGCGTACATGTTGTTGTTGGACAGGCTCCTCGCCAGCCCGCACTACGGGGAGCGGATGGCGATCGGCTGGCTCGACGTCGTCCGGTTCGCCGACACGATCGGGTATCACAGCGACAATCCGCGGAACGTCTGGCCCTACCGTGACTGGGTGATCAGGAGCTTCAACACGAACCAGCCCTTCGACCAGTTCACGATCCACCAGGTGGCCGGCGATCTCGTGCCCGACGCGAACCAGGAGACGCGGGTCGGCTCGGCGTTCAACCGGCTGCTGCTGACGACGGAAGAGGGGGGCGCCCAGCCCAAGGACTACGAGGCGCGGATGCTCACCGACCGGGTCCGCGCCGTCGGCGCGGCGTGGCTCGGGCAGACCACCGGCTGCGCGCAGTGCCACGACCACAAGTTCGACCCGTTCACGACCCGCGACTTCTACGCGCTCGGCGCGTTCTTCGCCGACATCAAGGAGCCGATCATCGGCCGGCCGGAGGAGGGGATG
Organism: Pirellulales bacterium; assembly: GCA_044346795.1. GTDB lineage: Bacteria > Planctomycetota > Planctomycetia > Pirellulales > UBA1268 > CAMCQY01. The sequence continues at coordinate 5,724 of JBIIYN010000066.1, forward strand.
CTCGTCGCCACTCCGGAGGAGCACGCGCGGCTCGCCGCGCTCGACGCCGCACTTGCGGAGGCAAAGAAAAAATTCGACGCCGCGCAGCGGCAATGGGAGGTCGAATTCGCCGCCGCCGGTGCGACGCTTCCGGAGCTACTGCCCGACACGAAGGCGACCGACGCGGAGAAATACGAGGCCAAGGAGGCGGCGGCCGGCCTCGCCACGGAGCCTGACAAGCGGAGTTCCAGCCACATCCACTGGCTGCGGGAATATTTTCGTAAGCGGGTCACGAAAGGTTTCCAGGCGGAACGCGACGGCCTGGAAAAGGCTGAAAAGGAACGCAAAGAGTTCTACGACGCACTCGCCAAGTGCCTTGTCAGCGCGCGGAACGACAAGCCGCGGACCGTCCGAATCCTGCCCCGCGGCAACTGGATGGACGAGAGCGGCGAGGTGATGAAGCCGGCGTTCCCGGCCTACCTGCCCGGCCCGGCGATCGAGGGCCGCGAGCCGAACCGGCTCGATCTCGCCCGCTGGCTCGTCTCCCGCGACAACCCGCTCACGGCGCGGGTCGTGATGAACCGGCTCTGGAAGCAGTTCTTCGGCACGGGGCTCTCGAAGGTGCTCGACGACCTGGGAGCGCAGGGCGAGCCGCCCGCCAATCCGGCCCTGCTCGACTGGCTGGCCTGCGAGTTCATGGACTCCGGTTGGGACATGAAGCACATGGTCCGCACGATCGTCACGAGCGCGACCTACCGGCAGACCTCGGTCGCCACGGCCGAACAGGCCGCCGCCGATCCCTTGAATCGCGAGTGGGCGCGGCAGTCGGCGTTCCGCCTCGATGCGGAGCTTGTCCGCGACGCGGCGCTCTCCGTGTCGGGCCTGCTCGTCCGCACGGTCGGCGGCCCGAGCGTGAAGCCCTACCAGCCCGACGGCTACTGGGAAAACCTGAATTTCCCGGTGCGGACCTATCCGACCGACACGGGGGAGAAGCAGTATCGACGCGGTCTCTACACCTGGTGGCAGCGGTCGTTCCTGCACCCCAGCATGCTCGCCTTCGACGCGCCGAGCCGCGAGGAGTGCTGCGCCGAACGCGGCCGCTCCAACATCCCGCAGCAGGCGCTCGTGCTCCTGAACGATCCGACCTACGTCGAGGCCGCGCGGAGCCTGGCCGGGCGGATGCTCGCCGAATGCCAGGGCACGCCTGAGGAACGGATCGCCTGGGCTTGGCGGCACGTGTTGCAGCGGCTGCCGCGGGTCGAGGAGATGGAGACGGTGATGCCGCTCGTGCGGGATCACCTCGCCCACTACCGGGCGACCCCGGCCGCGGCGGACGAGCTCCTGAAAACCGGCTACGCACCGGTGCCACCCGGCACCGACAAGGCGGAGTTGGCGGCCTGGACCCACGTGGCCCGCGTGCTCCTGAATCTCCACGAAACCATCACGAGGAACTGAGCATGGACGGCGGTCGCGGACTGAACCGAGGAGTGAACATCGAGCAGCACAACGGCCTGGCCCGGCGGGCCTTCCTCGGCCGTTCGGCGCAGGGCGTGGGGGCGGTGGCCCTGGCGTCGCTGGCCGCCCCCGGCCTCGGGGAGGCGGCCCCGCTCCGCGGCGTGTTCGACAATCCGCCGCTGCCGCAGCGGGCGAAGCGGGTGATCTGGCTGAGCATGGCCGGCGGGCCGTCGCACCTGGAGACGTTCGACCACAAGCCGAAGCTGGCGGAGCTGCACGGCCAGCCGATGCCCGAGAGCATGACGAAGGGGCAGCAGTTGGCGCAGCTGCAAGGGCAGAAGCTCGTCTGCTTCGGCCCGCAGCATCCCTTTTCGAAGATGGGCCCTGACGGCACCGAGATCTGCTCCCTCTTTCCCCAGATCGGTTCCGTGCTCGGCGACATCTGCCTGATCCGGTCCATGACGACCGACGCCATCAACCACGATCCGGCCCACATGTTCATGAACACCGGGTCGCAGATCGCGGGCCGGCCGAGCATGGGGGCCTGGGTGACGTACGGTCTGGGGAGCGAGGCCGCCGACCTGCCGGGCTTCGTGGTGCTCACGTCGCTCGGGCGGGGCGGGCAGAACCAGCCGATCGCGGCCAGGCAGTGGTCGAGCGGCTTTCTGCCGAGCCGGTATCAGGGGGTGCAGCTGCGGAGCAAGGGCGACCCGGTGCTCTACCTCGGCAATCCCGCCGGGATCACCCGGCCACGGCAGGGGGCCGACATCGCCGCGATCAACGCCCTCAACGCCCAGCACGACGCGCTGACAGGCGATTCCGAGATCGCGACGCGGATCGCCCAGTATGAGATGGCCTTCGCGATGCAGGCGAGCGTGCCCGAGCTGATGGACACCAAGGGTGAGAGCGACAAGACGCTCGACCTTTACGGCTGCAAGCCGGGCGACGGCTCGTTCGCCTCGAACTGCCTGCTGGCGAGGCGGCTGGCCGAGCGGGGCGTGCGGTTCATCCAGCTCTACCACAAGGACTGGGACCACCACGGCGGCGTGAAGGACGGCGTCAGGCTCAAGGCGGAGGAGATCGACCGCGCCTGCATGGCGCTGATCACCGACCTGAAGAATCGCGGCATGCTCGACAGCACGCTCGTCGTCTGGGCGGGAGAGTTCGGCCGCACGCCGATGTCGCAGGGGGGCAACGGCCGCGACCACCACAACAAGGCGATGAGCGTCTGGCTGGCCGGCGGCGGGATCAGGGGCGGGATCGTGCATGGCGCGAGCGACGACCTCGGCTACGCCGCGGTCGAGAACGTCTGCACGGTCCACGACCTGCATGCCACGATGCTGCATTGCCTGGGCATCCGGCACGACGCGTTCAGCGTGAAGTTCCAGGGTCTCGACGCCAAGCTCACGGGCGTCGAGGGAGCGCGGGTTCTCCAGGACATCCTCGCCTGAGCCGCGCTCCTCGGACCAGCCTGGATGCGGCGAAAGTGTCCAGCTTGGATCGTCTCCGGCTCTCGGTGCGCATCGCGGCCGAGGCGTACGGTTTTTGTGGTCGAAGGTCGGCCGCATAGGGTTGCCGCGTTCCGTGTCCCGGTCCGCCCCCTCGCCCGGTCGATCCATCGATGAAGCTCTACACCTACTACTCCGCATCCCACCACGTGCTCTTCGAGCGGTATTTTCTGCCCTCACTGCCGGTCGGGGACGATCTCGAGTTGGAGGTGAACCGCATCCGCCAGTTTGGTGACGGGAATTACATGACACAGGGCTGGCGGGAGACCATGCGCGAAAAAGTCGGCATCATCCTCGGCGCGCTCGATCGTGAGGAGCGGTTCATCTGGGCCGATTGCGACGTGCAGTTCTTCGGACCCATCGCCGCGGTGCTGAGCGAGGAACTGGGCGACCACGAGTTGGCGTGCCAAAACGACAGCGGGGGCATGCTGTGCGCCGGCCTGTTCGTGTGCCGGTCCACCGACAACATGAAGCGGTTGTTTCGCACGATCTACGACGAAATGACCGTGGATTCGAGCGAAGAAGACGATCAGCAACGGCTGAACAGGCACGCCCATGCATACCGCTGCAAGTTCCTGTCGAGCAGGTTCTGGACCGTGGGCGTGCACTTGAACGGCCCGGGACGGCCGCTCACGCGGTGGCACGGCCATGATTTCGAGGTGCCGGAAGGGATCCTGGCCCACCATGCCAACTGGACGGTCGGCGTCGAGAACAAGATCCGGCTGTTGGACCTGGTGCAGCGCAAGGTGCACGTGTCGCGACGCGTACCGGCGGCGGCGACGTCGGAAGACCTCTGATCGCAACCGTTGGCGCCCAACTGCTCTTCCGGCAGAAAACGGGTACGATCTGCCCGTCCGGCAAAGGGCTTCCGCAGTGAACTCGTGCCGGAGTCGTCGCCACGAGCCTCGAGGAAAACGATGGCCCCCGTCACCCTGGTCTGGTTTCGCAACGATCTCCGGCTCGACGACAATCCCGCCCTCGCCGCCGCCGCGGCCAGGGGCGGGGTCGTGCCGGTGTTCATCTGGGCGCCCGAGGAGGAAAAACCCTGGGAGCCGGGAAGTGCCTCACGGTGGTGGCTGCACCAGTCGCTCGGAGAACTGGCGGCACGGCTGGAAAAGGCCGGAGCGTCGCTCGTGATCCGGCGCGGGCCCTCGCTCGACACGCTGCGGAAGCTCGCGCGGGAATACTCCGCCACGCACGTGGTGTGGAACCGGCGGTACGAGCCGGCCGTGATCAAGCGCGACAAGGGCGTCAAGAAGGCGCTCGCCGACGACGGACTCGCCGTGGAGAGCTTCAACGGCAGCCTGCTCTTCGAGCCGATGCAGGTGGCCACGAAAGAGGGGAAACCCTACCAGGTGTTCACGCCGTTTTGGCGGGCGCTGTTGGCCCGACAGGAGCCGGCCACGGCCGTGGCCGCGCCGCGCAAGCTCCGGCCCGTCGAGGCGACCGGCCGGTCGGGCGGGAAGACGCTCGCCGTCGATGCCCTCGGGCTCGAGCCGGCCATCGACTGGGCCGGCACCATGCGGAAGACATGGACGCCCGGCGAGGAAGGGGCCCGGAAGCGGCTCGAGACCTTCCTCGCCCGCGGTGTCGCCACCTATGGCACGGACCGCGACCGGCCCGACCGCGACGGCACCAGTGCCCTGAGCCCGCACCTCCATTTCGGCGAGATCTCGCCGCGGCGGATCTGGCACGCGGTCCGCGAGGCCGTCGGCGGCACGCCCGCCGCCAGGATCACGGGCAGCCCGGAGGTGTATCTGCGGGAGCTGGGCTGGCGGGAGTTCGCCAACCACCTGCTCTACCACTTTCCGCACACGGCCAACGCCCCGCTCCGGGCCGACTACGCCCGGTTCCCGTGGGTGAACGACCCCGTGGGGCTGCGGGCCTGGCAGCGGGGCCGCACCGGGTTTCCGATCGTCGACGCCGGCATGCGGCAGCTCTGGGCCACCGGTTGGATGCACAACCGGGTGCGGATGATCGTGGCAAGCTTCCTCGTGAAGGATCTCCGGGTGAGCTGGCTGGAGGGGGCGAAGTGGTTTTGGGACACGCTCGTCGACGCCGACCTGGCCGCCAACACGCTGGGCTGGCAGTGGGCCGCGGGCTGCGGCGCGGACGCGGCCCCCTATTTCCGCATCTTCAATCCGACGAGCCAGGCTGAGAAGTTCGACCCCGACGAGGCCTACGTGCGCACCTGGGCGGGGCTCGGGAAGGGCTATCCGGAGCCGATCGTGGATCACGCCGAGGCCCGCAAGCTCGCGCTTCAGGCGCTCAAGACCATCTCGGCCGGCAAGAAATGACGCCGCGCGCGGTCTACTTCTTCTGCTTCTTTTCCAGTTGCGAGATCGCCGACCGCACCAGCGCGACGATCTTCTTCTGCGAGCCCGGCTCCGGCACCTTGTCGGCCGCCTTTTCGGCCTCCTTGAGCAGGGCCAACGCCTGCTTGGCGTCCTTGGGATCGCCGCCGGCACTTTTTGCGTTGGCCACGGCCAGCATCGCGTAGGCCTTGTTCTCCGCGCGATCGATGCTCTTCGCCGCGGCTTCCGCCTCCTCGAGAAGTTTTGCCGCGTCCTTCTGCTTGCCGGTCTGGGACAGCACGCTGGCCGCCGCCGCGAAGGCCTCCGCCTTCGGGCGGGGCTCCGTGAGGGCCTTGGCCGCCGTGAGGAGCTTGTCGACCACGTCGCTGGCGTCGTCGGCCAGGCCGGTCTTGGTATAGGCGACGGCGACCGCCGCGAGTGCGTCTGCCCGGAACCGCTCCTCGACCGTCTCGGCCGCGGCCTTGGCCTTGAGGAGCGTCTCCTTCGCCTCCTTGGAGTCGGTGTTGGACTTGTAGATCGTCCCGGCCTCGGCAAACAGCTTCGCCTTGCGGACCGGGTCGTCGATCGAGTCGATCATGCCGCAGGCCAGCACGAGGGCTTCCCGGGCCGGCTTGCGGTCGCCGATCTCGGCCAGGAAGCCGGCCAGATCGATCAGCCGCGGCGCGAAGACATTGGCATCGCCCTCCCCCTTGAGCTTTTCGAGCGCCTTGGCCGCGGTCTCCTTGGCACCGGCCTCGGCGTTCGCCGCGAACTGTGATCTGGCGACCTTCAAAAGCGCCGCCGCCTGACGGTCGGGAGTCTTTTCCTTGTCGGCGTTGGCGAGCCGCTGTTCGATCGTCAGGGCGGGCTTTTTCTTCGAGCCGCAGCCCGTGGCCGGCGGCAGCACCGCGAGGCCCGCGGCGAGGATGACAAGCGGGCCAACAAGCGGGCCAAGCGAAACAACGTGGCGCATCGGCAGCGACTCCAAGCAACGGATACCAGGCGACGGAAACCAGGCGACGGAAACCAGGCGACGGAAACACGGGTTCTTCGACCGACGGCACCCGGGCGACGTCGGCACGGGAAACCATCAGAACTTCAGGCGGGCGCGCGACAGCCGGGCGTGGGTCTCCGCCATGAGGTCGTCTTCGGCGGACTCGTCCTCGGCCTCGTAGGTGGCCGAAAACCGCAGGTAGGCGCCGCAGTCGTCCCACGGCACGGTCGAGATCGAGAGGTCGTGGATCAGAAACTGGCTGGCATCCTGCGCCGTGGCGAAGACGCGGTCGCCCGCGCCCCTGGGGCTTTTCGTATAGAGAAAGTAGGTGCCGCCCGGCATGTCGCATTGAAAGCCCACGGCCCGCAGCACGCCGACGAGTTTCTCGAGGCGACGCCGATATTTCTCGCGGACGGCCCGCGGGATCTCCGGGTCGCCGAGCGCCGCGGCGCCCGCCTTCTGGATCGCCATGAACTGGCCGGAGTCGCAGTTGTCCTTCACGTCGGCGAAGGCCCGGACGATCTTCTCGTGCCCGCACACCCACCCGAGCCGCCAGCCGATCATGTGGAAGCCCTTCGACATCGAATGGACCTCGACCCCCACCTCCCTCGCGCCGTCGATCGAGAGGAAGGAGAGCGGCTGGTCGTCGTAGGAGAGCATGATGTGGGCGGCATCCTGCACCACGATGATCCGGTGCCTGTGGGCGAAGTCGACCACCTCCTCGTAGAACCTCCGGGTGGCGGTCTTGCCGGTGGGGCTGTTGGGGTAGCAGAGCACGAGCATTTTCGCGCGCTCGAGCACGGCGGCCGGAATGCCGGCCAGGTCGGGGAAGAAATCATGCTCCGGCACCAGGGGCAGCTTGTGCACCTCGCCGCCGAACCAGCGGGTGGCCGTCCCGGCCACTGGGTAGCCGGGCACCGTCATCAGCGTCACGTCGCCCGGATCGATGAACGCCGCCGGCAGCATCGCATAGGCCGTCTTCGAGCCGATGCAGTGGTTGATCTCCTTGACGGGATCGAGGCTGACGCCGAATTCACGCTGCATGAACGCCGCGACGGCGTCCTTGTAGGCGGCGATGCCGTTGTCGGCGTAGCCCCGGTTTTCCGGCCGATCGACCTCCCGCTTCATCACGGTGCGGACGCTCTCGGGGGCCATCTCGTCGTTTTCCCCGATCCCGAAGTCGAGCATCCGCCGTTCGGGGTGATCGGCGAGGGCCTGCCGCTTGGCCCGCTTGATGAGCTCGAACTTGTAGATCTCGTTTCCCTTGCCGTAGGCGGCTCCGCCGATGCGCTGGGCGAAGAGATCCTGGAACCAGGGGTCGGCGGCTGGGGCGGACGGCGTGATGGTGGCCATGAAGTCGGGGTGGGAATCGGGGAGTGGGTGGCGGGAACGGAAGGACGAGAGACGCACAGTATAGGGTTTCGAGTCGTCCGGCGAGTAGTCCGAAGGAGGGGTGTCTTGCGGGCCGGGGCGCGGTGGCGGGGTGGGCTGGAAAACCCGTTTTCAAGCCGGAATCTTCAGGATTTGATTCGGCCCCGACCCCTGTGTGCACTAGAGGCACAAGGAGCGTACATCCATGCCGACCACCGCGACCAACTCCGGGGCCTTCGGGCCGTTCGACGGCGACTTCGATCCGTTCGAGGACGACGAGGCGGTGGGCGTGCTGATCCCGCTGGAGTAGCGTCAGCGGTTGGAGTGGTGCTGGCGGATCGTCTGGGCGGCCCGCCGCCGGCTCTCGATGGCGGCGCCGATCTCGGCCGCCAGGCCGCTCGACCGGTGCAGGCATTCCGCCATCACCCCGGCTGGGAAGGCCACCACGGTGACGTCGGTCTCCGCCACCGCCTTGAATTCGCTCGGCCGGCCCGCCGAAATCGTCGCCTCGCCGTAGAAATCCCCCGGCTCCAGGCTGGCGAGCCGCACGTCCCGGCCCGCGGCGTCGGCGGCCGACAGGGAGGCTGTTCCCTCCACCACGAGGGCGAAGCCGTGGTGGGCGGCGCCGTAGGGCAGCATCTCCTCGCCGGCCGAGAACGTCCGCACCTCGGCCGCGGGATGGTCGTCCCCTTCCGGCTGCTGCCCGCGTCGCTCCGCCTCCGAGAGCGCCTCGCGGACGTGGCGGTATCGCGGGAAGCGGTCGAGCAGCTCCGCCGGCGTGGGCGCGGGGGGGGAGGGAGATTCGCCGTACCGGTATTGGACGGCGATCGGAAAGGGGATCTGGAGGCCGTGACGACGGGCCACGTACCAGATCCGGCTGAGGATCGCGTCGCGAACCGGCAGCACGTCCTCGTAGCGGGCGACGGTGAAGTAGAGTCGATAGGTGATCGAGAAGTCGCCGTAGTGGAGCGTGTGGACCTCGGGCGCGGGCTGCCGCAGGACGCCCGGCGTGGAGCCGAGCAGGTCGAGCAACGCCCGCTTCACGAGGTTGGGCGGGTGGTCGTAGGAGAAGCCCATGTCGTAGGTCTCGGTCCGCTCGAGCGTGGGCCGGGAGAGGTTGCTGAACGACTCCTTGTAGAGCGTGACGTTGGGGATGATCCGCATCTCGTGGAGGAGCGTCTCGATGTGCACGCT
>JBIIYN010000067.1:0-14513 GCA_044346795.1 Pirellulales bacterium
AGGCGAGCGTCGTCTCGGCCCACTCGTTGTGGCACCGCTGGCATTCGTTGCGGCCGAGGAACCGCCAGTCCTGCTTCCGCACGCCCCCCGGCGCGGCGGTGTCGACGATCTCGAGCGGCACCGTCTTGCCCTCGGCCCGCACGAGTTCCGCGTCGGTGCCCGCGTCGTTCCAGGCATACGAATAGCCGTGCCAATGCCGGCCGTCGAAATGGAGCAGTTGCGTCTCGAGCTTCCGGTCGCTCGTCGGGTCGCCCGCCCGCATTTCCATCGAGAAGGTCTTGGCCAGCACGGTGTCTTTGGGAAACTTGAGGCTGGCGGCAAACATCGAGCCCTCGACCCGCGACTTGCCCGGAAAGAGCTGCGCGCGGCCGGAGCCCGGCAGGCCGATGAACCGGCGGGCCGTGGCGCCGTCGGCCCAGGCCTCCGCGGCGACGTCGAAGGGCGTCACGCCCGGCATCGGCTGCTCTGCGGCCGTGTCGGCGAAGAGCCCGGTGGCCGAGAGCCGCCGCGGAAATTCTGCCGCGTTCGCCTCGGCATCGCTGGGCACGAGTTCATGGATCGAGCCGTCGTCGTAGTCGAGGATGAGGAGTTCGCCGTCCTGATCCTCGGCGAAGCCGATCACGCGGATCGTGGGCGGCACGAGATCGACGAGCGGGCCGGGCCCCGAGCCCGTGGTGGCGATGCTCCACACCCGCCGCGTCACCCAGTCGCCGAAGACATAGCGGCCGACGAGCTCCGGAAACCGCCTGCCGCGGTAGACGAACCCGCCGGTGACCGACGCGCCGACCGTGTGCGGAATCTCGCACCAGGCCTTCACGACCGGCGCGGGCCCCCGCGGCCAGCCGGGATTGATCGGATCGCTTCCCTCGACCAGGCTCCAGCCGTAGTTCTCGCCCGGCTTCACGCGGCAGACGAGTTCCCAGGCCTCGAGGCCGACGTCACCCGTCCAGAGGTCGCCCGTGCCGCGGTCGAAGCTCATCTTCCAGGGATTGCGCAGGCCGAAGGCGAAGATCTCGCCCCGGGCCCCCGGCACCTTCACGAGCGGGTTGTCGGCGGGGATCGAATAGCCGCGGCCCTGCGCGGGATGATCGACGTCGAGCCGCAGGATCGACGACCGCAGGTCGGTGACATCCTGCCCGGTCTTGAAGGGATCGGCGGGCAGGGGATCGCCGCCGTCGCCGGCCGACACGTAGAGCATACGATCGGGGCCGAAGGCGAGGCAGCCGCCGTTGTGGCCGCCGGCGGGCCAGGTGATCACTTCGACCTCGCTGTCGGGATCGGCCCGCGGCACGCCCTGGTCATCGATCACGGTGAGCCGCACCACCCGGGTGCTCTCGGGGAAGGGGGGCCGCAGCTCGTCGCGATAGCCGACGGTGTAGCAGAGATAGCAGGAGCGATTGGTGGCGAAGTCGGGATGAAACGTGAGATGGAAAATGCCGCCGGCCGCGAGTTCCTCCCCCGCGGGGCGGTTCACGTTCAGCCGGGCGACGAGATCGCGGGTGTCGAGGAACAGGTCGGCCCGGCGGCAGTCGCGATCGGGCGGCAGCGAATAGGCCTTCCCATACTGCTCGGTGACGAAGAGACGGTCACTGCCGGGCGCGGTGGCAAGCGACGTGGCGGCCGAGAACCGCACGTGCTCGTAGCGCTTCCGCGTGGCATACGGCGGCGGAGGCTCGGGCGTGCCCTTCACGGTCGACGCCGTCCAGGGCGTCGGCCCGGCGGCCACCTCCGCCGACAGCGGCTCCGCCCGCGCCCACGTCAGGGCCAGAGCCATGGCCAGCGGCAGCCAGCAGACCGCCGCCGACCGCCGCGGCATTCGAGCAACCGACGTTCGAGCCCTCACGATGATCAAGTGCCGCATGGGCATGGCTGCCTGTGGAGGATGAAAATCGCTTTGGGCTGCGGGGAGGGGCGGTTTATCAGGAATGACATTCCGCCCATACATCTTAGCCCGGCCGCCGGAATTCCCGCACGGAAGAGGGGCGGTGTCACCGCTGCCTGGCGGCCCGCACGCTGGCGTCGCCGCCGGCCACGCAGATGCTTTCGAGCCGCAGTTCCTGCTCCCTGTCCGGATCGAACACGGGCTCGATCCGCAGCGTGTGGTCGACCGCAGGATCGAGCCCGGTGGCGATCACCGCCACATGGTGGGCGTTGCCTCGCGACGGCGCCGCTATCGCAGCCGTGTCGAACTCGCGGAGCGGCGGCTGACCGTCGGGCATCGGCCGTTCGACGAGCCGGCCGTCGATAAACGCCCGGTAGCGACCCGACTTCGGCGTGCCCTCGCCGAAGACGAGCACCATCTCGCCGCGGAATGCGACCTCGAGGGCCGCGGCCTCCTGTGGCACGAGCGTTTTCTTGCCGGCGGCATCCGGCTCCTCGCGGCGGTTGGATGCGATCACCTCGTCGTCGAGCCAGCGCGACATGAGCATGTCGAAATAGGCGGAGGTGAGATTCGGCTTGCCCCGCCGCCAGCCGGCCGGCAGGTCGCCGAGCGACGAGATCCGCACCCGGGCCTGCTTCATGTAGGTGGGGGCGTGGAGCATGCGTTCGGGCGCGGCGCAGGTCTTGCCCGCGGCGACGGCCGCGAGATAGCCGTCCCAGGCAGCCGCGGCGAAGAGGTCGTAGCCGGCGTTGCCGGGATGCACGCCGTCGGTGTCCCAGACCGCGTCGAGCGTGGTCTTGCCCGCCTCGAAGTCGTCGATCACGCGAAGCACCGCGTCGCCAAGCCCGGTCTGATAGGCCGTGGAGATGGCGGTGTGGGCGTCGCGGCGTTTCATGCCGGCGAGGAGCTTGCGGTCGGCATTCCACTTGAAGGGGAACAGCACCTGCACGGCGGGCACCCGTGCCTCGGTCACGAGCCGGCGGATGATCGACTCGTAGGAGGCGAGCGTCTCGACGTCGGCCGAGTTGATGTCGTCGTTGGCCGTGAAATCGACGAACACGAGGTCGGGCTTCCTGGCGAGCACGTCGCGGTCGAGCCGGAAGACGCCGAGTTGCGATCCCGTGCCGCCGATCGCGGCGTCGTGGAAGGCGAACCGAGCCTGTGGGTAGTGCTCGGCGAGCCGGCCGGCGACCCGGGCCCGATAGGAAAAATAGTTCTGGTCGGTGGCGTTGGCGCCCCAGGTGAGCGAGGCTCCGAAAAAGACGACCGAAAGCCGGTCCCCCGCCTTCGCCCGGGCGTCGAACTCGGCAAACGACGGCGTCGCGGCCGCGGCGGGGACGGCCACGACGGCCACGACGGCCGCTATCGCGAAGAGGTGGACACACACGGCCGGCCGGCCGGGCCGAAAAGAAAGCGGAAGCATGGGCTACCTTGGGGTGTGGAAAACCGGCTCGGGCAGCCGGGGGGCGGTATAAAGCAATGACACACCGCACTTGAAACTTAGCTCGGCGGCCGCATTTCCCGCGGTTGAATGATGGGCGTCTTCCCATTCCAATCCCTCGGCTGCCGGGGCATCGGCACCTTCGCGTCGCAGGGCAGGATGAAGCAGCAGAACCGGGGCCAGATCACGTTCGAGTGAGCCTCTCGAACCACACGCGCCGCGGATCCGGGCAGCCTTCTCTCGCCCTCACTCGTAGATCGGAAAGAACGTGTTGAAGGCGGCCTCGCAGAAGACGCCGGGGTCGTTGAACCGTCGGCCGCGGTCGAGGGCCGCAATCGCCTCCATCTGCCCGGCCGCGAGTGAGAAATCGCCGATCGCGAGATTCTCCCGCAGCCGCTCCGGCCGCGACGTCTTCGGAATCACGCCCGTGCCCCGCTGGATCGCCCACCGGAGCACCACCTGCGCCGGCGTGCGGCCGACGGCCCGCGCGATCTCCACGACGACGGGATCCGCAAGCACGCCCTCGGCCGCCGTCGCCATCCCGAGCGGCACGTAGGAGCTCGCACCGAGCGGCGAGAAGGCCGTCACCGCGATGCCCTCCGCGCGGCAGAACCGCAGCAGCTTCTGCTGCGCAAGATAGGGATGCAGTTCCACCTGCAGTACGGCCGGCCGGATGTGGGCGGTGGCGAGCAATTCGCGGACGAGCGCGACGCCGTAGTTGCACACGCCGACGTGCCGCACCAGGCCCGCGCGGACGAGATCCTCCATCGCCTGCCAGGTTTCCGCCAGCGGCACGCGAGCCGGACGCATGCCCGGCTCTGGCGCGGCGGGGTCGAAGAACCAGCCGGGCGGATAGCGGGTGTCGGGGGAAACGTAGGCCAGCGCGATCGGGAAGTGGACGAGGTAGAGATCGAGGTGGTCGAGACCGAGGTCGCGGAGCGTCCGTTCGCAGGCGGGCCGCACGTGCTCGGCCGCATGAAACGTGTTCCAGAGCTTGGAGGTCACCCAGAGATCGTCGCGGCGGCAGAGTCCGTCGCGGAGCACCCGGGCGATTCCTTCCCCCGCCTCCGCCTCGTTGCCATAGTCGCAGGCACTGTCGAGGTGGCGGTAGCCGGCCCGCACGGCCTCGTGGATGAGCCCCGCGACGGCGGGCCTCTCGATCTTCCAGAGGCCCAGGCCGACCTCGGGGGGCGTGACGGCCGGCGGGGAGAAGGTGGCAAGAGTGGCCGCGGTCATCGGCTGAACGTCTCAGGGCTGCGAGACACTTGCCACCGGCATTTCAACCAGTGGGCAGCACAGGATTCGAACCTGTGACCTCTACGGTGTGAACGTAGCGCTCTAACCAACTGAGCTAGCTGCCCGGAGTTGCGACAGCCAGACTTTAGCACGGACGAGCCCGCGGAAAAAGACGACCGTGCGCCGCGGCCGCACCGCGATCCGCCCGGCCGCTCGCGGCCCTCACTCCGACTCCGCCGGAGGATCGAACCGGGGGGACGAAACACTGGCCGCACCCACCACCTCGTCGTCGAACCGCCGTGCCGGCCGGGCCGGCCGCGGCTCGCGGCCCTCGAGATGGGCCGCCACGTCCAAGTCACGGGAAATCGCCGTCCACTGCCGCCGCAATTCCGCGATGCTCTGCCCGACGGATCGGCCCACTTCCGGCAGCTTCTTGCCGTAGAGCATCACCGCCAGCGCACCGATCACCACGATCTCGACCGGACCGAGCCCAAACATGAATGACGATTCCTGTCTTCGGGAGAGAAAAGCTTCGGGAGAGACAGGCTGCAGGGAAGACGTACGACCAACGAGCCGACGGCCGCCTACCGATGCCCCTCGACCCGGCCACCGTCGTGACCACGGTCGCCCGAGCCCGCGTGCGGCGCGTCTTCAATGCCCTGCACGCCTCGCTTGAACTCCACGATGCCTTCGCCGAGCGACCGCATCACCTTCGGCAGCCGCGAGCCGAACAACAGCAGGATCACGCCGGCCACGATCATCAACTCGACCGTTCCGAGGCCCATGAATGCGACAAGCGGGATCACGTGATGGCTCTCCATGCTGAAGAAGACGGCTGACACAACCCAAGTCTAACCCCGCGGGTCCGGGGGTCAAATTCCCGTCAGTCTGAGCGTAGCGGATATGCCGAGAAAACAGCCTTCAGAAACCGCGCCGGCTCACCGCGCAGACTCACCGCGACGGCTGGGCGGGCCGGGCGGCCACCGGCATCTGCCGATGCATCGGCAGATGCCGGTAATAGACCTCGAGCGTCAACGCGGAAAGCGCCGTCGAGTAGACACGGCCGCCATGCCCGCCCCAGACCGGATCGGGATCCCAGCTGCCGTCGAGCAGGCCCGCATTCCGCCGCTGCAGGGGCAGAAGCGCCGCCTGCAGATGCTGGTTCCAGGCCTCCCAATGCGGCCCACCGACGTGAAACGAGGCCAGCGTGGCGTAGTACCAGGCATAGGCGTTGGGACTGCGGGCATCGGGCGGCGAGCGACCGAGCAGTTCGACCGCCTCCGCCACGGCGGGATGATTGGCCGGCATGCCGAGAAAGAGCCGGCTCGCCAACGCCTCGGCCGTCATCGTGAAGCTCGGCCGCTCGCCCGGTCGGTAGGCCGCCAGGCCCCCGGCCCGGCCCGAGGAGACACTCTGCAGAAACGCCCCGGCACGGGCCTCGGCCGCATCGAAACCCGTCAGGCCCGCCTGGCGGGCGCTCGCGAGCAGCATCACCTGCCAGCCCAACTGGCTCGTGTCTCCCTTGTCGCCCGCGGCATACCGCCAGCCGCCGGTGGCCGCGCTCTGCATCGAGAGCGAATGGCGGACCGCCTTTTCGAGCGGCGGCCGCAGCGACGGATCGCCCGACATCGCCGCACATTCCGCCAGCGCGATCGCCGCCATGCCGTGGCAGTAGAGCGCCGCGAAAAACTCGGCGTCGCCCGCGAGCGAACCATCCGGCCGCTGCCGCGCCACGAGAAACCGGATGCCACGGGCGACGGTGTCGGCATGGCTGCCATCCCGATGCGTGTTGCCAACCCCAAGAAACGCGAGCAGCGCCAGCCCCGTCACGCCATGATCGCTGCGGGCGCCGGCCCCCCGGCGGTCATGCCCCTGCACGGCCCGCTCCACGCCGCCGCCATGCCGCGCGGCATTCCAGCTGCCGTCGCTCGACTGCGCCGCCGCCAGCCAGACGAGCGCCGCCTGCACCGCCCGCTCCGTATCCTGCGAGCCACCCCGTGCGGCCGCAGCCTGCGCGCGACGGCCGGCGGCACGGTCGGCATAGATGGCCGGCGGCGTTGCGGTGACGGCAGCCGCTTCGGTCGCAGTCGCCGCTGCGGGCAAGGCAGGGGAGGGGCGTTCGGGAGCAGCATCGGCCGCGGCCGTCTGCTCCGCCTCGTCCGCCGGCGGCTTGGGCTCGCCTGAATCCCTAGGCTCCTCCGTTTCCGGCAGTTCTTCCGTGCCGGCCACGTCCAGAAGCGGCACGTGATCCGCCGGTGGATTTTCAAGAGCCTCCGCCCGGACGACGGTCACCGCTTCGGCCACCGGCGTCGCCGCGACGACGTCGAGGGCCGCATCCGGCAGAGGTGCGGCATCGACAGCCGGAAGCGGATCATCCGCCGGCTCGTCCTCGGCCACCACGAGCATCGTCATCGGCCCCGTGTCGTTCCGCCCCCACGATGCCGGTGCCAGCCCGCCCAGGCAGCTGCACACCGCCGCCACGATCGCATGGAGCACCACCGACAAGAGCACGCACTTCGGCAGCGTGTGCGTCTGCAGCCACTTCGTCCGCACGATGGCCCAGACGGCCGCCGCACCGCCGAGAGCCACCAGCGTCCAGACGATTCCGCTCGTGGTCATGGCTGGCCGCTGTTTCCCTCTGCACTACCGGCGGATCGTGCCGTCGGCCGTGCCGCGCGGCCGCACCGAGATCGCCACGCGCGACACGCCCGCGGCGCGGCATGCCTCGTAGACCTCCGCCATCCGGCCGTGGGGCACCGCGCTTTCACCGCGGATCATCACCGCGAGATCGGGCCGCTCGGTTCGCAGGGCCGCCAGCCGCGTGGCGAGCTCGGCCGCAAGGATCTCCATGCCCCCCAGCCGCAGCCCTCCGGCCGCCTCCACCTCGAGCACCTCGGGCCGGCCGCCGTCCACCGCCGCCGCGGCGCTGCCGGCCCGGGGCAGGTCGAGGTCGAACTTCCGCTCGTCGCCCGAAAACTTCGTGGCGCACATGAAGAAGATCGTGAGCACGAGGATCACGTCGATCATCGGCGCGAGGTTCGGGGCGGGCTCCTCGTCGTCGGAGAGTCGCACGAGCGGCATGGCTCACCCCGCGGCTCGGCGTTTCGATTCGCCGAGCGCCTCCTGCGAGATCTCGTCGATCACCTGCTGGCAGGTTTCATCGAGCCGCATGGCGAGCCGATCGACGCGGCTGGTGAAGAACCAATGCAGCACCATGGCGGGAATCGCCACGAGCAGCCCCATCGCCGTGGTGATCAGCGCCTCGCCGAACCCGCGGGCCAGCAGGTCGGGCCGGCCCATCGCCCCGGCTCCGGCCACGTCGTTGAACGAGCGGATGAGCCCGAACACCGTGCCCAACAGCCCGAGCAGCGGCCCCACGGTGGCCACGCCATTGAACACCCGGCGGTAGCGGCGGAGACGATTCACCTCCCGTTCGCAGGCGTCGATGGCCGCCTGCTCGATCTCCACGGCCGGCCGGCCCCAGCGGCGGACGGCGGCGGCGAACACCTTCGCGGCCGGGCTGCCGTTTTCCTCGCAGGCGTCGAGCGCCTCGCCGCGGGTGAGCTGCCGCGACTGCAACTGCTCGATGAAGCGGCTGGCGAAGAGCCGGGGCACGACCCGGCCGGTCCGCAGGCTGACCAGCCGCTCGATGCCGAATACGGCAAGCGCGAACGAACAGCCCAGGAGCGGCACCATCAGGATGCCACCGTCGCGGATCGTCGCCAGCAGGTTGCCGGTCGGGATGAGCGTGTCGCCGGCGGCCGTGCGTTGGACGGGGGTCGGCGCCTGGTCGGGATCGACAGCATCCGCGGCCGCCATGCGCAGCGGTTCGCGACCGGCCGCCGGGGCTGCGTTCGAGCCTGCCCATGCCCGCGGGCTCTGGGCGATGGCCGGCGCCGCGGCCAACGCCCCGGCGGCTGCGAGCACAAGCGCGAGCGACCGCCGCGTCATGGGAACACCGGCTCGAGGAACGGGCGAGACCGGCGACTCCAGTCCCTTGGAATCCACCGCCCACCCCTGGGATCATCGTCAGCCCGGCTCCGGGCCGACGAGCCCCGCCGTCGCAGCCGCCGCGACCGGCACAGCCCTCAGGGCTTCAGGGTTAGCCTAAAAGTTGGCGTCGCAGCCGGTATCCACGTCGCCCACCATGTGGAGGTGGTCGTGGTCGATGTAGACGACTTCCTGGCAGTCTTCATCCACGAGCGTGTGCGGCACGGGCCACCCGATCCGCTTCACCTCCTGGAAGTAGATCGTGCACTTGTAGTGGGCGTGGTGCAGCTGGGCGGGGCCCACGAGCGGATAGTGACGCGGCGGATCCATGTAGTCGCCGATCTTACACTTCGAGATCCGCACGTGGTTCCGCTGCACCTCGTAGAGGAACGGCCAGTTGCCCTGCACGGGCCGGGCCTTCTCAAGGGCCCGCATCACCTCGTCGTCACTCGGCTCGTCGATGGCTTCGCAGGGTCCTCCCGGCGGGATCGGGCCGAGCACGGGCGCCCGTTCGTAGCGCTCGTAGTTCCAGAACTGGTCTTCCTTCTGCTTCTGGATGTAAACGGGCACCGGAATGGGGAAGGCCAGGGGCCCGAGGTTCGGTCCCTTCGCGGCGATCCAGAAGCAGCCGCTTTGGGTGGCCGAAATCACCGCCACGAGCAACGCCAGCGAGACGAACCGGGCTCGAACCTTCATGGACGACATCTCCTGCGGGGATCCGGCGGTGGTCGGCGAACCCGACCCTGCAGGATGTATCGACTGTGACGCCTCGCAACTTGCGGATTTTCCGGGTCGGGCAGGAAATGACGGCTGCCAGGCCCGCCCCGCGCAAAAAAGCACTCCCCCGCAGGGCGAGGGAGTGCTTCATGCGAAAGTTCGAGGAGCCGGAGGTCGGGGGAAGCCGAAGCGAGTCGGCCTATCCTGGCCTCGAGTCGGAGGCGACGGGGTCGGCGAAAGCTCGAGGAGCTTTGGGCCGCCCCGGCCCACGCGACGAGCCCCTCCGCCGTCGGAACGGCGGACGCAGACTTTTGCCGCCCCGAAGCCGGTGCTACAGATTCGATTCCTAGCGGTGGTGGCTGTGGATGTGCCGCTCGTCGAAGTCGAGCCACCACCAGCCGTCATCCCATTCCAGCGACACCCGCCGCCAGCCGAGCGGCACCTGCGGGTAGGGATAGAACGGACCGATGTAGGGCCAGGCGGTCGGGGAATACTGGGTGGGATACTGAACGGACGCAATGTTGGGGGAGGTCGCGTAGCTCGGCCACGCGTAGTTGGGCACGTTGGGGCCATCGCCACGGCCGGGGATCGGGGGCATGCCCACGCCCGTGCCGCCCATCGGCATCGGCCCACCGGCGTAGCCCGGCCCACCGCCGGCATAGCCGCCCATGCCGGGCTGGCCCCCAGCGGCGTAGCCACCATCCGCAGACCCGATTGGGCCGCCCTCGGTGATCCGCATGGTTCCGGGCACCATCTGGCCATCGACGACCGGCCCTTCGTATCCACCCGGTGAGGGCAGATGCATCGGATCTCCCCGCATGCCGTTCCGCATGGAGGTCCGCTGCACCGGGCCCCGCATGGCGGCCCTGGGATCCATTCTCGGATCGGCCCCCTGCATGGGCTGCCGCTGCTGGCCGGCGGACTGGATGGCCCGCGCCGGCGACATGGCTAAGGGACGCGGAGAACTTACCGCACCACCCTGGCTCTTTGCGGCGGGGGTCAGTGCCTGCGTGAGCTGAACGGGAGATTCCTTCGCGGTCGCCGCGGGCTTGGCCGCCCCGACGAGGCTCCAGGTCGACGCCGGCATGCCGAATCCCGCGGCGCCACCCTTGGCTTCGGCCTGCTTGCCGATGGCGAGCCGATTGACGACGCGTTCCACGCCCGGCGTGTTCTCCGCCAGGCTCACCGCGGCTGCCAGCTGCTTCTGATCGGCGACGCGTCCCTCGAGCCAGACGGTTCCCGACTTCGCCTTGACGTTGACGCGATACCCGGCCAAAGAACCCGATTCCCGAAGCTTCGCGGCCACGGCCCCGGCCAGGTCATCGGCCCTGGCCGTCGGCAGGACACACGCTGCGCCGACCACGGCCATCACGAATGCGGACCTCAGAATGGACATGCAAGACTCCTTGGATCGATTCGGCTGCGGCCAGCGGCACAAAGCTGCTCGAGGCCCCCGGCTGAAGTGGCCGGCACGCATGCCGACCTCTCTTCCGGAGTCTTTTCGGCGGCCGATCATGCCGAAGGGGAGTTTTTTTCCGCTGGCAACGAAAAAGCGGGGCAGCGCGAAACAACCGGGCAATCCAGGTGCCGCAGCGAAGATGGGCAGCCGCTCGAATGGCGCTACCGGAAATCGACGATGGCGATGAGCGTCATCAGCGTGAGGGTCACGGCACAGGCCGCGCCGACCCCGGGACCCAGCTGCAGGCTCCAGCCGCACACGCCACCCATGACGACGAGTGCCAGGAGGCAGAGCCACTGGCCCCGCCGTTCATACCTCGTGCCCTCGGCGAGCCGGGCGGCCGCGGCCGCTACGACCCCCAGCACCTGCAGGAGGCCCAGCGCACAGAGCAGTGGGTTGACGCCGACGGCAAAGAGCATCATGGCCGAACCCTCCGGAATTCGTCCGCGGCGATCAATCCCGTTCGCGCGGCGGACTCGGAATCACTTGCCGTCGAGCAGCGCATCGACCTTCTTCTCGAGTTCGGTAATCACCACGTTGCGATCGACGACCTTTCCCTCGGCATCGAGCAGGATCATGGTCGGCAGCGTCAGCACCCCGAGTTCCTCGGCCAGCCGCCCGTCGAGACCGCCCGCCTCGTGCAGTTGCGGCCATCCCATCGGCTTCGCCTTCAGAAACTTCTCCAGTTGCTGCTTCTCGGAATCAAGCGCGATCCCCACGACGGCGAACTTCTTCGGGCCATACTTCGCCACCAGTTCGCGGATCTGCGCCATGTCGACCTTGCACGGCTCGCACCAGGTCGCCCAGTAGTGCACGAGTACCGGGGTGCCGCGCAGCGACTCGAGCGACACCGGTCTGCCGTCGAGAGCGACCCCCGAGAGCGAAAGCGGCTTCCCCACGCTCTCCAGGCGGCGGGCGGCCCCACGCGCCTTTCGGGCGGGCACCGATTCCGGGAAGCTCTTCACGATGGCCGCATACCGCTCGAGCGCCTCCCGCTCCTTGCCCGAGAACTCGTCGGCGATGCCCATCTGCAGCATCGCCTCGGCGGCGTCGGGCGAGGCGGGATGCTTGGCGACGAATGCCTGCAGTTCCTCGAGCCAGGCCGCCTGCACCTTGTCCACGTCCGCCCCCGGCTTCTGCATGTTGGCCGCATACCGCGCCTGCGCCAGCCGAAAGAGCACGAAACCGGACAACGGCTCGTCGGCGGCGATGGCGGTCGCCAACTGCTCGAGCCTGCCGAGCCCGTCGGTGAGCGAGCCCTCCTGCACCCCGGCCGCCAGCGTCTCCGCATACTGCTTCACCCAGAACGCCCGCTCGCCGGGCTCGGCGGCCTCGACCACCTGCCCGAGCAGCACCGCCTGCTCCTCGGCGAGCTTGTTGCGGGCATCCGGACCGGCCGCGGCCATCTTCGCTTCCAGGTCGCGAAGCCTGGCGAGCAGCGGCTTGATCCGCTCGCTCGACTGCGAGCCCGCGTCGGCCTGCTGGGCGGCATTGACCCGCGGGGTGAAAAACCCGACCGCCTCGGCCACGTCGCCCTGCTCGCCCGTCAACTGCGGAGCCGCCACGGGCCGCCACGCGTCTCCGCACTTCACCAGCGATCCGACGATGAGCTGTCCGTTCCGCTGCCCCTGCTCGACGATCGCCATCACGTTGTCGTAGGCGAGCACGTCCTTGGCGACGCCTTCGCTCCCGGCCGGCAGCGTGCCGGCCGGCTGGGGCGTCATCATCGTGCTCCACTGTGCATCGGGGCCCAGCTGCTTCTGGGCGGCAGCCAGTCGGGCAAAGTCGGCGGGGGCGGCGGCCACCCGCTCGAGCAGCTCGGCCAGCATCGGCCCCTCGAAGCCGGTGGCCTCGAGGTCGGCCTTCGTGGGCAACAGCCGCTGAAAAGCCGCCGCATCACGCGACTTGACCGCCTGCACCAGCTCCCGGCAGACCTCCTCGGCCGAAATCGCCTTCCAGGCGTCGATCGCGCCATTCTCGTCCTGATCCACACCCCACCGGCTGCCCGCGGAATTCAGCCACCGCGACTGGTCGACCTTGGTGTTGTGGTTGGAATCGATGTCGCGAAACACCTCCATGCCGTCCTTGTAGTAGCTCCAACGATCGACGACCCGGTCGCCGTTGGTGTCGGCGAAGACCCGCAGCACCTCGCCCGTCGGCCCACGCACGACGAACGCCGAGGCCCCTCCCGACTTCTCCGTGCTGATGGTGGCGTTCTTCGCCGGATCCCCCTCCGGACGGTCGTAGTCGACGTCCTTCTGGCTTGGTCGCAGCCCGAGCGCGTATTCGACCGTGGGACCGGCGGCCTGCAGGGGAGCGGGCAGGATCAACAGCATCAGGATCAAGACCGCCAGGATCGGGATCCCGGCGAAGGTGGGAAGACGGCCGCAAAACAGTGCCTGGCGCACGACGACTCGAAGCCTCGACATGATCGCAATCCTCTGTGGTTGGAGGTTGGAGTGTCGCCACACAGTAGCCGGAATGCCGGGCTGCGCCTGCCCCATTTTTCAGCGGCCAGAGCCGCCCCAGGAACGCGGCCGCCACCCCTTTGAATTCGCCCACGAGGCATCTACACTTCCAAAGGCGGCTGTCGGGCGAAACCACGCTCCAAAGCCGGCCGAGGTCCGCGCGCGTAGCTCAGTTGGTTAGAGCGCTACCCTGATAAGGTAGAGGTCCCAAGTTCGAATCTTGGCGCGCGCATTCCGAGTCCGCGGAGGCGGCTCAGAGACAAACACGGGGACGTAGCTCAATTGGGAGAGCACCGCCTTTGCAAGGCGGGGGTTGAGGGTTCGATCCCCTTCGTCTCCATTTTCTTCTCCGGCCCCGCCTTCCTCACCGACGGTCCATCCGCAGCAGGCTGGCAACGCATGGCGGAACCAGACCATGTGACGGGCCTGGCCTCGCGGGCGACGCTCGAGGCGTTCTTCGCCGAGAGCAACCCCGGGCCGGCCCCGCTCGCCCTCGTCCTCTGCGACGTCGTCGGCCTCAAGGAGGTCAACGAGCGGGAGGGCTTCCACGCCGGCGATGCCTGCCTCCGCGGCGCCGCCGAGCGGCTGCGGGCGGCCGCCGCCGGCGCCGCGATCCTGGCCCGCCTCGGCGGTGATGAACTCCTCGCCGTGTTCACCGGTGACGACGCCGCGGAGACAGCCGATCAGGCCGCCATGCAGCTCGCCGCGGGCTCCACGCCGGCGCTGCGGGCGGCGGCGATCCAGAAGCAGCGGGAGGAAACCTGCGGGGCAGCCGTGGAGCGGCTCTATGCAATCGTCCGCCGTTCCTGAATAATCGCAGGTTCTTTCCGGTCCCGCCCCCCCGCCTTCGTGCCGGCTCATTCGGCCGCACTCTCCCAATGCCCACCGCGCCCGCCGTCCCCCCGTCCGCCGCCGCCGGCGGCTCCCGCCGCAACGACATCCGCAACCTGGCGATCATCGCCCACGTCGACCATGGCAAGACGACGCTGGTCGACTGCCTGTTGCGGCAGAGCGGACAGTTCCGCGCCAGCCAGCTCTCCGGCGAGCGGATCCTCGATTCGAACGACCTCGAACGGGAACGCGGCATCACGATCCTCGCCAAGAACATCGCCGTCGAGTGGAAGGGGACGAAGATCAACCTCATCGACACGCCGGGCCACGCCGACTTCGGCGGCGAGGTGGAGCGCGTCCTGCGGATGGCCGACGGGGCGCTCGTGCTCGTCGACGCCGCCGAGGGTCCGATGCCGCAGACGCGGTTCGTGCTCTCCAAGGCGCTCGAGTGCCGGCTCCGACCGGTGGTCGTGGTCAACAAGATCGACC
>JBIIYN010000323.1:0-4390 GCA_044346795.1 Pirellulales bacterium
AAACTGCCGGCTGATCGTCCGCTGCGGCGTGGGGTTCGACAACGTCGACCGGGCGTTCGCCCGCGAGCGGGGCATCGCCGTGGCCAACGTGCCCGACTACGGCACCGAGGAGGTGGCCGACTCGGCGATCGGCATGATGCTCACGCTCGCGCGGGGCATCCACCAGTTCAACGCGCGGCTCCGCGACCGGCCCGATCCCTGGATGTACACCGTCTTCGCGCCGCTGCACCGGCTCCGCGGCCGCACTTTCGCCATCGTGGGCCTCGGCCGGATCGGCATGGCCACCGCCCTGCGGGCCAAGGCGCTCGGCATGGACGTGGCCTTCTTCGACCCCTACCGACAGGACGGCTTCGACAAGACGCTGGGCATCCGCCGGGTCGAGTCGGTCGAGCAGCTCTTCCGTCAGGCCCACGTGCTCAGCCTCCACTGCCCGCTCACGCCCGAGACCCGCCACCTCGTGAGCGCCGAGTCGCTCGAATGGCTGCCGCGCGGGGCCTTTCTCGTGAACACCGCCCGCGGCGGCGTGGTGGACACGGCGGCGATCCCGGCGGCCCTCGTCTCGGGCCGGCTCGCCGGCGCCGCCATCGACGTGCTCGTGCAGGAGCCCCCCTCCGCCGACGATCCGCTGCTCGTCGCCTGGCGGGATCGCGAGCACCCCGCCTACGAACGGCTGATCGTGAATCCCCACGCGGCCTTCTACTCGGAGGAGGGCCTGCGCGACATGCGGGTGAAGGGGAGCGACGCCTGCCGCCGGGTGCTGTGCGGCGAGCCGCTGCGAAACGTCGTGAACTGACGTTGCCGCGCGGGACCGCCGCCGGCGCGGCCGCATGCCGGTGTCACCTCGGCAGGCCGGTCCGCTGGCTGAACGACCGCGTCTGCCCTTCCGTGACGCGGGTCACCGCCTGCCACCGCGGCGCGTGCCGTGCCGGCGGGGCCGCCCCGAAATACGTCTCGCCGCGGCGGACATGCGCGTGGTGCTCGGCCACCTCGTCGGCCGTGAGTGAAAAATCGTAGATCGCCACCTCGTCGATCACGCCGTGAAACGGCTCGCGTCGGCTGTGGTTGCCGATGAACGCGGCCGCCGGCCCGCCGCTGCTGATGAGCGTGCCTACGGGATAGAGGTGCTCGAACCGCTTCACACCGTCGATGAAGATCGCCTTCCGGCCGGTGAAACTGTCGAACGTGGCCACCACGTGGTGCGGCCGTCCATCCGTGATCTCGGCGACCGTCGGCCGGCCGTCACGGCCGTCGAGCGGCATGTCGAGTTCCCGGTAGCCACGGCCCGCGAGGTGCAGGCCAAAGGAGAGGCAGGGGCCGCCAGCCACCGTGGGCTCTGAAAAACCGCCGTAGTTCGGCGAGTCGTTCTGGAACGAGAGCAGCACGCGGCTCGTGCCGTCTTCCTTGCGGTAGATCTCGTCGTAGTCGAGATGCGCTCCCGTCCACCGCGAGACGATCACGGCCTCGATCGAGATGCCCTCGGCACAGGCGAGCAGCCCCGTCCCCACCTTCTCTCCCGTGCCGCCGGCGACAGTCGCCGCCGCATCGGCCGAGTCGTCAAACTCGAGCGCCCCGCCGCCCACGAGCCCGGCACACGGCGTGGCGGCCTTGCCGAGCCTGGCCTCGAGCCCGGCGACCGCATCGATCGTGCCCCCGGCCTCCACCTGATCGAACGGCCAATAGCACACCGGCAGCCGCACCCGCGACTGCACCTCCACCTCGCCATCGAGCACGGTCACGGCGACCTCGTCGTCATCCACCCGATCGACCCGGAATTCCGTGCCAAGGTCGACCACGCGGAGGTTCGTGGCCACCACGGAAAACCGGCTGTCAGGCCCCTCCACGCGGGCCTGCACGCCGCCGGAGAAAAGCGCGCCAGAATCGGCGGTGCTGACGCCGAATACGCTGGCCTTGTCGACATGCACGGCCGCGCCGCTCACCGACTTGAGGTCGGTCGGTTCCGGCGACCGCAGTGTCGTCGGGCTGATGCCGCGATTGGCAGGAGCCGCTTCCCGGCCGCCCGCCCTTTTGCCATCGCTCACGAAGGCCACGGTCGCGACGGGCAGCTCGCGGTCGTCGTAGTAGGAGCCTCTCGAGTCGGCGGCATCGCCGGTGGCCACGGCCTCAGTCACTGGCTTCACCGCAGGATCGGCCTGCCGCCGGCCCGGCATGGCCGTGCCCCCAACCGCCAGCAGAACCGCCAGGCACATGGCCGACACGAGCACCGCGGCAGCCGCCGCCAGCGGCATCCTGACGATCGGCCGCGGTGCGGCAGACGTCGAGACGCTCTCCTGATGCTCAGGCGGATCGTCGCTCAAGGTTGCAGCCGCCCGCCGTAGCCATTCGCGATCGAGCCGGTCGGTGCCGCAGGCCGCGGGAGTGGCGGGCAATTGTGCGTGAATGAAAGCAAGCGCGAGATAGTCGGCGCGAGCCTCTGGCGAGGCCTCGAGCAGCCCTTCGAGCCGCCGGAGGTCCGCATCGGTGGCCGTGCCGTGGAGGGCGTCGGCCGCCAGGGCCAGCAACGTCTCGCGGGAATCCGGATTGTGATTCATGGCAGCCGCTCCCCTTGGCCTTCCGCGGCGAGCCGCTGTTCGACGCATTCGAGCAGCTGCCGCCGCATCACCTTGAGCGACTTGTAGACCGCGTGGACGGTGCGGTTCCACGAGGCCGCGATCGCGTCGGCCTGTTGGTTTTCGCCATAGAAGAGGCGGATCAGGTCCCGCTGCCGGTCGGAGAGCGATTCCACGCAGCGGTCGAGGGCCCGCTGCCGGGCGTCGACTCCGGCGACCATGCCGGCCGCCTGATCGGCGAGGTTCGCGAGCAGTTCGTCGCTGAACACGTGCCGGTCGCGGCGTCGCTTTCGCCAGTGACCGAGCACCTGGTGCCGCGCGACACCGAGCGCCCAGGGCAGAAACTCCCGGCTCCGGTCGAACGTGGAAAAACTCCTCCAGAGCACGAGGCTCGTGGCCTGAAAGACGTCGTCAGCCTGGGTGGCGTCGGGCACGATCGCCCGGATGAAAGCCTGCACGCGGCCTTGATAACGCGAATACGCCGCGAGGAATTCCTCGTAGATCTCCGGGCTCGGGGACTGCGGAGAGCCGCTGGGCGGGGCCATGGGGGCGGGCGATGGTTAAAGGGGGCCGTCGGTCAAACCGCCGGACCGGCGGCGGCGGCGAAAACGGTTCGCTGCCTCCGCCTATCCAAATCATGTACCGCTCCCGCCCGCTTTGGTACCGCGGCTACCGTGGGCCGAAAATGGCATTCAGGGTGATGAACAGCCGGAATTTTCTGCCTTTGGGTACGAAAACCGCTGGCTGCGGTACATACTTTGCGGAGCAACCTCGATGCCCCCTGCCCTCCGAACCTCTCATATGGCGTCTTCCAGAACGGCCGCCACGGCTGCCGCCTTGGCTGCCGTCGCCGTGTTGCTGCCGCCGGCCCGGTCCGGCCACGCCGCCACCACCGATGCCGATCCCCACGCGGCCGCCCGGGCGATCGTCACGGCCCGCTGCGCCGAATGCCACGGGGAAGACGCCCAGGAGTCGAACCTCCGGCTCGACTCGCGGGCGGCCGTTCTCAAGGGGGGCGACTTCGGGCCCGCCGCCATCGCCGGCAAGGCCGATTCGAGCGAGATCGTCCGCCGGGTCAAGACGACGAACCCCGAGCAACGGATGCCGCCCGACGGGGAGCGGCTCACGCCCGACGAGGTGGCTGCCATCGCGGCCTGGATCGATGCTGGCCTCCCCTGGCCCGGCCGCGACAAGGATCCCGCCGACGCGACGGCCCGCGACCCGCGGCTCGACCACTGGGCCTGGCAGCCGGTCTTGAAGCCGGCGGTTCCGCCGCAGCACGTCCCCTTCGCCTCGCTTCCCGCCGTCGAGCCCGAGCAAAACGCGATCGACTTCCTCATTCGCTCGAAGCTCGCCGAGAAGCAGCTCGCGCCCGCGCCGGTGGCCGACCGGGCCACACTCATCCGCCGGCTGTGCTTCGACCTGACGGGCCTGCCGCCGACGCCGGAAGAGGTGGATTCGTTCGTCGCCGACACCGATCCCCAGGCCTACGACAAACTCGTCGATCGGCTGCTCGCCTCGCCCCGCTACGGCGAACGCTGGGCACGGCACTGGCTCGACGTCGTCCACTACGGCGACACGCACGGCTACGACAAGGACAAGCCACGTCTCAATGCGTGGCCCTACCGCGACTATTGCGTCCGGGCGTTCAACGACGACAAGCCCTACGGCCGCTTCATCGAGGAACAGGTGGCCGGCGACGTGCTCCATCCCGACTCGCTCGACGGCCAGGAGGCGATCGGCTTCATCGCCGCCGGTCCCTGGGACCACATCGGCCACGTGGAGGTGCCGGAGACGAAGACCGACGGCAAGATCGCCCGCCA
>JBIIYN010000324.1:0-4378 GCA_044346795.1 Pirellulales bacterium
CTACGATCGGCCCAGTCGGCACAGATCCCGAGCCAGATATCCTCGTTCAGGGGCGGGCCCGATGCAAGCCGCCGGCGGTCAAAAATCGCCGGACCGCAGGAGATCGCGATATTCCCGCATGTTGTCGGATTTGCCGCACGTGCGATCCCCCCGAGTGGTCGTTCACCGCGGGCAGCGGGCCCCGAAGTAGCCGTGCCGCTCGATGTGGGCCGCGACCTCCGGGGTGACCAGGTCGCGCCACGAGGGGTCGCCGGAACAGATCCGCGACCGCACGTCCTCGCTGGAGTAGGTGCGGAGCGCCGCATCGTCGCAGGGGAGCCCCCGGACGAGGCCGTTGACCCGCAGGTGCTCGAGCAGGTGGGCCAGATGCGGCGCCACCGTGACCGTATCGGCAGTGATCACGCGGCCGTCGAGCATGTCGCGGGTGGGATGCACGTAGAGGCGGACGCGGTGGGTGAACAGCCGGCCGAAGGCCTCGAGGATGCCCCCGTCGAGGTGCCGGTAGTGGCTCTCGTTGAACAGTTCGCGCAGCAGCGGCACGCCGAGCACGAGACCGGTCTGCTCGACGTGGCGGTCGGCGAGGTACTCACCGAGCGCGTGGAAGGCGCCGATGTCGCTGACCAGCACCATCTTGCCGGCGGCGGAGAGGAGGTCGACGCGGGCCAGGAAATCGGCATCCTCCGCGGTGCCGCGGTCCCGCAGGTTGTTCATGGTGATTTCCATGATTTCCCGAA
Source organism: Pirellulales bacterium (assembly GCA_044346795.1). Taxonomy (GTDB): domain Bacteria; phylum Planctomycetota; class Planctomycetia; order Pirellulales; family UBA1268; genus CAMCQY01. Next base: position 735 of record JBIIYN010000324.1, read on the forward strand.
TCTCGCCCGGCGCGGCGGCCGTCGCGCCGGCGGAAGGGGCGGAGCCGGACGGGGCGGTGTCGGCCTCGAACCGCGCCCGCCCCCGGGCCATCATCTCCAGGTTCAGCCTGGTCACCGGGGCGAAGCGACCGCGCTCGAGGAGCACCCGGCTCCGCCGGATCGACTCCGAGGCCAACAGCGGCGTGCCGTCCACGTCGAAGAGCAGCGCCGGTGTCAGGCCGATCCGCACGAGGTGCAGGCCGAGCAGCCGGTTGTCGACGCCGCCGAAGGCGGGGCCGCGCATGTGGATCCAGTCGATCTCGAGCCGCTCCCGGCCGATCGAGTCGAGCAGCGTCTCGATCAGCGTGTGGGGCGATTGCCAGTGGTGGAAGGCCGCGTGGATCAGGTTCACCCCCAGCCTTCCCACCGCGTCCTGCTGCAGCGCGTTGGTCGCGTCGAGCAGCCGGACGTGCAGGAGGATGTCGCTCGTCGGGGCGCGGACGGCGTGCTGGAATCGCAGGCCCATCCACACGTGGCAGTCGTTGCCTCCCTTGAACGATCGCGCCGCGGCCGTGTCGGCGAAGACGAAGAACCGCGTCCGGTCGCCGCGCACGCCGTCGAGCCGCTGGTGCAGGAGCTGGTACTCGTGGTCGAGCATCTGCTCGATCCGCTCCCGCGAGACATACCGCTGCGTCTTGCCGTAGATGGCGTCGCTGACGGTCATGTCGTAGGCCGAGATCGACTTGGCCACGGTGCCGGCCGCGCCGCCGACCGCGAAGAACCAGCGGGCCACCTCCTGGCCGGCGCCGATCTCGGCGAAGTTGCCGTAGATCGACTCGTCGATGTTGATGGCGAAGGCCCGCTGCGCGGTCGGATCGACGGCCTGGTGGGCGAGCGGCGGGGCGGGCATGGGCGGGTTCCGGCGGGCCGCCCCGGCGGTGCCGCGGTGGGGCGTGACGGCGATCATACGCTCTGCCCGCCGATCCGGCAGCGACCGCGGCGGGAGGGCGGCAAAAAGCGGGCGGGCCGGGCGCTTGCACGCCCGGCCCGCCTTGGCTTCTTCACGCGTCACCCGGCCCGAGGACCGGTGCGGAGCGGACTAGCAGCCCTTCTTGCAGCCGAGGCCGTGGCCGAAGAGGCCACCCTTGCCGCCGTTGCCGCCGTTGCCGTTCGAGCAGCCGCAGCCGTCGCCGGCCGGGACCTGCTCCTCGACGCACTTGCGGACCTTCACGCACACCGACTTCGTGACCTTCTTGGGCACGCGAACGACGTACGACTCGGTCTTCGTCTCCGACACGTCGTCGCAGGCGCACACCGTGTAGGTGGAGGTCTTCTGGACCGGCACCATCACCGTGTAGGAAACTTCCTTCGTCCGCGTCTCGGGCACGCACTTGTTCACCGTGTACTCGCGGGTGCGAGTCTCGGTGCGGCACTTCTTCACGCACACCGTGCGGGTCCGGTTCTCCGGCACCATCTTCGTCACGCAGTAGTTGCGGGTCCGCTCCTCGCAGCGCGACAGCTTCACGCAGTAGGTGCGGGTCCGCTCCTCGCAGCGCGTCTTGTGGACGCACACCGTCCGCGTCCGCTGCTCGCAGCGGCTCTTCTTCACGCAGTAGGTGTAGGGAACCTGCTCGCACTCGACCTTCCACATCGTGACCTCGATCTCCTTGGTCTCGCACGTGGGCACCCAGCGCCGGCAGCAGACGACCTTCGGGCAGCAGGGATTGCCGGCGGCGTCATACTTGCCGTTCGCCGAAATCTCCTTCGCCTCGGTCACCCAGTGGCCGCCGCGGCAGGTCACGGTCTTCGTGCTCTTGACGGGCACTCGCTTCGAGACCGTGCGGTGGCCGGTCATCTCCTCGGTGTAGGGCACGCTCACCGTGTAGGTCTGCTCGACCTGCTCGGTGTAGGGGACGGAGACGTTGTAGGTCGCCGTCCGCGTCTCCGGAACGTTCACGTTGACGGTGTAGTCGACCGTCTTCGTGCGCCGCTCAGGCACCATCACGGTGTAGTTCCGCGTCCGCTCCTCGATCCGCGGCACCTTCTTGGTGACGGTGAAGGACCGCTCACGCACCTCGGTCGTCCACTCCGTGCTCTCCACCTCCCGGATCTCCGGGACGATCTTCCACACCTTCACGGTCTTCATGCCGGCGTCGCCCGCGGCAGCCTCGACCGCCGCGGCTTCAGCCGGAGCGGCGTCGGCACCACCCACGAGGACGGAGCCCTCGGCCGTGACACTCTTCGCGGCATCCTCTCCGCGAACGAAACCACCGGCGAAACACACGCCAGCGGCGGCCACCCACGGCAGGAAGCCAAACGTCAATCGCTTCTTCACAGGAACCTCCAGAGGAAAAAACAGGCAAAACGTTTCGCGAACACGCCTGCCGGGCATCGCGAGGCGTCCACCCCCAGTCGGTGACGGTCCCGAGCGATGCGTCCGGCTGAGCCGTCGGCCGCCCACCCCCGGCGGATCGCGGAGCCGTACGTGGCCTTCCACCGCGATCGCCAGGGTTTGCGCGACAGACAAACTCACAGCAGATGATCGAGCTTTCCCTGCCGAAAAACTCAACCGCGGCGAGATTCGTCGGGTGGCGCCGATGGTGCCGGTGATGCAGGCGGCGGCGGACAGGAGGCGGTCGTGCCCATCGGGCCGCCCTCGCAGCAGGTTTCGAGGATCGTGCCGCAGCGGCGGCAGATCAGCTTCGCGCGGATCTCGGTGGTGTCGCCCTGGCAGACAGGGCAGCTGGGCATGGTCATGGCCATGAGCATAGCATCGCCACGCCGCGATCTCGTCGGCTGAAACGCATCCGACTTTGGTGAAGCACCGGCTTCGGGGCGGCAAAAGTCTCGTCGCGTGGGCCGGGGCGGCCCAAAGCTCCTCGAGCTTTCGCCGACCCCTTCGCCTGGTTCAGCGTGCTTCGCAGGATGCGAAGCGGAGAACCAGCGGGCGGAGGCCCGCCAAGGCAAGGTCGGCACGATGCCGAGCCTTGCCGTGAAGCCGCTGCGCCGGCCGGGGGCACGTGCTCGCCGCCGGCGGATTCTGCTACGGGAGGCTCACGGATGATGGTAAATCGTTCGTGAGTCGCAGAATTCACCGGCGACTGCGCGCGACCCCCGACCAGCTCCGCCCGTCCTCTCTATCGCCAGGGCCGGAGGCCCGGGTTAGAACCAGCCGACGGAGGTCGGCAAAGCCGGGGCGGGCAGGATGCCCGAGCCCGGCGTGAACACAGTGAATTCACCCCACCAGCAGCAGGATCAACTCCTTCGGTCCGTGGGCGCCGAGCACGAGGATCCGCTCGATGTCGCCGGTGCGGCTGGGGCCGGTGATGAAGGAGAGCATGCTGGGCAGCCGACCTTCGTGACGGCTCCGGGCGGCGTGCAGGGCGTCGGCGAGGGTGCCGACGACTTGGTCCGCCGTGGCCACGACCACGTGTGCGTGCGGCAGGATCGAGAGGGCACGCCCGCCGCACGTGGCGCTCGAGACGAGCATCGAACCGGTCTGGGCGACGAGCGCCTCGCACGAGGTGACGCCGGCGTCACAGGCTTCGAGGGCGTTCTTGTCGAAGTCGGCGGCTTCCACCCGGTGGGTCGCACACGGCAGGCCCGCCAGGACGGGCTCCACGAGCGGGTGCGGGTGCCATGCCACGCGCCGCCAGCCCCGCTCC
>JBIIYN010000068.1:0-14419 GCA_044346795.1 Pirellulales bacterium
CTGGCACCTTTTCTTCTGGCCGCTTACCATCATCGACAGCTGTTCCTTTCATCAAATCAAAGAGGCGTCGCGTGGTCGCGAGACTGCTTCGGTTCGGATGCACCGTGATGCTGCTTGGCTGGCTGGGCGGCGTTGCGGCCGCCGCGCCGCTCGTGGCCGGGTTCGAGCGGTTTGGCCGGACCGCCGCTGAGCCGACGGCCACGGTCGAAAGCGGGCTTTTGCTGCTTGGCGAGCTTGGCTGCGTGAACTGCCACGCCGCCGGACAGCACGCGGCAGCGAACCTGCTGCCCAAGCGGGGGCCGAATCTCGACAGCGTCGGCGAACGGATCGAGCCTGCGTGGCTCGTCGCGTATCTTCGGGCGCCCCTCGCCGTGAAGCCGGGCACGACGATGCCGGACCTCCTCGCGGGACTGCCCGATGCCGAACGCGACCGCATGGCCACGGCGATCGCCCACTTCCTTGCCTCGACCGGGACCCTCGACAGGGAGCCGCTCGCGGAGGCGGCCAAGGCGAATGCCCTCGAAGGTGGCGAGATCTACGAGCGTTCCGGGTGTGCGGTCTGCCATGGCTCCCGTCAGGGCAAGGAGCCGCTGCTGCCCGACCAGCTGCCGCTCGTCGATCTCCGCGAGAAGTGGTCGCCCCGGGCACTCGACGCGTTTCTCAAAGACCCGTTCCATCTGCGGTCATCGGGCCGGATGCCGGCGGTGCCGCTCAAGGACCATGAACGCCGGCACGTCGTCGCCGGCCTGCTTGCGACGTCCGTTAAAAACGATCCCGTCGCGGCGTCGGACGGCGCCGCCGCGGCCGCTCCGTTTGCCGCCGATCCGTCACGTGTCGAAGAGGGCAGGGCGGCTTTCGCCGCCGTAGGCTGCGCGAACTGCCACGCGATCGAGGGCTCCGATGGCAAGGTGATCGAGCCAGGCTCGAAGCCAAAGCCACTCGAACACCTGACCGCGGTCGATGCCGGCTGCATGGCCACGGCGCCGCGGCGCGGAACTCCGCACTATTTCGCCGACGAGACCCAACGGGCGGCCGTCACCGCGGCGATCCGCTGGCTTGCGTCGCCGGCAGCCGCGAGCGAGCCTCCCCGTGAACGCAGCATCGACCGCATGCTGACGGCCCTCAACTGCTACGCCTGCCACCAGCGGGACGGCCGCGGAGGCACCGTGTCCGCCGTCGTCGTCATCGACGACATGGACGACGACGGCGAACCGATTCTGAAAGACGCCGCCCGCGACGCGCTCTTCCCGAGCAGCGTGCAGGAACTGGGGGACGAAGGCCGCCTGCCGCCGACGCTCACCGGTGTGGGCGACAAGCTCTCGGCCGGGTTTCTCCGCGAGGTGATCGTCGAAGGCGGCAGGGACCGCGGGGCCTACATGCCCACGCTCATGCCCAAGTGGCATGCGCCGGTCGTCGAATCGCTGGCCACGTGGCTCGCCGAGGATGCCACCACCACCGTGCCGACACCCGCGCTGTCAGGCCATCCCGAGGCGGAAATCACGGAGGAGGCCCGTGGACTGGTCGGCTCGAAGTCACTCGGCTGCATCAAGTGTCATGCGTTCGGCGGCGACAAGGGACAGAGCCTCGGCCTGATCGACATGACGCGGATGCCCACACGCCTGCGGCACGACTGGTTTCTCGCCTACGTCGCCAATCCGCAGCGGTTCCGGCCGGGCACCCGCATGCCGGCAAGCTGGCCGGACGGAAAAACCTTCTATCCGGACGTTCTCGACGGCACGCCGGCCGGCCAGATCGAGGCCGTCTGGAGGTATCTCGCGGGCACGAAGCCGCGGCCGCCGATCGGAGCGAGTGCCCGCCCGATCGAACTGGTGCCGACGGATCGCCCCATCATCTACCGCAACTTCATCGAGGGGGCGGGCCCGCGGGCGATCGCCGTGGGCTATCCCGAGAAGGTGAACGTCGCCTGGGATGCCGAGCGGATGCGGCTGGCACTCGTGTGGCGAGGTGCCTTCATCGACGCCGGACGACACTGGAACGGCCGTGGGCAGGGCTTTGAGGCGCCGCTGGGCGACGAACCGTTTTCGCCCGACGCAGCCTCGGCCATCGCCGTGCTCGAGAGTTCGGAGTCGGCTTGGCCGCTCGTGCATGCCGGGCTGTCCGCCGACGGGCGGCGGGGAGTCGCGCGGTTTCATGGCTACTCACTCGATGCTGCCGGCCGGCCCACGTTCGCCTGGTCGGCCGACGGCATCCGGATCAGCGAGAGGATCGACCCGGTCGTCGAAGACGGCAAGGCCGCCGTCGTCCGCCGCACGATCCGGCTGGCCGGCCGCCCGACCGCCGGAGAGGCCTGGTTTCGCGCGGTTGTCGCGAAGCAGGTCGAGGAAGCACCCGACGGCTGGCTGCGGATCGACGGCAGCTGGCGGCTGCGGGTGCGCGGTGCCGGCGTGGGGCCGGCGACGCGGCGCACCGTCGACGGCAAGACGGAGATTCGCCATACAATAGTGTGGACCGCCGACGACGATGCCGAAGTCGTTGAGGAATGCTCATGGTGAAGTCGGTGGCCGTGATCAATGCGACACGCGCGGCGTGCTGCCTCGCGATCGCCATGGCCGGCATGGCCGGTCTGCCTGGCATGTCCGGCATGGCCGCGGCGGCCGAACCGCCCGCGAAGCCGGCGGCACAGCCGCAGGAGAAGGATTTTTATTCCATCGCCCCGGTCGAGATCCCCGCCGAGGCATTCCTCGAGGTGGGGGCGCTCGAGTGGCTTCCCGACGGCCGCCTCGCCGTGGCCACCCGGCGGGGCGAGATCTGGATCGCGAGCGACCCGGCCTCGGGCAAGCCGCGCTGGAAACGGTTTGCCCACGGGCTGCACGAGGTGCTCGGGCTCGCCTGGCGGGACGGCTGGCTCTACGTGACGCAGCGGCCGGAGGTGAGCCGGCTGCGCGACACGACCGGCGACGGCGTCGCCGACGACCATGAAACCTTCTGTGCCGACTGGGGTGTGTCGGGCGACTTCCACGAGTATGCGTTTGGTTCAAAGTTCGACCGGGAGGGCAACCTGTGGATCGTGCTCTGCCTCACCGGCAGCTTTACAAGCGAGGCTCCCTTCCGTGGCTGGGCCGTCCGCATCACGCCCGACGGCCGCATGATCCCCACGACCTCGGGCGTGCGGTCGCCCGGAGGCATCGGCTTCGACTCCGAGGGGAACGTGCTCTACACCGAGAATCAGGGCCCATGGAACGGCGCCTGTTCACTCAAGCATCTCGTCCCCGGCGATTTCGTCGGCCACCCCGGTGGTCTCCGCTGGTATGACCTGACGCCCGAGCTCGAAAAACCCGTGGAGCCGAAGAGCGGCAGTCGCTGGGCCACGGAGTTGCGGCGGATTCCGCGGCTGCGGCCCCCCGCCGTGATGCTTCCCTACGATCTCATGGGCAAGAGCGCCGGTGGCGTGGCCTGCGATGCGACGGGCGGGAAGTTCGGCCCGTTCGCCGGGCAGGTGTTCGTGAGCGACCAGTCGCATTCGATCGTGATGCGCTGCTTCCTCGAGACGATCGACGGCGTGCTGCAGGGCTGCTGCTTCGGCTTTCGCGAGGGCTTCCGCTCTGGATCGCTGGCGCTGCAGTTCGCCCCCGACGGGTCGCTCTACGTCGGCGGCACGAATCGCGGCTGGGGGTCGCGCGGGGCCGGCGACTTCGCGCTCGAACGGGTGGCCTGGACCGGCAAGACGCCGTTCGAGATCCGCGCCATGCGAGCCGTGCCGGGCGGCTTCGAGTTCGAGTTCACCGAGCCGGTCGATCCAAGGACGGCCGCCGACCCTGCGAGCTACACGGCGAAGGGCTTCACCTATATCTACCAGTCGCGCTACGGCAGCCCCGTCGTGGACGAGGCGCCGTGCCCGGTCGAGAAGGCGGAGCCCACCGCCGACGGCCGGCGGGTGCGTCTGTCTCTTGGCAACCTCCGCGAGGGCGTGATCCACGAGGTCAAGGCGGCGGGCCTTCGCTGCGCCACCGGCCTGCCGCTCCTGCACGACACCGGCTGGTACACGCTCAACCGACTGCCACGGTGACGGCTGGCGGAAAAGCCTGACGGGACTGATGCGCCGGTCGCCAGAGAAGGCACGGCCGAGGCCGCTGACCGGATGTCGTCCATGACTCGCCGCGGCAGGGTACCATGCAGGGCATGAAGCCTCTGCTCGTGCTCGACGTCGTCGGCCTCACGCCCGCGCTCCTGCCGCGCACGCCGCGGCTGGCGGCGCTTGCGCGGGCCGGCTTCCAGGCGGCGCTCGGCAGCGTGCTGCCGGCCGTCACCTGCTCGGCCCAGGCCACGATGCTCACCGGCCGCCTGCCCCGCGACCACGGCATCGTCGGCAACGGCTGGTATTTCCGGGATCTCGCCGAGGTGATGCTGTGGCGGCAGTCCAATGCGCTCGTCGGCTGCGAGCAGGAAAAGCTCTGGCACGTGGGCCGGCGGCGGTTTGGCCCCGACTTCACCGTGGCGAAGATGTTCTGGTGGTACAACATGCACGCCGCGGTCGATCAGGCGGTGACGCCGCGGCCGATCTATCCCGCCGACGGCCGCAAGATCCCGAGCCTCTTCACCGACCCGCCGGCCCTCAAGAATGAGTTGCAGCGGCGGCTGGGACGGTTTCCGCTCTTCAACTTCTGGGGCCCGACCGCCGACATCCGCTCCTCGCGGTGGATCGCCGCCGCCACCCGTCACGTGATGGAGTCCCATCGGCCGACCGTCACGCTCTGCTACCTGCCCCACCTCGACTACGACCTGCAACGGTTCGGCTCCGAGTCGCCCCAGGCGGTGCGGGCGTGTGACGAGATCGACGCCGTGGCGGGCGAGCTGGCCGAATGGGCCGCCGACTCGGGCCGCACCGTGGCCGTCGTGAGCGAATACGGAATCACGCCGGTCTCGGCCGGGGTCGACATCAACCGCGTGCTCCGCCGGGCGGGCCTCCTGCGGGTGCAGGAGGTGGACCTGGGCTGGGAACTGCTCGACGCCGGCGGGAGCGCGGCCTTCGCCGTGGCGGATCATCAGGTGGCGCATGTCTACGTGAAGCAGCCCGAACGGGTGGCCGAGGTGCGGGCGATCCTGCAGGCGACCCCCGGCGTCGCCGAGGTGCTCGATCGCGAGGCGCAGGCGGCCCATGGCCTCGACCATCCACGGTCGGGCGAGTTGGTGACGGTCGCCGCGGCCGACCGCTGGTTCACCTACTACTACTGGCTCGACGACGCCCGCATGCCCGACTTCGCCCGCACGGTCGACATCCATCGCAAGCCCGGCTACGACCCCGTCGAACTGTTCGTCGATCCCACCCTGGCATTTCCGAAGCTCCGCATCGCCGGAAAGCTCGCGAGGAAGATGCTCGGCTTCCGCTATCTCATGAACGTGATCGGCACCGATGCCTCTATCGTGCGCGGCTCCCATGGCCGGCTCCCCGCGCGGCCTGCCGACGGTCCGGTGTTTCTCTGCACCGACGGCTCGGCCCGCCGCGACTCGCTCGCGATGACGGATGTCCGCGACACGCTCCTCGACCTCGTCGCCCGCGGCTGAATGCCACGCCGCGAACGACGGTCGGCCTCACCGGCGTCCACCCTCGAACGCCCACAACTGCCGCGTGGTGCGGAAGTAGATCCGGCCACCAGCCGCGGCCGGCGTGGCGCGGCAGGTCTCGCCGAGCGGCGTGCGGCCGAGCACCTCGAAGGTGTCGCCATCGGCGATCGCCACCACCTCGCCGTCGGCCGAGACGTTGATCACCGCGGTCCCCGCCACGATCGGCGACGCCGAAAACATGCCGCCCACCCGTCCCCGCCAGAGCGTCTCGCCCGTGGCCGCCTTCACGCACGTCACCACACCCCTGTCGCCCCAGAGGTAAAGCCGCTCACCTGAAGCAACCGGCGTGGGCACATAGGGGGCCACGCTGCGATCGAGCGTGTAGGCCGGCTCGGGGGCAAGCGGCGGGCTGCCCGCCGGCGGCAGGGCCTTCGGCAGCGGGAGCGCTACCAGCAGATTGTCACCGCTGCCTTCGCCGCAGGTCCCGATCACGAGCGGGCCGGCGAGCAGCGGCGACGAGACAGTCCGCCGCGGAAAGCACTTGGTTTCCCAGAGCGGCCGTCCGGTGGCCGGATCGAGGCCGGTGAGCCCGTGAGCCATGCTCGCGAGCACGAGTTGCGATGGCGTGCCGTCGCCCCGGTCGATCACGAGGGGCGTCGAGTAGGCCGTCCGCGCCGTCTCGCGCGGCGTCCGCCACCGCTCGCGGCCGGTCTTCGCGTCGAGGGCCACGATCGCGCTTGGCCCATCGTGGTCGATTGGCACGATCACGAGATCCCGCCAGACCGCGGGCGACGCCCCGAAGCCGTGCTCGCACGCGTAGGGCCCGAGGTCGACATGCCAGAGCGGCTCGCCTGCGGGCGAAACCGCCTCGACCCGCAGGTTGTCCTTCGTGGCCCAGAGCCACACCACGCCGTGCTCGCTCGCGGCCACGGTGCCGGAGGCCGAACTGTTCTGGACATGGCGGTGATCGACCGGCCCGGCAAACTCGCGCTGCCAGCGGACGCGGCCGTCGACCGCCTCATGGCAGGTGAGAAACCGCGTTCCGGCTGTCTCGTCGGCCGAAGCCGCATACACGCCCCCGCGAAACACCACGGGCGAACCATGCCCCTCCCCCGGCAGCGCCGCCTTCCATTTCCAGGCGATGGTGTTCCAATCGCCGGGCAGGGCCACGTCGCCCCCATGGCCGGCTCCCTCGTGCCCCCGCCATCGCGGCCAATCGGCGGGGGATGCGGCGGGCGCGAATCCTGCCCGGAGCAGGCACGCTGCGATCACGATGATCGACCGGAGGCGGGGCAGGTGAGTCATGCGGGTATGGTGGAGTCCCGGGTTCGAATTCGCAAGGCTTGGCGCATCGGGGCCGGAGCCCGGCCTGCATGCTTCTGGCACGACTCACGGCGGCCGTCCATTCCCGGCACCGGCCACCGCACCTAACGGGGGATGGCGTCGGGGCCATACGGATCGACCGGCACGGGATTCGGCGTCGGCATCGCGGCGGCGAGCCCTTTCCGCCAGGCCGCGAGCCGGTCGCGAAGCACCATGACCCGCTCCGGCCGCTCGGCGGAAAGATCGCGACGCTCCCCCGGATCGCGCGACAGGTCGAAGAGTTCCACGCGGTCGTCCTCGAAGTGCTCGACCAGTTTTTCAGAGCCCGGCCGCGGGCCGTCGCCGGCGAGGATCGCCCCGGCCGGCCGGCCGCCCTGGTTGGCATAGTGGGGGTAGTGCCAGAACAGGTCACGGGGCGGCGGCGCCGCCGTGTCCGCCAGCAACGGCCGAAGGCTTTCTCCGTCGAGAATCAGCCCGGGCGGCACCGGGGCCCCGGCGGCGTCGAGAAGCGTGGCAGCGACATCCATCGTGGTGGCCGGGGCGTCGGTCGTCGTGCCGGGCTTCACGACGCCTGGCCAGCGGACGATGAGCGGCACGCGGATGCCCCCCTCGTAGAGATACCCCTTGCCGGCACGCAGGGGCAGATTCGACGTCGGCGAACTTTCGGCGGTGGAAAGCCCCCCGTTGTCGCTCGTGAAGATCACGAGGGTGTCGCCACGCACGCCTGCCTGCTCGACCGCGGCCAGGATGGTGGCGACCGTGTCGTCCATTTCGCGCACCATGGCGGCGTAGACCGGGAGATCCTGCACGGCGCGAGCCTTGCGGCCGCCTTCGTCGATCTCCCGCGGGCTCCGGGCGGGTAACGCCGCCGCTCGCGCGGTCTCCTCGTCGATCAGGTCACGTCGCGCCGCGAGCGGCACGTGCACCGAGTGCATCGGCACATAACAGAGCCAGGGCCTGTCGCGCGTCATCGCGATGAATGCGGCCGCCTTCGCGGCGATCGCCCTGGCGTGCATCGGATCCTCGGCCGGGCCACGGCCCGGCGCCACGTTCGTGAGGGCGTTCTCCTCGTAACCATGCAGGCGAATGTCGGCGGGCGGCCCCAGATGCCACTTGCCGAACACGCCGGTCGCGTAGCCCGCCGTCATGAGTTGTTCGGCGATCGTCACCTCGGCGTCCGGCAGGGCACGGAGATACTCAGCCGGCAACAGCGGCCCGCGGCGATCACCGCCGATGAAGTTCGTGATCCGCACCCGCGCCGGGTGCCGCCCCGTCACCAGGCCGGCGCGGGTCGGCGAGCAAACCGGGCCCGCTGCGTAGCCACGGCTGAAAAGCATGCCCTCGGCCGCGAGTCTGTCGATCGCCGGCGTGCGATAGAACGTGCTGCCCGTGCAGCCCAGATCGGCGGCCCCCAGATCGTCGGCGAGAAAGACCAGCAGGTTCGGCCGTTGGCGGGCCCCGCCGGCGCTTTTTCCGGCTTGCAGGCTCTTCGAGGCCGGTTCGGCAGGGGGGCTTGGCGGCGCGGCCAAGGCCGCCAGGCAGTCGAACAGCACGGCCACCGCGACAACCCACAGGCCCCGCATACACCGATCTCTCAGCCTGATCATGAATGCGACCTTGTCAATGCGTCACCCCGCGAACACTCGACGAACGCATGTACGGACGGGGTTTTCATATCCCACAGCCACCGGCTCCTGCAAGTCAGATTCCGAGCCGTTCGACCGCCCCACACCGCCGGACCGAGGCGATCGTTGACCGGCCGACGATGGCATTGGAGACTGTCGTCTCGAGCGCACATCCCGGAGAGGCTCACCCGTGATACTCCGCATCCGTTTTTTCACTCGTGCCGCTCTTGCCGTGTGCCTGGTATCGTGCCTGCCGGCCGCCGAGCCCGAGCGGCGTCTCTTCCCAGGCCATCCGGGCCTCTGCTCCTACACCTTCCGCAACCAGTTCTCGAAGGATGTCGCCGGCACGCTCGACATGGTCAGGTCGATGGGGATCACCGACCTCGAGTGTTCCAATCTCTTCGGCCTCGACGCCAGGGCGTTCCGCCGGTTGCTCGACGATCGGGGCATGGCCTGCTCGTCCTACGGCGTGGGCTACGACGTGGCCGTGGCGAAGCCCGACGAGGTGGCGCGGGATGCGATCCTGCTCGGCGCGAAATACGTGCGGGTGGCCTGGATTCCACACCAGCCGCCCTTCACGGCCGAGCGGGCGAGGGAAGCGGCGGCGGAGTTCAACCGCATCGGCAGGCTCTTCCGCGAGCGGCATGGCCTGACCTTCTGCTACCACAACCATGGCTACGAGTTCGCGCCGCACGAGGGTGGCACGCTCTTCGACCTGCTCATGGCCGAGACGAATCCGGAGGACGTCGGCATCGAACTCGACATCCTCTGGGCCCACTTCCCGGGGGCCGACCCTGCGGCGGTCATCGATCGCTACGGCAGCCGCGTCAAGCTCCTGCATCTCAAGGACCTCAAGCGGGGCGTGCGGGGTGATCTCTCGGGAAAAACCGATCCCGACAACGACGTCGTGCTCGGCACCGGACAGATCGACATTCCGGCCGTCCTGCGGGCCGCACGGCGGGCGGGCGTGGCCCACGCATACATCGAGGACGAAAGCACCGCCGCCCCGGCCCAGGTGCCGCGGTCGATCGCCTACCTCAGATCTCTCGCCGAGTGAGGCCCTGCCCCTGGCGATCCTCGTGGCCTGCCGGCCAGCCGGGCGGCAGCCGCCGGGCTGATGCCGGCCCTCCATGCTAGACTCCCGCAGCGATGTTCCCGCTTCATCTCGCCAGGAGCCTGCCATGAGCCGCGTGCAGTTCGAGATCATCGACGAAGGCGACGCGCCGATCGTCAAGGCCATCCTGCCCGGCGGCGCGTCGATCTTCGCCGACTCCGGCGCCATGATGTCGATGACGCCGGGCATCACGATCGAAAGCTCGCTCAAGGGCGGCGTGATGGGGGCCCTCTCGCGTTCGCTGCTCCGCGGCGAGACCTTCTTCCACCTCACGCTCACGGCGGGCCCCGCCGGCGGCGAGGCGCTGCTCGCGCCGGCGATGATGGGGGGAATCCAACTCCTCGAACTCACGGGCACCGAATTCTTCCTGCAGAAGGGCTCATTCCTCGCCGGCGAGCACGAGATCGAACTCTCCACGAAAACGCAGAACCTCACGAAGGGCCTCTTCAGCGGCGAGGGTTTCTTCGTGACGCGGGTGGGTGGTTCTGGAATGCTGCTCATCAACACGTTCGGCGCGCTGATGCGATTCGACCTCCGCCCGGGCGAGGAGTACATCGTCGACAACAACCACCTCGTGGCCTGGGAGTCGACGACCAGCTACGAGATCACGAAGGCCGCCGCAGGCTGGATCTCGAGCTTCACGTCGGGCGAAGGCTTCGTCTGCCGGTTCCGCGGTCCGGGCACGATCTACGTGCAAACCCGCAGCCCCGCGGCCTTCGCCGGCTGGCTGAGCCGCTATATCCCCAGCCGCGGCAGTTGAGGCAGAGGGCGTGCGGTGATGACCGACAGCTTTTCCGCATCGTATTTCTCCGCCGACGCCCCGGGATCCCGCCCATGCACGGTGTCGCTCGAATCCCGCTGGCTCGTCGTCGAGCCCGAGGAGGGTGCGCCGGTGCGGTGGCCCTACGAGAGCCTCGCCTGCGAGGTGGCAGGCGACGAGCGGGCCTGGATCACGCTCACCTGCCGCGAGCCGGGCGTGCCCGGGATCGCCGCGGTCGTGCTCCGCGACCATGGCCTCATCGCGGCGCTCGCCGACCGCGTGGGCGAGCCGTGCCGGGGCGTGCTCGAGAGCTTTCCTGCGGGCAAGCATGCCCACGGGCGGCGGCTCGTGCGCGGGCTTGTGCTCTTTGCGATCGGGATGGTGGCGGCGGTCGTGGCCGGCTGGTGGTCGTGCACCCGGTTCGCGCCCGAGGTCGCGGCCGACGTGATGCCGGTGAAGACGGAGATGCAGCTCGGCCGCCTGCTTGCCGACGGGTTTCTCGCCGGGGAGCAGCGGCTGGGACCGGGACCCGCCCGCGACGCGGTGGAGCGGATCGTGGACCGGCTCGTAGCGGCCGCGGACAACCCCGGCTACACGTTCACCGTCGCGGTCGTGGACGACCCTCGCGTCAACGCCCTGGCACTGCCCGGCGGGCAGATCGTGGTCTTCACGGGCCTGCTCGCGGAGGCGGGCTCGGCCGACGAGGTGGCCGCCGTGCTCGCCCACGAGATCCAGCACGTGTTACACCGCCACGGCCTCAAGCGGCTCGTGCAGCAGCTCGGCGGCGCCGCCGTGATCGCCCTGGCGACCGGCGGCGGCGACCTGGGCCAGCTGGCCACCCGGGCCGGCGAACTGCTGCAGCTCTCCTACGGCCGCGAGCAGGAGGCCGAGGCCGATCGAGACGGGCTCGAGCTGCTCGCGCGGGCGGGCCTGCCGCCGACGGCCATGGCCACGTTCTTCGAACGGCTCGACCGCGTGGCCCCCGGCGACGGCCCCGAGTTTCTCTCCACGCATCCCGACACAGCCTGGCGGATCGCCGAAATCCGCCGGCGCACCGCCGCCTTGCCTGAGTCACCGAGGCGGCCGCTCGGCATCGACTGGGAGGCGGTGAGGGCGAGCCTTGAACGACGCTGATGCCCCGGCGGGACGATTGCCGCCACACTGCCATGTCGGTTATGCTGCCTGCGTTCATCTTCTGAGGAGCATCGCTTGATCCCCCTCTCCCATCCCGCATTCACGGGCCTCGTCGGCCTCGCCCGCACCGACATCACGCCTCCCGTCGGCATCTTTTGCCGCAACTGGGGCGCGGCTCTGCACGACACGGCGCAGGGCGTGCACCGGCCGCTCTTCCTCACCGCGATTGCGATCCGCGCCGCCGTCGACGACCAACCGCTCGTGCTTCTCGACACCGACCTCGGCTGGTGGGCCAACCTCGCGTATGAGCGACGGTTTCGCGGCCGTGTCTGCGCCGCCCTCGGGCTGCCTGAAGAACGCTTGCTTTCGTGCGTGACACACACCCACTCCGCCCCGCCGCTGTGCGATCCGGAACCGCAGTGGCAGGGGGGCGACCTGCTGGCCGCCTACCTCGGGCGGCTCGAGCAGGCGATGGTGGAAACCGCGCGGGCGGCGGTCGCCGGCCTCGCGCCGGCCACCATCGAATGGCATCACGGCCGCTGCGGGCTCGCCACCAACCGCGACCTGCCCGATCCGGCCCCCCCCGCAGGGCCGCGGCTCGTGGTCGGGTTCAACCCCGCGAACACGGCCGACGACACGCTCGTCGTGGCGCGGATCACAGACACGGCGGGCGCGCCGCTGGCGACGATCGCCAACTACGCCTGCCATCCCACCACGCTCGCCTGGGACAACGACCTCGTCTCGCCCGATTTTCCGGGCGAGATGCGGAGCACGATCGAGCGGGAGGGGGCGGGGCTGGGAATCTTTCTGCAGGGGGCGTCGGGCGAGCTTTCGCCCCGCTATCAATATGTGGGCGATCCGGCCGTCGCCGACAGCCACGGCCGCGAACTCGCGCACGCCGTGCTCGCCGCGGTGCATGCGATGGAGCCGCCGGGCCAGTCGCTCGTGTTCGACCGCGTGGTCGAGTCGGGCGCGGCGCTTGCGACCTGGCGGCGCGAGCCGCGACCCGTGACGCCGACGATGAGGAGCCTGGCCGCGAAGCGGCGGACGGTGGATCTGCCGCTCAAGGACTGGCCCGCGGCGGCCGAGCTGGCGGCCCAGTTCGCCGCCTGCACCGATCGGCCGATCGCGGAGCGGCTCCGCCGCAAACTGCGGATCCGCGAGGCGCTCGGCGACGGCACGACGTTTCCGCTCGACGTCTGGGGCTGGCGGATCGGCGAGGCGCTCGTGCTCGGCACGATGGCCGAGGCCTACTCCTGCATCCAGGAGAACGTGCGGGCCGCGTTTCCCGACCGCGAGGTCGTGTGGCTCAACCTCGTGAACGGCTCCGTCGGCTACCTGCCCCCCGCGCCGCTCTACGACGTCGATGTCTACCAGGCCTGGCAGACGCCCTTCGACCGCGGCAGCCTCGAATTGCTCGAGGCCGCCGCGATCGATCTCGGCCGGGAGCTCTTGGCGACGTGACGGCCGCGGACTGGCTCGACTGGACCGTCGCCGATGCCGCGCTCCTCGCCGCCGTGACGGCGATGGGCGTTGCGGTCGCCTACCTGCGGAGTCCCGAGCACAAGGCGACGGTGCTCATGCTGCCGGTGCCCTTTTCGCTGGCGATGCTTGCGGTGGGCCGGCCGATCGATGCGGCCAACGTGCTCGCGATCCCGGCGCTCTTCGGCTACACGCTCCTGGTCTGGCTCCTGCACGAACGGCTGCGGGTGCCGATCTTGGCCGCGATCACCGGATCGGCCGGATGCTACTGCCTCGCCGGGATGGCGATCACGCAGAGCGGCCCGACGGGCGACCTCGCCTTCTGGACCGCGGCCGTCGCGACGATGGCGCTCGGGGCCGTGCTCGTGCGGCGGCTCCCGGACCGCGCCGGTCGGCCGCACCGCACACCGCTGCCGGTGTGGATCAAGACGCCCGCGGTGGCCGCGGTCGCCGGCGGCCTGATCGAGATCAAGCACCTGCTCGGCGGCTTCACGACGATGTTTCCGATGGTGGGCGTGGTGGCGTCGTACGAGTCGCGGCACAGCCTCTGGACGATCGTGCGGCGGATCGCCTGGCTGCTCGTGCTCATGCCGCCGATGATGGCGACGATCCGCCTGCTCCAGCCGCACGTCGGCACGCCGACAGCCGTCGTCCTCGCCTGGCCGGTCTTCCTCACGGGCCTGTGGCTCTGGCACCGGGCTACGCGATGATCGCGTCTATCGGGCATGAGAAAACACGGGACACGCGATCGCTACGCCCGCTCCATGAAGCGGCCCTTTGGATCGAGCAGCGCCCAGAGAACGGCGTCGACTGCCATCAGCCCGGCGAACGTGAACAGGGCAGCGTTCCAGGTGCCCGTGGCCGACACGAGCCAGCCGACCGTCACCGGGAAGAGCATCGCGCCGAACGACCCCGCCATGTTCATGGCCCCGAAGACCGTGCCGACGCGGTCGCCGCCGTAGTCGATCGCCACGGTGTAGCCCGCCACGCCGCCGAAGCAGGCGACGAAGGCTCCCAGGCTGATCAGCGCGATCGCGGCGTTCACATCGGCCACCAAGGACGATAGCAAGATCAGCACCGCGCACGTGGCCATGGTGACGGAAGCCAAGACCTGCCGCGCGAGTCGCTTGCTGCCGGTGCGGGTCAGAATCCAGTCCGACGCATAGCCGCCGCAGACCACGCCGAGCATGGCCGCCACGCCGGCGTAGGAAGTGAGCTTGCCCGATTCGAGCAGCGACACACCGCGCGTCTCGCGGAGAAACGTGGGAAACCAGGTCACGAAAAAGATCATCGCGGCCGCGCGGAGAAATTGCTGGCCGCAGAGCAGCAGGAGCGACGGATCCGCCCAGGGGACTGGCTCGTTTTGCGCAGCAAAAGGTGCCTGTCCCCGTTCTTGCGCAGCAAAAGGTGCCTGTCCCCGTTCTTGCGCAGCAAAAGGTGCCTGTCCCCGTTCTTGCG
>JBIIYN010000325.1:0-4353 GCA_044346795.1 Pirellulales bacterium
CTACTCGGTGCCGGCGGCCACGTACTCTAGCGGCTACGGCGAGCGTGTCGAGTCTTCCCGCATCATCAGCGAGGTTCCCTCGGTGAGCGGCGGCGAGATCATCGAGACGCCGCGGTCGGCCAATCCGGCCTCGAATGGATCCACGACGGGCCTGGTGCCAGCCGACGCGGCCCTGCTGTCGGTCGAAGTTCCCGCCGACGCGAAGATTTTCGTCAACGGTGCCAAGACATCCGCGACGGGTGCGGTGCGGCAGTTCTTGTCGCGGGGTCTTGCCGATGGCAAGCAGTATGAGTTCACGGTGCGGATGATCATCGACCGCGACGGCCAGAGCAGCGAGCAGACGAAGGTCGTCTCGCTGGCGGCCGGCGGCCGGGCGAGCCTGTCCTTCTCGGACAACGCGGCCCCGAAGACGAGCCTGACGCTGCACGTGCCCGCCGACGCGAAGGTCTGGCTGGCCGGCAACGCCACCTCGTCCGCCGGTGCCACCCGGCAGTTCCAGACCACGACGCTGGCCGCCGGCCAGACGTGGAGGAACTACGAGATCCGCGTCGCGACCGTCATCGACGGCCGCGAACAGGTCGTGTCGAAGGTGATCGATCTGGCCGCGGGCCAGACGGTGGAATTGTCGCTCGACCCCGCCCAGCGGACGGCCGCCGCCGACGCCACCGCGTCGCTGCGATAGCCCTCGGCGGAAGCCATCGGTCCCGGCCTCGGCCGGATGACTCTTCGCTCCCGCGCGGCCGCGTGCCGCGCGGGAGCTTTTTTATCCTCTTATCCCGCCCAGACTGACATCCGGGGGACGGGCCGGGGAACAGCGTCGCGTCGCGTCGAAAACAACCGTATGAAGACGGCCGTTTCCCACACCGCACGCCGACCGCCCGGGGGTTTTTCGTGGCCACCGGCCGTCCGGGGGGCGGCCTCGCTGGCGATCGTGGCTTACTTTGCGGCCGTGATCGTGCCACCGCTCGCGGGCCCGCCGCCGGCCAGCGAGTTGGCCCTGGCGGCTCTGCAGCCGTTGCGACCGCTCGTCGGCTGCCTCTCTCTGGGGCACGGCTACCGGTTCTTCGCCCCCAATCCCGGGCCCGGCCACTCGATCCGGTGGACCATGACGATGGCCGACGGCTCGACCCGGCAGGGCTCGCTTCCCGACCAGCAGGCCGACTGGCCGCGGCTGCTCTACCACCGCCGCTTCATGATCAGCGAGAAGATCGCGGCACTCGTACCGCCGCCCGATGCGCCGGCGGAAGTGCAGGAGCGGAGCAGGGGGGACTGGCAGCCGCTGGTAAAGGATGTCGCCGGCCAGCTGCTCCGCCGGCATGGCGGCAGCCAGGTGACGCTGCAGATGACGGAGCACTATCTGCCGACACCCGAGGAGGTGGTTCAGGTGGAGCAGGGGGGGACCGACCAGGGGGAAGACGTGGTCACGCCACTGGGCACGTACGCACTGGCCGGAGCGACACCGGCGACAGGGGAGGCGCAGCGATGAGCGACACGTTGTCGGTCGATGATCCCGCGCACCGGGCCAGCTGGCTGGGTGACTGGCTCGACGCGTGGAACCGGTTCTGGTTCACGCCGGCGGATCCGCTGCCGCTCGCGCTGGTGCGGATCGCCGTCGGTGCACTGCTGGCGTGGGCGAGCTTCGTCTGGCTGCTCGATGCCGATGCCTTTTTCGGCCAGGACGGCTGGCAGCGGCCCGAGAACGTCTGGCGGATGAACGATCAGCCGTGGCAGTGGAGCTGGTACTTCGCGGCGGAGTCCGCCGGGATGGCCCGGATGCTGGCGGTGGTCACGCTCGTCGCGGCCGTGATGCTCGCGCTGGGCATCGCCACGCCGCTGGCGGCGGTCGTGTCGCTGGCGGGCTTCATCAGCGCCGTCAACAGGGCGCCGCTCAATGTCTTCGGGTTCGACGACACCCTGGGCATGCTGCTCGTGGCGGTGGCGATCGGCCCAGCCGGCGCGGTGCTCTCGATCGATCGCTGGCTGGCGCCGGACCGCGCGGCGGGCCGGCCGTCGGTCCGCGCGAACCTGGCCCTGCGGCTGATCCAGGTTCATCTCTGCGTGATGTACCTCTTTTCGGGCTGCGGCAAGCTGCTGGGTGCCAGCTGGTGGGAGGGAACGGCCCTCTGGGGCGCCGCCGCCAACGTGCAATACCGCACGCTCGACCTCACCTGGCTCGCCCACCATCCCCGGCTCGTCAACGCCCTGACGCTCACCACGCTGTGGTGGGAAATCGCCTATGCGGCGCTCGTCTGGCCGAGGCTCACGCGGAGGCTGTTCCTGGCCATGGCCGTGCCCGTGCACGTGGGGATCGGACTGGCGATGGGCATGATGGAGTTCGGGCTGGCGATGCTGACCGCGAACCTGGCGTTCGTGCCGGCGGCCATCCTGCGACAATGGCTGCGTTCCCGGCGAAGCATTCCCAACGAGTCCACGTCGCACGGCGCATGACAGACTCCGCCGACATCGAGCCATCGCCGCGCACGATCCGCCTGACGCTGGCCTACGAGGGCACGCGGTATTCGGGCTGGCAGGTCCAGCCCGGCCGATCGACGGTGCAGGGGGCGTTGGCCGAGGCGATCCGCGGCATCACGGGCGAAGTGATCATGCCCCGGGGTGCGAGCCGCACCGACGCCGGCGTGCACGCCCTGGGGCAGGTGGCGGCTTTCACGACGAGGAGCGGCCTGGAGCCGGGGGTCTGGGTCCGGGCGCTCAATGCGAAACTGCCCTCTGACATCACCGTGCTCGAGGGCTTCGCGGCCCCCGACGGCTTCGATCCGGTGACGGCGGCCGTGCGGAAGCGGTACCGCTACCGCATCCACGACGCCCCCTGGCGGCCCGTGCTCCAGCGGCACCTTGTCTGGCGGTGGAAATCACGGCTCGACGTGGCCGCCATGGAGGCTGCCGCGGCGCAACTAGCCGGCGAACATGATTTCACCAGTTTCGAAACCACCCCCTCCACAAGGCGGTCGAAAGTTCGCACAATCCACTCCGCCCACGTGTTTCGCCACTCGGGATACGACGACGCGGCCGATGCCGAGGTCTGGTTCGAGGTCGTCGGCAACGGATTTCTTTACAACATGGTCCGTATCATCACCGGGTCGCTGGTGATGGTCGGCGCCGGCAAGCGGAAACCGGAGTGGATGGGCGAGGTGCTCATGGCCCGCAGCAGGCCGGCCGCAGGCCCGACGGCGCCGCCGCAGGGGCTCGTGCTCGTGTCGATCGAACTGGATCCCGGCCTTTCCGGGGAGGCAGCATCTTCATGGCCAGAATGCCGGAACGGCTCGGACAGCTGACGCTCCTCCGGCAGGTCGGCCTGGGCCGTCACTGCCAGATCTGGGAGGCGGTCGACCAATCGTCCGGGCGGCGGGTGGCGGTGAAGGCGGTCGTGCCGGAGATGGCCCGCGACGCCGGCCAACGGCGGCTGCTACGGCACGAGTTCGAGGTGGCCCGCGGGCTCGACCATCCGGCCGTCGTCCACATCGACCGGTTTTCCGAGGCGGGCGGCCTGCCGCACCTCGTGATGGAACTCTTTCCGCACGCCAATCTCAAGAAACAGCTGGCGGCCGGCACCGAGGAGATCGCGCCGCGGCTGCACCGCCTCGTCACGCAGTTGGCATGGGCGCTCGATCACATGCACGGTCGCGGCTGGGTGCATCGTGACGTGAAGCCTGAAAACATCCTGGCATCGGCCGACGGCGACGTGAAGCTGATCGACCTCGCCATCGCAGCCCGCAGAGCGAGCCCGCTCCGCCGCCTCCTCGGCGGCAAGAGCCGGGCGCAGGGGTCGCCCAGCTACATCGCCCCCGAGCAGATCCGCGGCCTGCCCGTCGACCCAGGGGCCGACATGTATTCCCTCGGCTGCGTGCTGTTCGAACTGCTCGCGGGCATGCCTCCCTACACCGCCTCGACCACCGAGGAACTGCTGCTCAAACACCTCTCGGCGACGCCCCCCTCGGTCGAGGTTTTCAATCGCGACGCCACCGCCAGCGTTTCGAAACTGATCCGGCAGATGCTCGCCAAGAAGCCGGCCGACCGGCCCGAGTCGATGCGGGCCCTCATCCAGCAGCTCGGGGCGATCAAGTTCGTGAACCGCGTGGGCGGCTGACGCCCGCAGCCGTCGAAAGCGGGCGGATTCCGAATTGACTCGGGATTCGCCCCGCGGCGACAATTTGTGACGCAATCCGTTTCCGCGAGGTCACCAGATGTCGTCCGCCCTGCATCGCCTGCCGCTCGAAAAGCCCATCTACGAGATCGAGGACCGCATCTCGCACCTGGAGGCCGCGCCGGTCGGCGCCCAGGAGCAGGAGGAACTCCGCCGGCTGAAGCGCGAACTCGTCGAGGTGCGGAAGGCCG
>JBIIYN010000069.1:0-14389 GCA_044346795.1 Pirellulales bacterium
CGAACCCCAGCCCGATCACGACCGCTGCCGCGATGCTGGCAGGCCGTTTCACCGCCGGCGGGATTCGGAACGGCAGAGAACAGTCCACCTCCGGCCGGAGCCGGTCGCCCAAACGTGGGAACGGCATGTCGTCCTCTCGCAGAGTCTCACCGAGGCGGGCTGCCTCGCGGTGGATCGTCATCGGCCGACCGCTGACGACCACCAGCATCCAAGGAAAAATGCTGCGATCGTGATGATCGGGACGGCGATAGCATAAACATAGACTGCTCCGCGGGAAAGCGTGATACCGGCCCGGCTCCGAGCCCTGATTGCGGCCTCTGAATCCGCATCCTCCGAAACCGGCAGGACGAACGACTCGTCCGCGAACACGCCGCCCGGCTTCTCCACCGCGGGCACCCTCAGGGACGCCAGCTTTCGATCCAACCCGACATCTTCGAAGCGAGACGGGGCGGGTCCGCCGCCGGATTCCCGGGCCTCCGCAGGCACCACCACCCGCGTGCCGCAGTTGGGGCAGGAGACCGTGTTTCCGGACCAGCGTTTGGGCACATGCAGGCGGGAACGGCAGCCTGTGCATCGAAAACCAATCGGCATGACCTGCACCCGAGCCATGAGCCGCCCGCAGGCGGAGAAAACGGTCACTCAGCCGGACGATCGGGACGAACCGGCTGATCGGCATGCGCCGGCCGGTCAACGCTCGCCTCCAGGGCGATGATCCCGCTGGACGCCGCGGTGCCCGCCAGCGCCAGGAACCAGACCACGCCCACGACGAGCCCCACGCGGCCGCAGGCGGCGGCGCCGGACTCGTCTCCCAGGGAGGAAAGCAGTCCGCCCAGGCCGAGCACCACCGCGATGACCATCGGCAGCAGGAGCGTCAGCAGCACGCCCCACACCAGCATCCGCCTGACGGAATGAATCATGAAGGATTTCACGAGTGGCGGGTGCACGCTGCGGAGTTTCCACGCCCGCCGTCGCCGGCCGGTCCGTGAGGATCATTGTCGGTCGCTCGCACGAGGAGAGTCAAGCAAGAACCGCCGACTGGGCCGCCCCTTGGATGACCTGTAGACTGCAGCCAGACAGGACGTCGTCTCGCCGGAGAGCCCCGCCATGGATTGGATGCAGTTCACCATGGTGGCGCTGCTCGCCGCCGCGGGCCTCGCGGCGCCGGCGTCGGCCGATCAGGTCGAACTGGCGGACGGCCGCGTGCTGCAAGGGCGGTTCGTGCTGCTTCCCGGCGTGGCGATCGCCCCCGAGGCCGAGGGCGGGGCGAAGCCCACCGGTGGCACGTCGATCCTGATGTGCGACGACGAACTGACCCGCACCATGGTCTCCAAGAGACGCGTGGTGAAGGCCGAGCCGGGACAGGTCGATCCGGGGGCCGAGCGCATCCGCATCCCGCAGCGCATCCCTGACGAAGGCAGGCGGGTGGTCGGCGTCGGCCAGATCGTCGGCACGACCCCCTTCGACGAATACGGCCGCCGCATCCTCTCGCTCAACACCGCCGCCGGGCGGCTCGACCTCGTGCAGGGCATCACGCAGATCGCCCCCCGGTGGACGAGCGTCGAGGGGATCATGACGGAACGGCCGCACCTGCTCGACATGCGGATCGCCACGTCTTCGATCCCGCGAGACGTCATCAAGCGGGTGATCGACCAGCATCTCGACCGCACGAGCGCCGACGATCGGCTGCGGGTCGTGCGGCTGTTCCTCCAGGCGGAGCGGTACGACGACGCCCGGCAGGAACTCGACGAGGTGCTGCGCGACTTCCCCGATCTGGCCGAACTCTCGCAGCAGCGCAAGGACCTCGCGGCCCTGGCCGCGAACAGGCTGCTCGACGAAGTGCTCGCCCGAGGACGGGTCGGCCAGGACGGGCTGGCGCTCGACCTGCTCGAACGGTTCCCGGCGGACGACGCCGGCGGCGAGACGGTCGAGGCCGTCCGCGAGGCCCGCGACCGCTACCGGCAGCGGCAGGATGAAGCCCGCATGGTGCTCGAAGCCCTGCAGCAGCGTCAGCGGCAACTCGCCGAGGAGGGGGACCGCGCCGATGCCGGAGCCGTCGTCGAGGAGATCGCGCAGTCGCTCTCGTTCGCCTCGCTCGACCGGCTGGCGACGTTTGCCCGGCTGGGGACCGACCCGACCGTGCCGGCCGAAAGCGCCGTGGCGATGGCGATCAACGGCTGGCTGCAGGGCGCGGCCGGGGCCGACCGCAACCTGAAACTCGCGCTGTCGGCCGTCCGGGTGCGGGCACTCGTCACCGACTACCTCCGCGCGGCAGACCGGGCGGCGCGGGACGCGATCCACGGACGGCTCGAACAGGAGGAGGCCTTCGACGCCCCCACCGTCGCGGCGATCGCCAGGCAGATGAGGCCGCCGCTCGACCCTCCCGCCGAGACGGCGCCGGGCCTCCACGCGCTGGAGATCCCGGGGATCGACGGGGAGCAGGGCTTTCGCTGCCTCGTGCAGGTGCCCCCCGAATACGATCCGCTGCGCAGGTATCCCGCGGTGGTTTCGCTCCACGCGGCATGGTCGACGCCCCAAAACCAGATCGACTGGTGGGCGGGCATGGCCGGTCCCGACGGCCAGCGTCGCGGCCAGGCGGCCCGCAACGGCACGATCGTGATCGCCCCGGCGTGGGCCCGCGAGCACCAGGCTGCCTATGCCTACTCGGCGCGGGAGCATGCCGCGGTGCTCGGCTCCCTGCGGGAGGCGCTGCGGCGGTTTTCCATCGATACCGACCGCGTGTTCCTCTCCGGCCACTCGATGGGGGGCGATGCCGCCTGGGACATCGCCCTGGCACACCCCGACACCTGGGCCGGCCTGGTGGCGATCGCACCCGCGGCCGGGAAATATGTCAACCATTATTGGCACAACGCCCGCGGCCTGCCGATCTACCTCGTCGCGGGCGAACTCGACGCCGCCTGCTTCGGCCGCAACGCCATGGATCTCGACCGCTACTTCACCAAGGGCTTCGATGCGACCTACGTGGAGTACCGCGGCCGCGGCCACGAGCATTTCTCCGACGAGATCCTGCGGATCTTCGACTGGATGGGCCGACGGCAGCGGAAGTTCTTCCCGCCGACGATCGACGTGGTGTCGATGCGGCCGTGGGACCGCTTCTTCTGGTGGGTGGAGATGGAAGGGCCGCCGACCCGCACGATGGTGCCGCCCTCCCAGTGGCCGCCGGCTCCCGGCACCCGGGCGTTCGCGATCGAGGCCAAGACGATGCCTGCCAACAGCCTGCCGGCCAGCATGCTCTCGGTGCACTGCGGCGCCGACCGCGTGAGGATCTGGCTTGCGCCCGAACTGGTGGACTTTTCACGGCCGGTGACCGTCACGCTCGACGGCCGAAAGCTCTGGAAGGACGCCGTGGTGCCCGACAAGCGTCTCATGCTCGAGGACCTGCGACTGCGGGCCGATCGCCAGCACCCGTTCTGGGCCGTGATCGACTGGCAGAAGCGGGCCGCGCCGGCCGAGTGAGCGGCCGGGTGAGCGGCGCTTCGACCATAGCCCACGCCACCAGCCGCAGGCCGTGAGCAGGCAGCCGAGGCCTCCGAGCACCAGGCCGCCCGGTTCGGGGGCCGCGAAATCGGCCTGCACGTAACTGACATCCCAGCGGGAGCGGGGCGGGCACCTCGACCGCAGCCCGGCCTCGATGAACCGGAATTGGATGGTGCTGAAGAAGACTCCGGTGCCCCTGAAATCGAGAATGGCCTCCGTCGGCACGAAGCCTCCCCGAGCGAACCCCGGGGATCTTCCCGCGAAGAGCCCGCCCCCCGGCAAGAGCGGCGGCGGCCCCGTCCACGCGGATCGCGGGGCGACGAACGCGGACTGGTTCACGATCCCCGGCATCGCCGCGAACGGCGACGCGACGCCGTCGAACGGGGAGGAGTGGATCGAGCCGCCGCTCGTGAAGGCACTGGTCGGGATGGCGACGAAACTCCCGCCGTCGAGGCTGTAGGCGATCTCCCCGGCGGCGACCGGCCACCCCCTGCCGTTGAGACCGAAATTGAACCGCTGGGCAATGCTCAACCGAAACGTGTCGGCACTCTGCCCGAGCGATGACTTCACGTCGATGACAGGGCTCGTGAGAAAGTTGACCCGGTCGACCTGCCCACGGCCGCCCGCGGGCGTGTCCGCCCACCTGCCCGCCGCGCGCTGGGTCGGGCCGATCCAGCGCCACCGTTCGGCGGTCGGCCCGCCGCCGGAATGGCCGGGCGTCCACGCACCGCCGGTGGACCGGCCGTCGTCCCGGCGAAAATCGAAACGCTCGCTGACGACCATCGGCCCGGCGCAGGCGGAGCCCGCCGAAACGACCATCAGGCAGGCCGCGAGCACCGCGCGGCGCGGGTGCGGACCAAACGTTGCTCGGGCACATGACACGGGACACCTCGCCGGTTGCCGTCAGGGGGAAGGCATCCGGGCCCAAGGCACGCGCCGAAGTGACTTCCGGCACCCATGAAAGAAAGCCGTGCTCAGCGGAGGTCGATCGACCACCACCCGCACCGGCCTACGCTGCGCCTCGGCTTCGCGCGAGGGCGAAGCCGAGCAACTCGTCGTCCGAAGAAGGTGCCCCGTGCGTCCGCATGGGCCACTCGCCCACTCGGCCGTTCAGGCACCGGGCAATCGATAGCGATCGGCAAGCCCCGGGGGCAAGCGGGCGTCGCGAAGGCGAGAAATGACGGGATGAGGGCTCTTTTCAGCGGATCGTCAGGCTGGACACCTCCCGCGTGATGTTTTCTCAAACTCCTTGTACGCGAGACCGGATTCCGTTGTGATTTTCACCGGTGCGCGCCTATATTCCTCGTGTGGAGCGGCGTCCGCGTTCCCCGGAGTATCGTGATGCGACGACATGTGGGATTCGTGCTCTCGTTTCTCCCTTTCCTCGTCGGTGCCGCAGGGGTTCGTGCGGAGCCGTTTCGTGGCTCCCCCCACCGCATTCCGGGCGTCGTCGAGGCGGAAGACTTTGACGCGGGGGATGCCGAGGTCGCCTACCACGACCTCACCAAGGCGAATCACGGTGCCGACTATCGCGGCCGGACGCAGGTGGACATCGAGCGCCGTTCCGACGCCTCCAACAATCACGGGATCGGATGGACGCGGGCCGGCGAGTGGATCAACTATACGGTGCAGACCGACGAGCCGGGCACGTACACGCTGGAGATCCCCGTGGCCTCGGCGAAAGCCGGCGGGCGGTTCCATGTCGAGTTCGATGGCAAGGATGCGACCGGGCCCATCGCCGTGCCCGACACAGGAGCGTGGACAACGCTGCAGACGATTCGCGTCGAAGGGGTGCAGGTGCCTGCGGGCGTGTCCGTGATGAAGGTGGTCATGGATTCCGACGGCCCTTCAGGAACCGTCGGCGACATCGATTGCTTTCGCTTCATCCGCGCCAAAACCACGCCTGCACCTCCGAAACAGCCATGAGCATGGAGGTTGACTGCGAGGAATCACGGACATGGCGCAGAAATTCAACTCAAACGTGGACGCGACGACGAACATGAGCCGCAGCTCGGCGCGAAGGAGTCGGCCCGACGGACGATCGTCCCGGCGGGCGATCCTCGCGGCGGGAGCCGCCTTCGCGACGACGGCCGCGGCTGGGAGATTCGGCCGAGCCGCCGTGATGGACGACCTGCTCATGGGTCACGCCTCGGTCGATACGACGCCGCCGAACGGCATCGAACTTGCCGGCTTCCACCGCCCGCCCGGCAATCCGCGGCTCATCACGGGCTCCAGGCAGCCGGCGGCCGCCCGGGCCCTCGTCCTCGAAAAGGGGCCCGTCAAGGCCGCGATCGTCGTGCTCGACATCATCGCGGTCTCCGCCGAGTTCGCCCGCCGGTTCGCCCGTGCCGTCGAGGATCGACTCGGCATTGCGGCCGATCACGTGCGTGTCTGCGCCACGCATACCCATTCCATGCCCACCTTTCTTCCACTGCGGCAGTGGGGCGCCGTCCCGGAGGCCTACCGAAGTCTGGTGTTGGAACGTGGGCTCGAGGCGGTCGAGCGGGCCTGGCGCGACCGTTCGGCCGCGAGGCTGCTCGTGGGATCGAGCCGGGTGGAGGGGGGAAACTTCAACCGCACCGTCAAGCCGGGACAGGCGCGGACCGATGCCGACTTCGGCCCGACGTCGGACGATTCCGAGCGTTGGCTCGACACCGGGCTCCACGCCCTCGTCTTCGAGAGGACAGCAGGAAAGCCGCCGATCATCGCCTACCACTTCTCGGCGCATCCGGTCTGTTTCAATGACTCGCTCTCGGGCCCGGATTGGGCGGGCGTCGTGGCCGAGAACTGCCGGGCGACGCGGGGTGTC
Source organism: Pirellulales bacterium (assembly GCA_044346795.1). GTDB lineage: Bacteria > Planctomycetota > Planctomycetia > Pirellulales > UBA1268 > CAMCQY01. The sequence continues at coordinate 6,305 of JBIIYN010000069.1, forward strand.
GATCCGCTGTTCCTCCAGGGGCACAGCGGCGACGTCAATCCCGGCGACGGCACGAAGTGGATCGGCGAACTCGAGCCGACCGCCCGCGCGATTTCGAAGGGGCTCGACGCGGCACTCGAGGCAGCCCGCGAGACGGCGGCCGACCGATTGGACTCGATCCGCCAGCCGCTCGACCTGCCGCTCGACCTCGACCTTTACCGCGAATGGCTCGCAGCCTACCGCGCCGATCCCGCCGCCTGCTCCAAGGGGCCTTGGGTCGATGCCGGCTTCGCCGCCGAATGGTTCCAGGCTGCCCGGGCGGCGGAGGACTCGCCCCGGGAACTGCGGACGACGCTGTCGAGCCTGCGACTCGGCCCGGTGGCCTTGCTGTTCCATCCAGCCGAACTGTACAGCTGTTATGGCTTGGCGATCCGCCGCGATTCGGGGGCTGCGACGACGCTCTGCGTGGGCTACACAGACGACTTCGTGGGCTACGTCACCGATCCGGCGGCCTACGCCAGGGGAGAGTATGCTTCGCTGACGGTACCGAAGCTCCTCGACCTGCCGCCTTTCAAGACGGAGGCAGGCCGGCAGCTCGCCGCTGCGGCGACGGCGTTGCTCGCGGCGCGGTCGTGATGCGGCGGATCGGAAGGAACGTCGTGGATCGGCCGGGCAAGCAAACCCTCGCGTGGAGATTTCGATGCGATCGTTGATGCGACCGCGGCCCAGCCTGGTTCCGGCCCTCCTGCTCGTGGCCTGCACCACGGCATCGGCCGCCGAGTCTGAACTGCCACCACTGGCGCAGGCCGACACCGGCGTCTGGCGGGTCGATCTCGATGCCGACGGCCACGAGGATCTCGTCGTTTCGCACGGCGGCGGCTACGGCGTCTACCTGTTCGTGCCTTCGGAGCGAGCAAAACCGGGACTCGGCTGGCCGGCCGGCTGGACGCGGGTGATGCGGGAGGGAAAACCGGGGGACGAGGCAGCGCTGCCGCCACTCACGGGGGCCGACGTCACGTTCGCCAACGGCATCATGCAGGCCGGCGGCGTGCGGATGACCTACGAGGAACTACTGCGTGTGCCGGGGCCGAAGCCGAGAAGCCCCGAGGAATCCCATGTCGCGATGCGGCTGCCTCCCGGACTCACCGCGACGCTGGTGGCGGCCGAGCCGCTCGTCATGGATCCCGTCTTCATCGACTGGGATGAACGCGGCCGGATGTGGGTTGCGGAGATGGGCGATTATCCGTTTGCAGAGGGCGAGGCGACGTCTGACGGCAAGGTGACCTGGAAGGACGGCGTGCCGGGCGAGGGCGCCGGCCAGGGGCTCCAGACGGGACGCGTGCGGATTCTCGAGGATGCCGACGGCGACGGCCGCTACGAGAAGAGCACGCTCTTCCTCGACGGCCTCAGGCACGTCACCGGCCTGGCCTGCTGGAAAGGGGGCGTGTTCGTGGCCAGCGTGCCCGACATCTTCCATGCCAAAGACACCGATGGCGACGGCCGCTGCGACGTCCGCGAGCCCTGGTTCACAGGCTTCAAGGCGGGCAACCCGCAGCACCTCGTCAACGGCTTCTGCTGGGGCTTGGACGGCTGGCTGCACGGTGCCAACGGCGACTCGGGCGGCGACGTCGTCTCCGCGCGGACCGGCGAGAAGATCCCGCTGCGGGGCAACGACTTCCGGTTCGATCCGCGGACCGGCGAGTTTCGGCTCGAAACCGGCATGACGCAATGTGGGAAGTGGCGGGACGACTTCGGCAATTGGTTCGGCAACAACAACGCCACGCCCGGCTGGCACTACTGGCTGCCGCTGAGCCACCTCGAAAAACACCCGGACATCACCCCGCGATCGCTTCGCGCCGATCTCACCGCCGACCGCAGCGTTTTTCCCGTCGGCAGGATGGAGCGGCGTCTGAATCAGGCCAACTCCGCCAACCGTGTCACATCGGGCTGCAATCCCATGCCCTACCGCGACACGGCCTTGGGCTCGGCCGCCACGGGCTGCCTCTTCGTCTGTGAGCCGGCCCACCACGCCGTGCTGCGGCAGGTGCTCGACTATTCAGGGTCAACCATCACCTGCCGTCGGCATCCGGAGGACGTGGACCGGGAGTTTTTGGCCAGCGAAGACCGTTGGTTCCGCCCGGTGATGGCCCGCACCGGACCGGACGGTGCCCTCTACGTCGTCGACATGTACCGGCTCGTGCTCGAGCATCCGGAATGGGTGCCGGCGGAGATGGCCCGCCGGATGCAGCTGCGCGGGGGGGAGACGATGGGCCGCATCTGGCGGATTGCCCCGGAAGGCCTCCGCGCCACCTTCCCGACGATCGACATCGCATCGACCAACGGTTGGTCCCGCGACACGGCGCAGCGGCTCGCCTTCGAACGTGGCCGCCTGGAGAACGAGTCCGCCGTGCGGTCCCTGGCGAGATCCCCGTCGCAGCCTGTGAGGGTGCAGGCGCTCTTCACGCTGCGCGGCCTCGGCCTGCTCCCGACTGATGCGGTCGTAGCGACGCTGCGACAGGAATGGCCACACGTCCGCGGCGCGGCTGTCGTTGCCGCCGGCGGCGACGAGTTGATGCCGCCGGAAGCGGCGCTCTTGCACGCCCAGCAGCAGTCCGCTGCTGCCGGCAACACTGGCGGCGCGACGGTGCCCCTGATCCAGTCCTTCGAGCCCGACCGGCAGAAAGTCGTGGCCCGCTATCTCGCCGCCGCGACGATGCCCGGCGACGCCGCCCGCGGTCGGGTGGCTCTCGAGAAAGGGGGCTGCATCGCCTGCCACCGGCTGGGCGCGCTCGGCAGGGAAGTGGGGCCCGACCTGGCCACGGTCGGCGGCAAACCGCCGGCGCAGCTGATCGAGGCGATCTTCGATCCGAACCGTGCCGTGGAGCAGCGATATACGGTCACCACCTTCGTGCTGGAGGATGGCACCGTGGCCAGCGGCCTCATCGTGGCCGATGCTCCTGGCAGCGTGACGATTCGCATGGCCGGGGGTGGGGAGCGGGTGATCAGGCGCAGCGAGATCGAAGAGTCGCAACAACTCGCCACGTCGATCATGCCGATGGGACTCGAGGCCCTGATCAGTCTGCAGGATTGCGCCGACCTGCTGGCGGCCCTACGAGAGCAGTGACCTGCGGACGTAGCCTGCCAGCCTGGAGCCCAATGCCAGGGAGGCGACAAGGGCGAGGCCGACGACGATGCCGACGGCCGCGTCGGCCGCCATCGTGAGCAAGGTCGAGGCCGAGGGGCCGTGCGACTCACCGAGGATGGCGGCCACCCGCTCGTGCACGGCGTGGTGCACGGCCGGAATGCCGTGGGCGATGATCCCGCCGCCCACCAGAAACATCGCCGCCGTGCCGGCGATCGACAGGGCCCGCATGAGCCACTGGGCGGCGGCGAGGATGCTGCGGCCGAGGGCCTGCGCGACGGCCGATGGTCGGGCGGCGAGCAAGGCGCCGAGATCGTCGAGCTTCACGATGCCGGCGACGAGGCCGTAGACGCCCACGGTCATCGCGGCGGAGATCGCCACGAGCACGGCGACTTGCGCGAGGAAGGGCTTGCCCGCCACCACGCCCAGCGTGATCACGATGATCTCGGCCGAGAGGATGAAGTCGGTGCGGATGGCACCGGTGATTTTTCGGGATTCGACCACGACTGGATCGATGGTTGAATCGACGACGGCCTCCGTGAGGGCGGCGCGACGGGCTGCCTCGTAGTCGTCTTCGCCGGCATGATCGGCCCGATGCAGGAGCCCATGGAGAATTTTTTCAACGCCCTCGAAGCAGAGGTAGGCACCACCGGCCATGAGCAGCGGCGTGATGGCCCAGGGTGCGAGCCAGCTCGTGGCGAGCGCGGCGGGCACGAGGATCAGCTTGTTGAGGGCCGAGCCGCGGGCGACGGCCCATACGACCGGCAGTTCACGAACCGGGCGGACCCCGGTGACCTGCTTGGCGTTGAGGGCGAGATCATCGCCGAGCACGCCGGCCGTCTTCTTGACGGCAGCCTTGGTCATCACCGCCACGTCATCGAGGACGGTGGCGATGTCGTCGAGCAGCAGCAGCAGGCTGGAGGCCATGGAGAAGCCTTGGGGCGGCGACCGACACCAACCCCTACTGCGGCTGGGTCACCGGACGGCGGGCCACTTCGGGTTCCTGCTGGCCACGCGGCAGGGATATGCCCGTGACGTACCAGCCGTCGGGAAGCGACTGCATCCCCACGCCCACCGTGCCGAAGTAGCGGCGGACCAGTTCGAAGTCGGGAAGCGTGCCGCCGTCGAGCCGCTGCGGCCGCACCGTCCCGGGCTTGCCGTCGCCGAGGAGGGTGTTGAGGATCTGCCCCGTCAGGCTCTTCGACTTCGGCATCGACCCCTGCCGCAGCATCTCGTAGGCGGGGCGGATCGATTCGTCCTCCCGGGTGAACGACCGCGTGGCCGACTTGCCGGGCAGGAGCCGCTCGAGTTCCGCCGCCACCTGACCATAGTCGGCGGTCGCCCCGAGCGACTCGACACCCCCGTTCGTGGCCAGCACCCGCTCGAGAATGTCGCGGTGGGAGGCCACGAAGAGATACCCGTGGGCCACGCACACGACCGAGTGGGGCAGCAGCTTCTCCTCGCGTTCCCGGAGCTTCGCACGGCGGCGATGGGCTTCGTCGTCGTGGTCGGCATGAGGCACCGCGCCGCCGGGCAGCTCCACCTCCAACTGCGGGATCGCGGTCGATCGGTCGATCAGTTCCCAGGCCACGTGACCCTGCACGTCGATCTTCGCCATGTCGGCATCGATCTCCATGCTCTTGGCGACGGTGGCGGCGACCCGCTCCGGATCGACCGCCTCCACCGCGATCACGAGCCGCTCGCTGTCGGTGTCGAGCGGCATGGCATGGTCGGTGACGAGCGTCACGCGGCTGCCGAGGCAGGAAACGAGATCCTTTTCCAGGTCGATCCTGGGGCCGTCCGGATCCTCCTTCACCGAGGCGATCACGTCGTCATAGACGCCCTTCTCGCCCACGATGTCGTCCACGAGCGATTCGACGCTGAAAAACGCATTGCGGAGATCGAACTGGAGCGCGGTCCAGCCGGAGACGTCCCGCGGCACCCACGGCTGTGGCACCAGCGAAGCGACGTCGGGAAACTGCAGGATGCGGGCGCCGCGGTCGAAGCGGTCGGCCGCGAAGGGCTGCCTGCCGGGGAGCGGCGGCGCGTAGACCATGGTGTGGTGCCGCAACGCGTGCCCGCCATCGTCGAAGACCACCAGCCCGCCGGCGGCCTTCACCGCGTCGAAGCCCTGGCGGCCGAGGATCGCCACGTAATCGGGCCCCTTGCGCTTCTCGCGCGGCGGGTTCGTGGCCTGGTAGGCCTTGGCGAACGGTAGCGGATCGACATACCAGCGGACCGCCGCCGTGGTCGCCGGCACCTGCCCTTGGCAGCGGCCCATGACGGCCGTGAAGGCCGGCAGCGAGCCGACGCAGTCGCCTCGTCCCTGGCCGAGCGTACCGATCACCTGCGTGATCAACGCGGGATCGTCCCCGACGACGAGCGTTCGACCGGACAGCGCGAAGGCGACCCGCGGCTCGGCGGCACCGGCGGGGCTGTCCGCCGCGGGAAACCGATACACGGTGAGCGCACCGCCGTCTTTCACGTCGACCTTCGTGCCTTTTTGCTCGACCATGCGCCGGTTCATTTTCTCGACCAGGGCCCCCGCCTCGGCATCGTGCCCGGTGGTGTCCACGAGCACGACGGTGGCCAGCTTGCCTGCCGGCGACTCGACCGCACCCAGCGCATACTCGCCGCCGGCGACCTCCAGCAGGTCGTCGAGCGTGAGGCCCAACCGGCCGAGGCGGCCGCTGTTCGAGTTTTCGAACTGCTTCCGCACGCTCTCGATGAACGGCTTCATGTTCGGGTCCTTGAGCAGCTGGCCGTACTGGGTGCGGTTGAACCGCTGCCGGAATTCGGGGCCGTGGGAGATGCTCACCCAGCCCCTGGTCGTGGCGGGAAAGATCTTCTCGCTCGGGGGAAAGCTGCCTTCGGCGGCGGCCATGCCCGTCGGCCCGAGCAGGCCCGACACGACCGAGAACATGGCGACGGTCAGCGCGGCCGCGGTGCGGAGAAGGGGAACGTACGGTCGGTGGCAGCTGGTTCCGTCCACGAAAAAAACTCCTCGAAATGTGGCAGCGCGGATTGGCACCATCCGCACAATCGGTACGACTTCTCTTCTATCGTGTTTCCGGACAGGACTTCTCGACACAACCCGCGAAGGTTCGCCGGTCGGGCCCCCGCCGACGATGCAAAACCTCCCACGTTGCCGGCGTGACGTCCACCACCACGGGGCCTGGTGAAACTGGGAAAGAAGCCGACAAGGCCGTTCCGGCTGCGACGACGCCGGCCAACACGGCGGCGAACACCGTCTCCCGCGAAGCGCCGATCGCCCCGCCGACGGCGACGGCGGTCACCAGCAGGCCTGCTGCCGCAAGCAGTCCGATCGCGATGGCCAGCGGCAGTGCGGCTCTGGCCGGAGCGGGCGAAGACAACACGGCGCACAGGAACGCGGGCCACCCGAGGATCGCCGCCTGCGTGAGGGCGGCGCCGCCGGCGAACCGGGCCGTGCCGAGCGGCAGAGTGGATCGCGGCCGCCAGCGTGGTCGACCGCCGTCGGCCCGGCGTCCACGGGCCGCGGTGCGGCAGAGGCGTTCCCAGCCGGCGGCACCGGCGATTCCATCCAGCAGCGTCGCCTGCGGCACGGCCAGGCCGATGAACCAGGCGGCGGAGAGCAACGCCCAGACCAACGTCGCCCGCGCGACCTGCTCGGCATGTGCATCCCGGCCATCGTGACCGCCCTGTCCCCAGCCCGCGATGTCGACGGTGGCGACGCCGAGCCAGCCGGCCATGGCGACGAGCGCCGCGACCATCGCCAGTCGCACCAGGATCCACCGCAGCGGGCCGTTCGAGGGCAGGGGATCGGCGGACAAAAAGTCGCCGCCGCGACGGGCCGCCCGGTCGCGCGGCTCGGACGCGGTCGCGACCGTCGCCGCGCTCGTCCGCGCCCACGCCCACGCCAAGCCGCCGACCGCGAGCCAGGCGGCGACGCCGCAGCCGAGGCCGAAGCTCTCCGCCCGCGCGGCTCCGGCCGCAGAGGCGGCCGCACTCGCCGCGGCGACGACGATCGTCAGGCTCGCGGCATCGGCCGCCGTGGCGCCGAACAGGCGGCCGGTCGCCAGCGTCGAGGCGGCCAAAGGCAAACCGACGAGCCCCCCGGCCAGACTCCCGACGAGTGCCGGATGCCGGCCGGCCGCGACCGCTCCCACGAGCAGACCGGCCAGCGGCCAGATCATCCTTTCACAGGCCCAGGTGCGGGCCCAGCCTCGCCACCGGCGGAACGTCGGGCCACGGACCGACGCCCCTCCCCTGGGCGTGACGAGGTCGAGGGGCAGGTCGCCCACCGCGGCGGCCGCCGCCAGGGCTGCCGACACGAGCGCCATGCCGCCACCGATCTCGGCCGCCGCGGGCGAGGTGGCAGGCCACCACGCCGGCCACGATGTGGTCCAGGCACCGATGGCCAAGGCGATCCACGAGGCCGGCCGCCGCGCGTCGATTCGGGCACAGAGCCGGAGCATTCCCGGCAGGGGGCCGATGGAAGGAAGCCGCATCACCCGCCACGTGGCCGCACGTGCCCCTGCACCCGCGAGGGCAGGCCGAGGATCCGCAGGAAGCCCTCGGCGTCGGTCTGGTCGTAGGTGGAACCGCAGCCCTCCATCGACGCGATCGCCGCGTCGTAGAGGCTCTGTTCGCTCTGCCGGCTCTTCACCAGGATGTTGCCCTTGTAGAGGTTCAGCTCGACGGTGCCGGTGACGGGCTTCTGCGCCTCCCTGATGAAGGCCATGAGCGCGTCCATCTTCGCGACGTACCAGAAGCCGTAATACACCATCTCCGCCACCTCGGGAGAGAGCCGGTCGCGCAGGTGCACGAGATCGCGATCGAGCGTCATCTGCTCGACGAGCCGATGCGCCTCGTACAGCAGCGTCATCCCGGGCGCCTCGTAGACGCCGCGGCTCTTCATGCCCACGAGGCGGTTTTCCACGATGTCGGTCCGGCCGATCCCGTTGCGGCCGCCGATCTCGTTG
>JBIIYN010000326.1:0-4345 GCA_044346795.1 Pirellulales bacterium
ACTGGATGCGGGATCACGGCCTGCGGTCGCACTTCCAGGCGGAGGTGCACGTTCGCGGCTGGGACGAGGTCCTCCGGACCGTGCTGTCCGAGCTGCAGGGCCGGCGCGTCTATCTCTCGTTCGACATGGACGGCATCGACCCGTCGTATGCCCGGGGCGTGGGCACGCAGGATCCCGACGGCCTCACCGCGTCGCAGGCGATGCAGCTGGTGCGGGCCGTCGCGATCCAGAACGAGGTCGTCGCCGCCGACTTCATGGAATACAACCCCTTCATGGACGACGCCCACCAGACGACGGGCGTGCTGATGGACCGCCTGATCCGCACGCTGCTCGCCGGGATCGCCGCCCGCAAGCAAGGAATCACCGACCCCTTCTTCGTCGATCCACGGCGGGTCGACCACGGGGTACCGGCGCCGTGACGGATGGCCGAAGCTTGCTGACCTGCCCCCCTTCAACGAGGCCACTTCGGGAGCGAGAATTCCGGGTGGCCGCAACCAAGGGAGGGCAAGAGATGCCACGAAGGAAGCCGGAGCCGGCGGAGCAAATCATTCCCCAGCTCCGTGAGGCAGCCTCGGGACGCTCTTGGGCGGCGCAGCTCAACTTCTGAGCCCATTGAGGACGATTGATGACGGCCCTCGGGTCTCACTCTGCTGTGGCGCTCACCCCCGCCGAACACCTGCCTCCGCCATCCGTGTCCACGCTCGTTCCAGAGAGCCATCCGTGTCGATCCCGCGGCATGCAGCATCGACCACGGTGACCTGATAGCCGAGCGTACGGGCATCCAGAGCCGTATGCAGCACGCAGAAGTCCGTCGCCAAGCCAGCCAACATGATTTCTCCGACCTTGGCCTGACGCAGCCATGCGTCGAGGCCAACGGGTGTCGTACGGTCGTTTTCAAAGAACGCCGAATAGCTGTCTATGTGTTGGCGGATTCCCTTTCGAACGACTGTCGAGCCAAAGGGAATTTCCAGTGCCCGATGAAAATCAGCCCCGGTTGTGTTCTCGATACAGTGATCGGGCCACAGAATTTGCTCGCCGTAGGGCAGCGTCATGCAACTGAATGGGGTATGCCCGGGGTGACTGGACGCAAATGACACATGCCCCTGTGGATGCCAGTCCTGGGTGAAAACCACGTGGCGAAAGCTGTGGGTCAAGTCATTGATGATTGGGATCACTGCGTCGGCATCCGGTACCGCAAGGGCACCGCCAGAGCAGAAGTCATGCTGGACATCGACGATCACGAGGGCGGTGTTCATTGCAGGATTCACTTCGCGTGGCTGTATGAATAGTTCCCTGCAATCACGATCCGTGCCTCCTCGTTGAGCTCCGGAAAATGCCGGGCCAAGCCCTCCCACACCCGCCGGTCGAACTCGTCATTGGGCAGCATCCAGTCGAGCTTCAGGGCTTGATCGATCCGGCCCCCGAAAAACTGTTCCTGAAGCCTGATCCGCTCGATGTCGGCGTCAGGGCCGAATTCATCGCGGAGCCAGCCAACCCGTGTCTCGAGTGAGCCCACGGGCATGTACCCGATCGGCTCACCGGGCTTTCGCCTCCCTGCGTGATAGGCCACGATCGCCCGGCTCATGTCCTCGGGAGTCAGGCCGCAGTACTTGTCGGGCGGGATGTCGTGCTGCCGCTCAAGGTCTGCGAATGATTGACCAGGGGCGGGAGTATCTTCGTTCATTGCGGCGTCCCGGTAGAGACAAGGCTCTGAGTGCGTGCCCCTGAGTCTATCCGCCATGGGTCGCCATGTGGCCGCCTGTGGTTGTAGTCCATCCGCCACTCGTCGAAAACGGCGCGGTCGTTCACGGCCCGAGACGTGATCATGACGCGAAGGAGCTCTCCGCCGTGCGGGGTGCACCCGAGCATCTCCGAAGTGACAACGGTCCCAAGTTCGTTGCCAAGGAGATCCAGGCGTGGCTGGCCAGGGCGCGCGTCCGCACGCTCTACATCCACCCATTGGCACTCGCCCCCGGCAACCTCCGGCGTTTCCGCTGCTTCGCCATCTTTGGATCCATGCCCCCATACTTCGTCCGCCAAGGGAGTACGTCTGCTGGGACATACCCAGCCGTCGGCAGACGTCGGGCACGTTCGCGCCCTTCCCTAGGTCCACGTCAGCCTGCCGAAGCAAGCCCACGATCTGCTCTGCACTGCGTCGCTTCTTCATCCGAGAACCCTTTCCAGCCCCAGTTGGGGCATGAGGATTCTCTCACAAGACCTGGCTCAGGATTTGGGGAGGGCGTCACTCCGATGGCGAAGTCCGCTAAAAAGACAGCCCGCAAGACCGTGAAACCCAGCCTCGCCCACCAGAAGCGGACGGCCAAGGCCATTGCTTCGGCGATCACCAAGGCGCGAAAAGCTTCAGGCAAACGCGGCGGTGACGATGCCGACATTCACGTGCACGTGGGTGACGTCGTCATGATGGGCTTCGACGAGGCGGTCGATGCCGAAGAGTGGGGCGCGCGGGAGACCAATAACGAACTCGGCGGAGCAAAGGGCCGCCACGGCCGAGCCGGCCGCAATGCGGACCCGCAGGACGAGAAGAATCGCAAGATTCACCGCACGATGACGCTCCGCAAGGGCGGGATGAAGCTGCAAGCGGTGGAGAGGTCGCAGCCGGCCAAGAAGAAAACGGCAGCGAAGAAAGCCTCGAAAAAGAAGGCTCGCCGCCGCTAGGCCTGGGGAGGCTGGGCAAACCCTGATGGTGGTGCCGACAGGGACGGCTGATCGCTACGGATTCCGCCGATAGAAGCGTCCGCAGGCGCGGCTGCGATGGCCGCCTGCGAGGACCACACAGTCATGCCACAGCGCGGCCCGTGGATGCTCTGCGCGATGGCAGCGCTGTTGCTTTCGCCTTCGTCGGATCCTGCCTCTGCCGACATCTCGCCGCCGCAGGATGTTTACGAGCTTCGCGCCCGCGACCCGCAACAGCCGGTGCAGCCTCCCGTGAATCTGCTCTTTCCGCGCTGGCAGGAGGAGCGACGGGCGTCGCTCTACGGCTGGGTCGATTGCGGTATCGGCGGCAACACGCTCGGCAGCGACTTCAACGGACCCATCGGCCTCCAGGATCGCAACCTGCAGGCGATGATGAATCAGCTTTACGTCGTCGGCGAGCGGCTCATCGACGTGGAGTCGGACGACTGGCAGTGGGGTGCGCGGGTCGATCTGCTCTACGGGACGGACGGCTGGCAGACCAACGCCCGCGGACTCGATGCCTATGCCTTCAATCAGTTCGACAACTTCGGCGTTCCCTGCTGGGATTCGAGCCGCTACTACAGCCTCGCGATGCCGCAGCTCTATGGCGAGATCGCCCGCGGCGATGTTTCGGTGCTCGTCGGCCACTTCTACACACCGCTCGGCTACGAGACCGTGCCGGCCGTGGGCAACTTCTTCTACACGCATTCCTATGCCTTCATGTACGCCACGCCGAACACGCACACGGGCGTCATCGTCTACTGGCAGCCCAGCGACGGCATCCGGATCGGGAGCGGCGTGACCAACGGCTGGGACAACTTCTCCGACGGCGTGCCCGCGGCCGCCAACCCCGACTATCCCGGCGCGGCAAGCAACCTCGCCTACCTCGGCAGCCTCACGCTCGCCTCTGAGGATGGCGGGCAATTACTCACGGTGGCGATCTCCACGGGAAACGAATACGCGCCGGTGGTCGATCCGACCGGCAACCCACAGGGCGTGCTCGTGGGCAATCGCTCGATGATCACGGCGTATTGGCAGAACGAGCTCGCCGAACGGCTGACCTCGGTTACGGAGGGCTATGCAGCCTGGCAGTTCAATGCCGACACCGGGCTCCACAACCGTGGCCAACTCGACGGGCTCGCCCAGTGGTATGGCATCTCCCAGTACCTCTACCGCGGCCTCACCGACACGCTGTCCGCCGGCCTGCGGCTCGAGTGGTATCGCGACAACAATGGCTTTCGCACCGCCTATCCCGCCCGCAACGCGGCGACGAACACGGCTCCCGTCGCCGACGGATATGCCGGCAACCTGTGGGGGGCGACGGTCGGCTGCAACTGGACGCCGACGGCCAACTGGATCGTCCGTCCGGAACTGCGCTACGATTGGTACACGCCGTCGTCCTACGGCACCGGCGCTCTTCCCTTCGGCCCGATCACCACGCGGCCCGGCGGCCTCGTGACGGGTGACGCGTACGGCCAGTGGTACCTCGGGTGCGATGCCATTTTTCAGTTCTAGGCAGCCGTCGAGCCGCTCTGCCGAACCCGCCTGTTGTGAACGGGGACGTCTTGCTGAAGAGAGAGCGCCGATCGTCGGTGCAGGGCGCGGATCGGGGAAAACTTTCCACCGGGGGCCCCGCGTTCGAGGCGACATG
>JBIIYN010000327.1:0-4307 GCA_044346795.1 Pirellulales bacterium
GCCTCCGGCCGCCCGGCCGCCACGGCGATCCGCGCCCGCAGCATCTCCGCCTGCGCACGCTCGGGCACCGCCCGGCCGGCGATGCCCGCGTCGATCGCCGCCAGTCGATCGGCCGCGAGGGCGACGTCTCCGCTGGCCACGGCCGCCTCGCAGGATTTCAAGAGCCTGCCGAGCCCATGGCGCACCGTGAAGGGCTGCACGAAGACGGTGCTGTAGTTGGTCTCGAGCAGATGGGCCGACCGCTCCTCCATCACACTGGCCTCGACCGCCGCCCGCGGCGTCCCGACCGCCTCCTTGATCCGGGCCCGCAGCTGGTGGAGTTCCAGGGCCAGCGGCAGCTTCAAGAGCAGGCGATCGACGATCTGTTCCGCCTCCTTCGGCCGGCCGGAATGAAGGAGCAGCTTGGCCAGCTGGAAATCGGCGGCCCAGAAGCCGGGGTGCTCGCGAAACGTCTCCTCGGCCGCGACGAGATTGCCCTCCCGCAGGTGGTTGCGGCCGATCTCGTAGAGGGCCACGCCCCGCTTCGGCGGATTGCCATGCCGCGGGTCGGCGAGGTCGCGGCAGCGGCGATAGTGCGGATTGCTCTCGGCCATCCGGCCGGTGCGGTCGAGGCAATAGGCGAGCCCGTAGCAGGCGTCGAGGCTCGCGGGATCGAGGCTTGCGGCCCGGCGAAACGCCGCCTCGGCATGGCGGTAGTGCCCCTGGCCGAGCAGGGCCTCGCCGAGCGCGAGCCAGTCGGCCGCGGCCCCGCGTTCGGCGCGTCGGGCCAGCGCGGCGATTTCGGGCCCGAGGAGCGGGTCGTTCGTGATGGCGGCCGGCAGCACTGCGGCCGGCCGCAGCCACCGCCAGCCCACGAGGCCTCCGAGGAGGGCCAGTTCCACCGCGATCAAGGGGAGGAGCAACCGCCGCGACGCAGCCTCGACCATCATCGGCTTTCTCCCCGGTTGAGCCAGGCCGTCACCCGGCCGATCCGCTCGTAGGGGGCGCGGAGATTGAGGCTGCCGGCGACCAGATCGGCCCGCCCGTCGCCGTCGATGTCGCCCGTGGCGACCGCCACGAGATGGATCGGATCGGCGGCGATCTGCCAGGTGCGAAACTGCTGCCGGCCGTCGTTTTCGAGCCAGACGAGGCTCGCGTTCTCCGGATCGCTCCAGTCGTTGGCCATGCTCACGAGCGCCACGTCCATGTCGCCGTCGCCGTCGAGATCCCCGGCGGCGGCGGCGTAGGTGCCGCCCAGGTCGGCGATCCGGTGGGCGACGAACTCCCATCCGCCGCGATTCTCGAGCCAGAGGCAGCCGTGGTAGGGCTGCGGGCAGGCGGCGAAATCCTCGAGGTTGTCGCCGGCGGGCAGGACGAGGTCGACGTCGCCGTCGCCGTCGAGGTCGGCCCGCACGAGGCCGGCGCTGCCGAAGTCGAAGTTCGCGGTCCGCCAGAGGAGCCGCTTCGCGAACCGGCCGCCGCCGAGGTTCTCGAAGCCCCAGACCTCCTCGTCCTCCTGGGAGATCACCGTGGCGATGTCGGGATCGCCATCGCCGTCGTAATCGCCGATCGGCACGTGGATGCCGCCGGGGGCCGAGTGCAGCCGGTGGTCGGCGAACCTGCCGCCCCCGAGATTCTCGAGCCAGAGGATTTCGCCGCGGGAATAGCCGAACACGGCCACGGCCAGGTCGACGTCGCCATCGGCATCGAGGTCGGCCGGTTGCACGTCGGCCACGCGGCGGACGTCGTCGAGCAGCACCTCGCGGACGTAGCCGTCGGCCTCGCGACGGAAGAGTTCGACGCGGCCGATCTCCGCATCGGAGGGGTTGATGGCGCCGAGGACGGCCACCACGCAGTCGAGATCGCCGTCGGCATCGATGTCGACGAACGCGGCGTGGGCGGGCGTGCCCACGTCGTCGATGAGCACGCTCTCCCGCCACGAGCCGTCGATCGCCCGGTCGAGCCGCAGGATCCGCCGGCCGACGGCGTCGCAGGCGATCACCTCGGTGCGTCCGTCGCCATCGCAGTCGACGACCTGCACCTGCGCGATCTGCGGGAGCGAGAGCCTGTCGAAGCTGCCGGCCTGCTCCCGTTCGAAGCGGATCGGCGACGCCGGGTAGGCCGATCCACGGGACCGCGGCACGGCGCAGCGAAAGAGGTCCGGCGTCATGGCGACCGCGCCGATGGCCAGGGCGAGGCCGATTGCCGTGATGACGAGTTTTGGTTGGTTCATCAGCGCCCGAGCAGCCCGACCAGGCGGCGGCCCCCGTCAACCCCGGCGGCCTCGCGTGGGATGCCCTGAGCTTAGCCTGGATGCCGCAACGGGACATCCCCTGACGGTTCCGTCAATTGCGATTCCAACAGCACCGGACTACCCTTCTTGCGGGTCGTGGTCCGGTCACACCGACCGAGGGGTGCTCCCTCGATCGCACAGCCTCGCGTCGAAAGATCAGCCATGCATCGATTCGATTCTGTGCTCCGTTTCTCCGTCCCCTGCGCGGCCCTGTGGACGTCCTGTTTCCTGATCGTCGCCCCGGTGGCAGCCCGAGCGGAAGTGCGGCTGCCCGGAATCTTTTCCGAGGGGATGGTGCTGCAGCGGGGCATGCCCGTCCGCATCTGGGGCTGGGCCGACGAGGGTGACCGCGTGGTGGTCTCGTTCCGCGGGCAGGAAGTGGCCGCCACCGCCCGCGACGGCCGCTGGGAAGCGCGGCTCGCACCGCTCGACGCAGGCGGCCCGTTCCCGATGACGATCGCCGGCGGCAAAAACACGATCGCCTTCAAGGACGTGCTCGTCGGCGAGGTCTGGGTCTCCTGCGGCCAGTCGAACATGATGATGGGCCTCGGCAAAGCCTCGACCGGCGCCGAGGCGATCGCCGCGAGCACCCAGTTTCCGCAGATCCGGTTCGCCAACGTGCCCGATGGCCGGGCCGACAAGCCGGCCGACGACGTCGCCCTCGCCTGGAAGACCGCCGGCCCGGCGACGCTCTCCGGCTTCTCGGCCGTGAGCTACTTCTTCGGCCGCGAGATCCACAAGCGGCTGGGGGTGCCGGTCGGCCTCGTCAACGTCGTGTCGATCGTGCCCGGCCAGTCGTGGATCGACGAGGAGACGCTGCTCGCGGTGCCGGCGCTCGCGGAGCTGGGGCAGCGGCCGATCAAGCCGGTCGTGTCGTACAACGCCATGATCGCCCCGATCGCCGGCTCTGCGATCCGCGGCGTGATCTACTACCAGGGGGAATACAACAGCGGCTCGGGCCGGGAATACCGCGAGGTGATGCCCGCCATCATCCGCAGCTGGCGCCGCCGCTGGGGCCAGGGGGATTTTCCGTTTCTCTTCGTGCAGCTCCCCGGCTACCACCAGCATCTGGCCGAAAAGGACAAGCGGCTCGACATGCCCGACGCCGCGATCGCGGCCCTCCACTCCCTCGGCGGCACGAGCGGCTGGGCCGAGCTGCGCGAGGCGCAGCTGCTCACCTGGCAGACCGTGCCCGCCACGGGCATGGCCGTCGCGATCGATCTCGGCGATCCGCAGGACATCCATCCGGCCAACAAGCAGCCCGTCGGCGAGCGGCTGGCGCTCCTGGCACGCGCCGTCGCCTACGGCGAGACGCTCGTGCATTCGGGGCCCATCTTCCGTTCGCTCGCGGTCGAGGGGCCTGCCGTCGTGGTTTCGTTCGACCATGTCGGCGGCGGCCTCCAGGCCCGCGACGGCGAGCTCAAGGGCTTCGAAGTGGCCGGCCCCGATCATCGCTACCACTGGGCGCGGGCGGAGATCCGCGGCGGCACGGTGGTGCTCTCACACCCCGAGGTTTCCGAGCCGGCGTTCGTCCGCTACGCGTGGGCGAACTATCCCGCCTGCAACCTCGTCAACGCCGAGGGCCTGCCGGCGTCGCCGTTTCGGACGCACGTCGAGGGCCGCGCGTTCCAGAACGAAGCCGAGCAGGTGGCATTTCGCAACGGCAGCTTCGAGGAGGCCGCCGCGGAGCCAAACGTGCCGGCGTCGTGGCAGGCGAAGGATGCCGCCGAGCGGACGAACGCCACGGCGAGCGAAGGCACCTGGTCGCTGTCGCTGCCCGCCAAGGGGAGCGTCGTGCAGTCGGCGATCGCCGACAACGGCACCTGGGGCTACGACTGGAACGCCGACCTCTTCGAGCCGGCCCGCTTCCGCCCCGGCACGGTCTTCGGCTACTCCGTCGACTTGGCGGCGGCGCCGGCCGCCGGCCAGCAGGTGGGCTACATGCGGCTCTGCTGCGGCGAGGGAAATGCCGGCTATGGCCACTGGGGCGGCATCCCGGAGATCAAAACCGAGAGCGAGCGGTTCGTCACCCGGC
>JBIIYN010000328.1:0-4306 GCA_044346795.1 Pirellulales bacterium
TGAGCGTGACGATCCGCGTGGTGTCGGTCTGGAAGGCGAGCACGAGGATGTCGCACATCAGCCGCATGTGCTCGGCGATGTCCTGCGGGATGCCGTCGGCCGGCCGCGGGATGTCGGGCTTCTCGAGCGCCGGCCGCCAGCCCTGCAGTTCCCCCTTCTTTCCGGCCGATTCGATCCGGGCCTCCACGTCGCGGACGCTGTCGAGGTACTCGTCGAGCTTCCGCCGGTCGGCCACGCTGATCCGGCGGCGGAGGTCGTCGGCCGTCTCGAGCACGGCGTCGAGCACGCTTGAGTCACCGGCGTGCGACTCGTCCTTGAAGAGCCGGTCAAAGGCGAGCGCGGGATAGAGCTCGAGCGGCGTCGGCGTGGTGGGGCTGCTCCACGAGATGTGGGAGCTGTAGAGCATCGAGTAGTTCTTGTGGACGCTCGGGTTGCTCTTCTCGCAGCCGAGCACCAGGCTCGGCACCTTCGTGCCGCGGCCGTAGGTCTGGGCGAGGTGCTGGTCGAAGCTCGTGCCCGAGCGGATCTCGCCGCCCGAGGCGAGCGGGGCGCCCGAGAGCAGGTTGCCCGTCTGCGAGGAGTGGATGTTGCCCTTGCGGGCCTGCTCGTTGTAGAGCCCCTTCACGAAGAGCAGCTTCTCGCGGAAGTCGGCCACCGGCTCGAGCACCTTGCCGAGTTCCATGTCCTTGCCCGAGCCCTTGGCCCACCACTCCTTCGAATGGAAACCGTTGCCGGCGAAGAGCACGGCCAGCCGCAGCGGCGGCTCAGGCGAGGCCACGCCGGCCACGGCCGGCTCGCCAAAGGCGGTGAGCGACTCCATCCAGGGCAACGCCATCGACACGCCGAGGCCGCGGAGCATCGTGCGACGGGAAAGTCTTTGGTTCATCGGAGGTCTCCCTTGTCTTGACATCATAGTCACGTGGCGTCATCGGCCGCATCGCGGCCGCGGATCATCCGAAACTGGGGGCTCGTCACGATCGCGTCGATCGCCACCGACACGCGGTAGCCGTCCGCGGCCAGCCGGGCCGCCATCTCGTCGAGCAGCGGCTGGTCGGAGAGCTGCACGCCGCGGCCGAGGGCATAGCCGAGCAGCTTGCGGCAGAAGACCCGCACGAACTGCTCGCGGCGGGGCCCGAGCAGATACGTCCGCACGCTCTCCTGGCCGTCGAGCACGGCCCCGTCGGGCAGCACGGCCTTCGTGTCGAGCGGCTTGCCCGAGGCGTCGGCGGTGCGGAGCCGGCCGATGGCGTCGAACTCCTCGAGGGCGAAGCCGAAGGGATCGATCCGGCGGTGGCACTTCGCACAGGCCGCGTTCTCCGAATGCATGGCGATCAATTGCCGCTCGCTCGAGCCCGTCGGCACCGTCTCGGCCAGGAGCGGCACGTCCTTGGGCGGCTTGGGGAGCTTTTCGCCGAGGATCGTCTCGTAGAGCCAGTTGCCGCGGAGGATCGGGCTCGTGCGGGAGGCGCCGGCCTGCGTGGCGAGCGTCGTGGCCAGGCAGAGGATGCTGCCCCGGCCATGCTTCCGCACGCCCTCCACCCGCCGCCACGCATCGCCCGTCACGCCCTCGATTCCGTAATGCTTCGCCAGCCGCTCGTTCAAAAACGTGTGGTCGGCGTCGACGAGCGAGAGGATCGAGCGGTCGTTGCGGAAGAAATCGTCGAGGAAGCGGACCGTCTCCTCCTCCATGTCGGCCCGCAGGTCGGCGAACGTGGGGAAGAGCTCCGCATTCTTCTCGTCGAGCGAGGCGAAGCCGTGGACGTGGAGCCACTGCGTGCCGAACTCCTCGGCCAGCCGGCGTGACGCCGGGGCGGCGAGCATCCGCCGCACCTCCGATCTGAGCACCGCGGCATCGTGCAGCCGGCCGCTCTCGGCCGCCGCGAGCAGTTCGGCGTCGGGCATCGACGACCAGAGGAAGTAGGAGAGCCTCGTGGCCAGCTCGTAGTCGGAGACGGGCTTTGATTCGGTGCCCGGACCGGCGACCTCGATCTTGTAGAGGAAGTCGGGCGACACGAGCACGTGGGCCAGCACCGTGCGGATCGCCTCTTCGTGGGGGATCTCCTTCCTTCTGAGCGTGTCGTAGAGCGTGCGGAGCCGGGATTCCTCCGTCGGGGCGAGCGGCCGGCGGAAGGCCCGGCCGGCGAACACCACCACGGCGTCGACCTGCCGGGGCTCGGCGTCAACGAGCCGCTTGTGGAAGGCCTCCACGTAGGCGGCGACCGCCGGCTTGATCGAGATCAGCGGTCCCACCTCGTCCCGCTCGATTTGGGCGGCGTATTCATTGAACTGCTCGTACGCATCCTCGAATTCGATTGGCTCCTCGGCGATGAAGAGGAGTTCGCCCCAGAGCCGGTCGAGTTCCTTGGCTTCGGCGTCGTCGAGCATGAGCCGGCGGAGGTGATCGTCTTCGCGGTAGTAGAGGTTGAGCGTCACCACCTCGTCCACCGGCACGATGCGGCCATAGCAGACGGCCTTGGGGAAGAGGCTGCGGAAGTCCGCGAAAGCCTGCTCGAATTTCGCCCAAGGGGCCGAGTCTTTGCGGGCCACGACGGGCAGCGCCGGCACGAGGCCCGTCGGCGCGGCAGCATCTCCCGCATCGGCCTTGGCCTCGACCTGCACGCTGGCGGCGTCGTCGGCCCCTGGATGCAGTTCGGCCACCGTCACGAAGTCACGGCCTTCGGCAAGTTCCGCCGGGATCGCGACGGTGATCGAACCGGGCGCCTGGAGGCACAAGTCGCCGGCCTCGACCGTGAGGCCCAGCGGATGTCGGCCGAACAGCGTGGAATCCAGTCCCACGCCGCCGCCGTCGTCTTGGGCGGCACTCGCCGAGGCCTCCTGTGGGGGCTTGATTCCTGCGAGCAGCGGGCCGGTCGCGGAGCGGAGCATCCGCCGCAGCCGGTCATCGGGGGAATCCTTTTCTGGCGCGGGGCCGTCTCCTGCGAGCAGCCGCTCGATGTCGGAAGTGAATGTGCCGCGGTCATCCGCATTGGTCGCGGCCATCCATCGGGCCAGCATGGAGCCGCCAGGGATCGTCCAGCCGCCGGCCGAGCCCTCGGACTCCGTCGCGAAGTGCCAGACGTTCGCATTGCCCTGCCGGTCAGGATGTGGGTTGGCGACGAGAATGTCGGCCGACACGTCACGGGCCAGATCCCACTCCCGATCGCCGGAGCGGATCGAGAGGTCGACGCGGGTCAGGTCGCAGTCGTCGTTGCCATCTCGGGCGCCCACGACCACTGCCACCACGTCCCCCTTTCGCACCTCGAGCGGCCCGAAGGGCCCGAACCCAGCCCCGTTGTTGGCGGCGCTCACGAGCTTTTCCCGGGTCTTGCCCCGCCATACCTCGACCGACCAGGCCGTGCCGTTCGAACAGCCCTGGTAGGCGCTCGACGTCGCGCCACCGATCTCGACCGGCCCCGCGATCGGGCTCCGCCAGCCGACGATCACCCGGTGCTTCGCGTCGGGATGCACCACCACGCCGTGCGCATGGACGATACCGGATAAGACCCGCTGCTCGTCCGACGAGTTGGCGATCACTCGCAGTTCACCCTCCCCCCGCCAACCGTTGACCGTCTCCCAGCCCCCGATTTTCTCCTGTTTTTTGGAGAGCAGCTTGGCGAAGGCCGCCTCCGGCTCCCCGATGCCCAGATACGAAAACCATCCGGCGAGCAGCCGCGGATCGACGCCGTGTTTCCGGGCGAGTTCTGCGACCGTGGCGTCGCGGCCGCCTGTCGTAACCTCCGGGCCGGCCATCGTCTCGGCGACGGCGGCGAGGCATTCCGCCGCGGTCGCGGCGAGCCGCTCGCGTTCTGCGGCGAGGATCGCTGCCATCGGCCGCACCATCGCCAGCGGCAGATCGGCGCGGCCGGGGCCGACGAGCCGCGGATTGCGCCAGACGACGACGTCGTGCTCGCGGCCGTCGCCTGCGTCACCGACCACAAGGCGGATCGTCACCGGCTGCTGTTCTGCGTTGTTGTTCCTGCCTGCGTCCTTGTCCTTCTCCTTGCCATCCTTGCGCTTATCATTCGGCAGGGCGAGCTTCAGGCGGAATTCCTGGCGCTCGACGAGCGGCGTGGCCGCCTCCATCCAGGAGGGAGGCCCATCGGACGAGCCAAACTGGCGCACGATGTGGCCGACCTTGTTGAATTTCCAGACGGCCTTCTGCCACCGCGCTACATACTCGGACAATTGCGAGGCATCTCCCGGCGTCGCGATCTTCCAGCGATCCCGCAGCGTGTCGAGGATCGAGTGCGATTGGGCCGATGTATCACCGGCCGCTGCAGTTTCCGGGGCGGTCAGAACGGAAAAG
>JBIIYN010000070.1:0-14242 GCA_044346795.1 Pirellulales bacterium
TTCCAGCCACCGGATCGGGTCGGTCTCGTCGCGGCTGGCCCAGCAGGAAAGCCCGGTCGCCGCCTCCGCCAGCCGCCGCGCGAGCACCTCCATGGAAAACCGCTCGCTGGCGTGGTGCCCCACCGCGATCACCGCGAGGCCGCCGGCCCGGGCCTCGAGCGCCTGGTGCAGCTTGATCTCGCCGGTGAGGAAGGTCGTGCAGCCGGCCCGCCTGGCGGCCTCGAGCGAGTCGCCGCCGCTGCCGCAGACGATCCCCACGCGTCCGGCCGGCCGATCGGCGTCGCCCACGACCTGCGCGGCCGGCACGGTCAGTCGTTCGGCGACGTGCCTGGACAGTTGGGCGACCGACCAGCCCGGCGGCGCGGTGCCGGCGCGACCGAAGCCGGCCAGGGGATGGATGGCGTCGGGCTCGATCGGCGCCACGTGGTCGAGGCCGAGCAGGGCGGCGAGCTGGTCGTTGATGCCGCCGGCCGCCGAATCCCAGGCGGTGTGAGAACTCCAGACCGCGATGCCGGCTCCGATCAGATCCAACAGCACGCGGCCGGTGGCGGTGTCGGCCGTGATCCGCGGCACGGGCCGAAACGGGAGGGGGTGATGCGTGACCACGAGGTCCGCCTGCTCGCGGACCGCCTCGGCGGCCACGTCGGGCGTGAGCGACAGGCAGGTCATCACCCGGGCGATCTGCGGCCGCCGCCCGCCGACCAGCAGGCCGACGGCATCCCATTCGGCCGCCAGCCGCAAAGGCGCGATCTGTTCGAGGGCGGCGATGACGTGGTCGAGCGTGGGCATGCGGGGACAGGCTCCGAGCCGCCCCGAGTCTACAATCCCGATCCCGACGCGGCGACACGGCCGTGACTGCATTGATTTTTCATCGACCCGAAAGACATTGGCTTTTCATGGACACAGCCCGACTCGCCGTCGCCACCGTGGCCCTCGCGGCCGACTTCAGGACCGCGATCAAGCGAGCGAGGGATCTCGGCGTCCGCGGCGTGGAGGTCGACGCGCGGGCCGGCCTCGATCCGGGCCAGGTGTCGCAGACCGGCCTGCGGCAGATCCGCAAGTGGCTCGACGACGAGGGGCTCGTCGTGTCGGCCGTGGCGTTTCGCACCCGCGGCGGGTATGCCGACGCCGAGCGGCTCGAGGGGCGGATCGCCGCGACGAAGTCGGCGTTGGAACTGGCCCGTCACCTGGGCGCCGCGGTCGTGCTCAACCACATCGGCGACCTGCCTCCTCCACCTGCCGATTCCGCCGCCGACCCCGCGCATGAGCCCGACCCGCGGTGGCGGCTCTTGATCGACGTGCTCAGCGATCTGGGCACGTGGGGCCAGCGTGTCGGCGCGACGCTCTGCGCGGAGGCGGGCCGGTCGGGGCCCGACGATCTCGTGCGGGTGATCGCGAGCCTGCCGGAAGGGGCGATCAGCTGCGATCTCGTCACCGGGGCGCTCGTGGTGCATGGGCACGATCCGGTGGGAGCCGTCGAGAAATTGTCGGGCCACATCGGCTACGTGCATGCCACCGACGCGGTCGCGGGAGCATTCGCAGGCCGGGGCCGCGCGACGGCGCTCGGCATGGGGCACGTCGATCTGGCCGCCGTCCTCGGCGTGCTCGAGGAGCGAGGCTACCGCGGCTGGATCGGCCTCGAGCCCGTCGACGAACGCGGCGGTGCCGACGAGCTCGCCGCGGCGGTGGCGACTCTCCGCGGGCTGTGAACCTGTTCACGGCAAGCCTCGGCATCGTGCCGAGCTTGCCTTGGCCGAGCTCCGTCGGCTGGTGCTCACCCGGCCCTCCGGGCCTGGCGCGATGGTCGTTGCGAAATGGTGCGTCGGTTTTGGGCCCGTCCCCGGGCTTCCGCCCGGGGCTTTTATTCCGATTGCACGCCATCATCAATGGTCGCATCACGCTGGAATAAAAGCCCGGAGCGGGAGCGACGGGACGGGGCCGAGAAAACCGCACCATTTCGCACGAAGATCGCTCGCCGTTTCCCCGCGTCGTCGCCGTGGTATCCTGCTTCGCATGCAGCGGAACGCAGCGGTGAGCAAGCGGGCAGTCTGGCTGGCCATCATCGGCTACGCGGTCGTGGCCTCGGGGCTGCCGTTGCCGGTGGGCAGTGTCGCCCGGCCCGATCCGGCGTCGCCCGCCGCGAAGCGGCTGGCCGGCAAGGATCGGTCGCGGCCGTTTCCCTGCATGGACAAAGCCTGCGGCTGCGACACGGCCGAGCGGTGCTTCACGAGCTGCTGCTGCCACTCGCCCGCCGAGACGCTCGCGTGGGCGAAGACGCATCGGGTCGAGCCAGCCGTGCTCACGGCGCTCCAGCGCCGCGTGGCCTGCGCGATGCCGACGGTCGCGAAGGCTCCCGCGGACAAGCCCTCCTGCTGCTCTACCGCTCCATCGGACGAGCCCTCGTGTTGCGCGAGTCCGGCGATTGCGACCGGGAAGGCTCCCGCCGACGAGCCTGACGCCGAGCAGCCGCCGGAGGTGGAGCCGCGGAGCCGGACGGCGACGCTGCGGGCGATGCTGGTCTGTGGCGGCATCGTGGCGGAGTGGTTTGCCGCCGGTGTCGCGGTTCCGCCGCTCGCCGTGGAAGTATCGCTCCCCTCACCGGTGAACCACGTGTGCCTGCCCGCCGACGAGGCGGGCGACTGCCAGCGTGCCGCTCCTGCGGCCCCGCCGCCCCGCGCGGCCTGAGCCTCGCGCAGCCCTGCAAGCCCGTCGCGGCCGCGGACTGCGCCCTCTTTGCGTCGAGTTCCGTGTCGGTGTCGCATGCTGCGCGCCGGCTGCGCCCCCGAGGCGGGCACCCTCACCACAAGCACATGCGAGAACATCATCATGCGAGAAAGACTTGCTTCCCCATTTCCCGGTCGACACCTCCATGGTTTCACCCTCGTGGAGCTTTTGGTCGTGATCGCCATCATCGGCACGCTCGTGGGGCTCCTGCTGCCCGCGGTGCAGGCGGCCCGTGAGGCGGCGCGGCGGTCGAGCTGCACCAACAACCTCCGGCAGTTCGGGATCGCGCTGCTCAACTTCGAGAGCGCGCTCAATCGCTTTCCGCAGACCGACGCCCGAACGAGCAGCACGGCGGGATGGTCGCTGCACGCCCGGCTGCTTCCCTACGCGGAAGAGTCGGCGATCGGCAGCCAGCTCGATTTCGCGGCGACTCCGTTCACGGGCAACTTCAACAACCAGAGGCCGGCGGCACGGTTCGCGGCGGTCTTCGCCACGCCCATCCCCATGCTCCTGTGTCCCAGCGATTCGGCACCGACGGTCAACGTGTGCAACTCGGGAACCTACGGCGGAAACAACTACATGGTGAGCTTTGGGAGCGCGACGGTCTCCGGCACCAACACCTACTGGGAGTTCAGCAAGCCGACCGACGGCATCGTCTACGAGCAATCGAGGGTGAAGGTCGCCGCCATCGCCGATGGAACTTCGAAGACCGTGATCGCGAGCGAAGCGGTTCGGAGCATCACGACGAGCGGCACGAGTGACACCGTGAATCTCGCAGCGACACCACCCTCGTTTCCGTATCGCTACACGCTGAATGGATCGACGGGCTGGTCGAACACGAATGCCGGCAGCAGTCTGCCCAGCGGCGGTCCCCCGCAGGACGTCAACAGAATCACGAATGCGAGCATGGCGACGACGGTAGACATCGACACCCTGCTGGCCAACTGGACTTCCGTGACGGCCTGGCGGGCGGTGAACAGCCCCTCGATGCGGGGCCGGGGTCTCGCCTGGGCGGCGACGACACAGGGCAACAGCCTCACGAACGGTTTCCTCACGCCCAACAGCAAGATCCCCGACTACGTCGTGCACTGGTCGGGCTTCTTCGGCCCCAAGAGTTTTCACGCGGGCGGGGCGAACGTGCTCTTCGCCGACGGCCACGTGAAGCTGCTCTCGGATCAGACCGACAAACACCTGCACCGCGAGCTCCACAGCATCAACGGCGGCGAGGTGGTGCCGGGAGATTTTTGAGCCGGACGCATCCACACATCCTTCCAGGAGGGTTTTCCATGCATCGGACGAATCGTGTTCCGAACCGTCTTCTTGCCGAGGTTCCCGCGCGGCTATCTCGATGGGCCACTGCGCTGGCCCCGCTCCTCTTCATCGCGGCCGCCGCAGTCACGCCGGCCGCGCAGGCCCACGACACCTGGCTGCAGGTCTCGCCGCGGGCCGTCCATCCGGACGACGTCGTGCACGTCGACCTCTTCCTCGGCAACCACGGCAACGACCACCGGGATTTCAAGATCGCCGGCAAGCTCGGGTCGCTCGAGGGCGTGCAGGCGGGCGTGATCGGGCCCGACGGCCGGAAGACCGACCTCGTGCCCGACCTGGTCGACCTCGGCTATGCGCCCAAGGAAGGCTTCTGGTCGGCGCGGTTCGTGCCCGCCGTCGCGGGCCTCCACTGCGCGGCCCACTACCGCGAGGGCGTCCGCCACGGGGCCATGGGGTTCAAGGGGGGCAAGGCCTACTTCCTCGCCGCCGAGTCGCTCGACCGGCCGGGCACGGCGGACGAAAAACTGCCGGCCCCGCTCGGCCATCCGCTCGAACTGGTGCTCGAGAGCCATCCGGTGCTCGGCTGTGGTCCCGGCAAACCGATCAAGGTGCGGCTGCTCTTCAAGGGAAAGCCGCTGGCCGACCAGGTCGTGTCGTTCATCCCGCGCGGGGCGACGCTCGCCGAAGGGTTTGATGCCGAGCACGAGCGAAAGACCGATGCAGAGGGGCGGTGCAGCTACACGCCGAAGGAGGGCAACCTCGTGCTCGTCGTGAGTCACGTGGTCCGGCCCGAGGAGAAGGGGGAGGGCTACGACAAGGCGTCGTACGCCGCCACGCTCGTGGTCGACGTGCCGCAGCGATGCAGCTGCTGCGAGACGGAGTGAGCGACCCGCCCGTGCCAGCCCTCAGCCGGCGAACCGGGCGGCCAGCGCGATGGCGGCGGTCTCCACACGGAGAACGTGCGGGCCCAGCGCGGTGCGGATCGCGCCGGCCTGCTCCGCGGCCGCGAGCTCGTCGTCGGTGAATCCCCCCTCCGGCCCCACCAGGGCGAGGATGTCCGTGGCGGTTGCGGAAACGGCGTCGGCCAACGGCCTGCCGCCGGGCTGCGCGATCACGACGCAGGCGCCGCCCGGTCGCTCGGCCAGCACGCTCGCGAGCGTGCGGCCCGCCGTGATCTCCATGAGCGTGTTGCGGCCGCATTGCTTGCAGGCCTCGATCACGCCCCGTTCGAGCCGCGCCTGCGCGGAGGCGGTCGCCTCCGCCACGCCGCGTGTCGTCTCGAGCGGCACGAGCCGCCGCACGCCGAGCTCGGTGAGCTTTTCGACCATCCACTTCTGGCGGTCCCCCTTGGGCAGCGCGACGGCGAGCGTGAGGCGTGCGCCGCTGGGATGTGCATCCGTGCGCGGTTCGCCCGCATCGAGTTCCACGCGGTCGCGGCCGATCGCGGCCACGCGGGCCGGCCATTCGCGGCCCTGGCCGTCGAAGAGCGTCACGGCGTCGCCGACCTTCGCCCGGAGCACCCGCGCGAGATGGCGGGCCTCGTCGCCCTCGAGAACGCCGCGGCCTCCCGCCGGTGGCACGGAGGTGAAGAATCGTTCGCTCATGGGGCGTGTCCGTCGGTTTGGCGGTTTTGCCGGGAAAACTTCGTCCTGACTCTGCGATGCCGATCTCCTACACTCCCGCATCATGTCACGCGACCACTGGAAATTCACCGGGGCACCCTTCGACGGCAGCCTGGAGCCGGCCACCTTTTTTTCGGGCGGTCCCCAGGAGGAGGCGCTCGCGCGGCTCGAGTGGCTCCTCGAGGAGCGGCAGCGGTTCGGACTGGTGACGGCCGCCGCGGGCTGCGGCAAGAGCCATCTGGCCGCGATGGCGGTCCGCCGCTTGGGCGGGCTGGGCGCGGAGACGGCGCTGCTCTCCCTCCGCGGGCTCTCGGAAGGCGACTGGATCGAGCTCTTGCTCGAACGGCTGCCGCTCGACCCGCTCTGCCGCGCCGAGCCCTCGCGGCCGTGGCAGAAGCTCGAAAACAGGCTCCGCGAAAACACGCTCATGGAACGCCCCACCGTGCTCGTCTGCGACGACATCGACGAGGCGCCCGCCGATGCGCTCGACGGCATCGCACGGCTCGTGGGCGCCGCCGAGCCCAGGTTTGCCCGCACGGTCGTGGTGGGCCTCGCGACGCCCGCGGGGCTGTCGCGGGTGCCGGCCTCGATCCGGCAGCGGGCGGCCCTGCGGATCGAACTCGCTCCCTGGACCGAGGACGACGTGGCCCGGTTTCTCGCCCAGGCCATCGGCCGCGTGGGCGGCGATCCGGCCATCTTTCCGGCTGAAGCGGCGGCGACGCTCGCCCGGTTTGCCGCAGGCGTGCCCCGCACGGTCAGCCAGTTGGCACAGCTCGCACTGGCCGCCGCTGCGGGCGACGGGCTCGACCGGGTCGACGCCGCGGTGGTGGAACGCGCCTGGCTGGAACTCTCGCTGGCTGCGGCCGGCGAAGAACGAAATTCGGCCGGCCATGATGCCGAGCCGCCGGTGTCGTCGGGTGACGAGTCGTCGCGGCAGCCGAGGGTGCGGGTGGTGCGGCGGCTGTGGGGATGACCGCGTTACTTGCGAATCGCCTTGATCGCCTGCTTTGCGGCCTCGCGGACCTCGGCGTCGCCCTTTTTCGTCAGTGACTCCAGTGCCGGCAGGGCCTTCTTCGCGCCCGCCCCCATGTTGCAGAGCTCCTGTGCCGCGGCCACCTGCTTCGACGCGGGGCCCGACTTGAGATCGTCGATGTAGCCGTCCACCAGCAGGTTGCCCATCGTCTTCGGGCCCTTGGGCCGCTTTCCATCGCGGTGGGCCGCGCGGGCTTTCTTCTTGGCCGCGCCGGTAGACTTCGCAGCGGATGAGCAGCCGACGGCGGCCGCGACCACCGTGACGGCGGTCGACCCCAACGCGGCGAAGAACCGGCGGCGAGAGGAGGGAGTCGGCTCGGCGGCAGTCATCGTGACAACCAGACGTGACGGCTTGGAAAACAGCACGTCGGAACACGGACGCGAAGCTTCGGCAAGTGCGGCAGAGTCTGCGGATGGTAGCAGGATTGCCTCGGCCGTGGTACTGGCCGACGAAAATCACCGGCGGCGGATCATTTTTTCCCGCTTTGCCATCGCATACACTGTCGGCTGTCCGGCGGGATTCGACATGTCCAGGCATGCTCCGCCGACGGTACCCGAGGACAAGACCGAGGAATCGCCGCGTGGGTAGGACCACCGTTCCGCAGCCGCCGCAACAGCCGCCGAGAATCGTGGCGATCTCGCCCGACGACGGCTCCGCCATCGACCTGGGCAATCCGGCGCTCGCCGCCGTCCTGTCGTGGGCCGTGCCCGGTCTCGGCCAGATCTACCAGGGCCGCACCGCCAAGGGCGGGCTGTTCATGGCGGTGATCCTCTTCCTGTTCGTCTTCGGCCTCTGGCTCGGGGGCGGGAAGGTGGTCTACGCTTCGTGGCCCGACAACGCAGCCGGCGGCCGGCGCGGGCTCGGCAAGCTCCTCGTGCAGCCGTATGTCTGCCAGGTGGCGGCGGGCCTCGTGGCCCTGCCCGCCATGGTGCAGGCGGCGCAGCTGGAGGGGCCGGCCCGGCAGCCGTTCGTGCTCGGTGGAGGGCTCGTGCCCGTGGGCTTCATGGCACCACCGATCGCTCCCGGTCAGTATGTCTCCCGGGTCTACGCCGACCGGCTCGCCCGCCATGATCCCGACATCGAAGCCGACGATTTCTTCGACAAGCCGCCGCTCAAGCAGTTTCGCCGCGACCAATTGGCCCAGTGGCATCGCCGGCTCGGCAAGTTCTTCGAGATCGGCACGCTCTATACCATGCTGGCCGGCATGCTCAATCTGCTCGTGATCTACGACGCCTGGGCGGGGCCGATGGGCCTCTCCGAGGAGGAGAAGAAACGCCGCGCCACCGCGGCCGAAACGCAGGATGCGTCGAAAGGCCCAGCCTCCCCCAAACCCTGATCTTTCAGCACGGAAGGCCAATGCTCGCATGATCGCGACCACCACACTGACGCTCTTCCTGCCGCTGCTGGCGTCGCTGGCCGGCCGGGTGCCCGGCATTTTTTTCGGACTGCCGCTCGTGGCGTTGGCCAGCCTCATCTTCGCGGCCACGCATCACGAGGATCCGGCGGCGATCCGTCTGGCGGCCGTCCACTGGACGGTCTGGCTCGGCGGCATGCTCGGGATGGTGCTCGCCGCCGTGCTCCTGCTCGGCCTGCTGCAGTAGCGGCCACGAGGCCACGTCATGAGCCCGCCGCCGCGAGGCGGCGGAGCTGGCCGCAGGCCGCGTCGATGCGGGCGCCCTTGCGGCGGCGAACCTGCACGTTGACGCCCGCCGTGCGGAGCACGTCGAGAAACCGGTCCAGCGAGCCCGTCGTCGGCTCCCGCCAGGGCAGGCCGGCCACGGTGTTGTAGGGGATCACGTTGACCAGGGCCGCGCGGCGGCCGAGCAGCCGGACCAGCCGCTTCGCATCCTCCGGCGAGTCGTTCGCGCCGCCGAGGAGGACGTATTCGAACGTCAGCCGTCGGCCCGACGCCTCCCAGTAGCGGTCGGCCGCCGCCATCACCTCGGCCAGGCCGATCGACTTGTTCACCGGCACGAGCCTGGTCCGCAGGCCGTCGTCCGCGGCATGGAGCGAGACGGCGAGGTGGTAGCCGGCGTTCTCCTCGGTGAGGCGGTCGATGGCGTTGGGCAGACCGACTGTCGAGACGGTGATCCGCCGCTGCGAGATGCCGAAGCCCTCCGGATCCTGCGCGACGGCCAACGCCGGCAGCAGCCGGTCGAGGTTGGCCAGCGGCTCGCCCATGCCCATCACCACGATGTGGCTGAGCCGCTCCTCGGCGGGCAGCAGCTGCTGGAGCCTGAGCAGCTGTTCGAGGATCTCGCCGGTGGTGAGGTTGCGGATCACGCCGTCGAGGCCGCTGGCGCAGAACACGCAGCCCATCGCGCAGCCCACCTGCGAGCTGATGCAGACGGTGCGGCGATCGCCGTCGCGCAGGAGCACGCACTCGATCCGCTGCCGGTCGTGCAGCTCCAACAGCAGCTTCTCCGTGCCGTCCTCCGCCCGGGAGTGCTTCGCGATCGAGGTCGTCCAGATCCGAAAACCCGCTTCCAGCTGCGTCCGCAGATCCTTGGAAAGGTCGGTCATGGCGGCAAACGACGCCGCCCGCCGGCCGACCAGCCAGCGGCGGATGGCCTTGGCCCGCCAGGCCGGCTGGCCGCGTTCCCGAAGCCATGCCTCCAGAGGCACGGCGGGCTCCAGGATGTGGGGCGGGGCCGGAGCGGCGGCGGGCGGGGCGTTTTCCTCCCGGCTGGCGTCGGCGGCATCGACGGGGTAGATTTCTGGAGGCATACCCACCATCATACCCCGCGAATCCGCCCGTTTTGACGCGGGCCCCCGAAGCACTCGACGAGCCCCCGGCGACATCTCACGCGACATCATGAGCGAAAAGAAGTTTGAAGAGCGGACGCAGTGGGTCTACGACGAGCGGGCCTTTCCGATCTGGAACACCTCCTTCGACAAGTCGGCCCGCACCGAGATGATCCGGGACGACCTCTGGGCCGGCCGCAGCATCGCGATCCTGCTGGCGGTGCTCGTGGCCACCGGCCTGATCCTGGCCCTGGTCACCCTCGCCTTCGTCGCCAACTGGCGGTGATCGTCGGTTTCCGCGGCTGAATCGGGTGAATTGGGCCCTCGTCGGGCGATTTGGGCTCTGGGATCTGGGCCATGGGGCGTTCTTCGGCCCCGCGCGGGGCCGGCCGTTGACCCCTCCCGCGTTGGGGCGTTAGATTTTTCGGTGATTGCTTTGGCGGCGGGGAGGGCCCACCACGGCCAGAACCCAGGCGGCTTTTCCATGTCGACTCGACCGATCCTCGCGACCGCGGCGGGAATGGCTGCCGCTGAGTCCTCGGCAATTCTCGTGCGGGCGCCCGCCAAGCTCAATCTCTCGCTGGCGGTACTGGCCCGCCGTGACGACGGGTTCCACGAGATCGAGTCGCTGATCGCACCCGTCACGCTCCACGACTCGCTGCGGGTGCGGGCGTCGCATCGGCCTGGCATCCGGCTCCGCGTGCGGTTCGGCGGCCGGCTGGCCACTCCCGCCGGGGCGGCGCTCGCGCATGACGTGCCCTCGGATGCCTCGAATCTCGTGGTGCGGGCCGCGCAGGCGCTCGCCGTCGAGGCGGGCATCGCCGGTTCGGCCGACTCGCCCTGCATGCCCGGGCTCGACGTCGAACTCGTGAAGCGGATTCCCTCGGGCTCCGGGCTCGGCGGCGGTTCGAGCGACGCGGCCGCCGTGCTCGTGGCGGCTGCGCAGGCCTGGGGGCTCGACATGCCCACCGACCGGCTCGCCGCCATCGGCGCCCGGATCGGCAGCGACGTGCCGGTGTTTTTCGCCGGCGGCGCGGCGCTGGTCGGCGGCCGCGGCGAGCGGATCGAACCGGTGCCGGGGATTCCCCCGCTCCATGCCGTGATAGCCCGGCCGCTCGCCGGGCTCTCGACCGCGGCGGTCTATGCGCGGTGTGCGCCGGAGGCCGGTCGCCGCGGGGCGGCGCGGAGGCTCGCGGAGGCCCTCGTCGCCAGCCGCTGCCAGGCCGCGACGGCACTCATGCACAACAGCCTCGAACCGCCGGCCCGGGCGATGTGCGCCGACGTGGACCGTCTGCTGCGGGATTTTTTGCGGGCCGGCGCCGTGCACCCGCTGCTCACCGGCAGCGGCAGCGCCTGCTTCGCGGTGCTGCGGACGGCGCTCGAAGCGCGGCGGGTCGCCGCGCGGCTCGAGATGGCGGGATGGCCCGGCGTGTTCGTCGTCAGGCTGGCGACGGCCGGGGACGGGAGGCCGCTGGGGCGAGGGTGATGACGAGGGGAACGATGACGAGGGGATGACGCGGTTCTTGTGGGTCGATGGGGGAGAGAAGCGGGGAGGCGGCATGGAAATCACCGAGGTGCGGATCAAGCTGGTCGAGAACGCCGCGGAGCGACTGCTCGCGTTTTGTTCCATCACGATCGGCGGCGGGTTCGTGGTGCGGGATCTCAAGATCATCGGCGGCCCCAGCGGCCCCTTCGTGGCGATGCCGAGCCGGAAGCTCTGCGCCAACTGCCATAGCTGCGGCTATAAAAATCCCTTCAAGGCCAGCTACTGCAACCAGTGCGGCAAGAAGCTGACGGAGGGGCAGCCGCCGCGCGACGGCGACGGCCGGGTGCGGCTCTACGCCGACATCGCCCACCCGATCAACGCGGCCTGTCGGGAGATGATCCAGAAGCGCGTGGTGAGTGAATACGAGGCCGAGCTCGTCCGCGCACGCGAACCGGGATACATCTCCCGCTACGAGGGCATCGGCGACGAGGACCACCGCCCGCCGCGGCGGTGACTTGGCATGCACCGCCCGCCGCGGCGGTGACTTGGCATGCACCGCCCGCCGCGGCGGTGACTTGGCCGCCTACCGGCGGACGAGTTCGTGGAAGGCGGTGGTCAGCCGGGCGGTGATCGGGCCGGGCGCGCCGTGGCCCACCGTGCGGCCGTCGATCTCGACGACGGGAATCACCTCCGCCGCCGTGCCCGTGAGAAAACACTCGTCGGCGGTGTAGAGGTCGTGGCGGGTGAGCGTGGCCTCGCGGCAGTCGATGCCGGCCGCGTGGGCCAGCTCCATCACCGCGTTGCGGGTGATGCCCTCGAGGATGCCGGCGTCCGGAGGCGGCGTGAGGAGCCGGCCCGACCGCACGACGAACACGTTGTCGCCCGTGCACTCCGCCACCTCGCCCTTGTGGTTGAGCATCAGGGCCTCCACGCAGCCGGCCTGCAGGCCCTCGAGCTTCGCCATGATGTTGTTCAGGTAGTTGAGCGACTTGATCCGCGGCGAGAGCGCGGCCGACTGCACCCGCTGCGTGGCCGCCGTCACGATCCGCAGGCCCTTCTCGTAAAACTCCCGCGGATAGAGGCTGATCGTGTCGGCGATCACGATCACCTGCGGGTTCTTCGTGCGGTTGGGATCGAGGCCGAGGCTGCCTGAGCCGCGGGTGACGACGAGCCGGACGTAGCCGTCGGCGAGGTGGTTGGCGGCCAACGTGTCGTTCACCGCCTTCGCGACCGCCTCCTTGGCGAGGGGAATCTGCAGGCAGATCGCGCGGGCGCTGTCCCAGAGGCGATCGAGGTGGGCGTCGAGCCGGAAGACGCGGCCGGAGTAGCTCCGCAGGCCCTCGAACACGCCGTCGCCGTAGAGCAGGCCGTGGTCGAACACGCTGACGCGGGCCTCTTCCTCGGGCACGAGTCGATCGTTCATGAAGATGATGCGGGGCATGATCGATCCCGGGGGCTCGTGAGGGCGGGGACGGGGTGGCTGATGAGCGGGTGCTTTAGTGTGGGGCGGTCGTTCACGCGTCGGCGACCCGGCCCGCCGCCAGCCGCACGATCCTGTCGGCGCGGCGGGCGATCGCGGCGTCGTGGGTGACGAGCACTATAGAAAGGCCATCCCGGCGGTTCAACTCGCAGAGGGCGTCGAGGATGCCGGCCCCGCTGGCCTCGTCGAGATTGCCGGTCGGCTCGTCGGCCAGCAGCACGCGGGGCTCGGCCACGAGGGCCCGGGCGATGGCCACCCGCTGCATCTCCCCGCCCGACAACTGCCGCGGCTTGTGGTGGAGCCGGCCGCCGAGGCCGAAGCGGTCGAGCAGGCCCCTCGCCCGCTCGCGGGCCCGGCCGCGGACCTGCAGCCAGTCCCACACGCCATGCCGCACGAGCAGCGGCGCGAGCACGTTTTCCAGGGCGTTGAGCTCCGGCAGGAGGTGATACGACTGGAAGACCATCCCGATGGCGGTGTTCCGCAGCCGGTCGCGGCGGGCGGCGGGCAGGTTGTCGATCCGCGTGCCGGCGAGGTGCACCTCCCCGGCGTCGGGCGCGTCGAGCAGCCCCATCAGGTGGAGCAGCGTGCTCTTGCCCGAGCCGCTCTGGCCGATCACGGCCGCGAAGCCGCCCGGCTCGAGCGAGAAGTCGACGCCACGGAGCACCTCGAGCACGCCGCCCCCGGAGCGGTAGCTCTTCCGCACGTCGCGGACCGCGAGGATCGTCGCGGCATCGCGGCCGCCGGCGGCGGGGTCAGTCATGGCGGAGCGCCTCCACGGGGTGGAGGCGGGCGGCCCGCAGGGCCGGCAGCACGCTCGCCGCGACGGCGATCCCCACGGCGCCGACGATGATCCAGGCGACCGTGACGGGGTTCACGATCGTGGGGATCTTGAAGAAGTAGTAGATCGACGGATCGAACACCCGCTCTCCGGTGCACCATTCCACGGCCGCGCGGATCGCGTTGATGTTCCAGGTGATCGCCAGCCCCAGCGCCAGGCCGACCCCCGCGCCGACCAGCCCGAGGAAGAGCCCGTAGCCCAGGAAGATGCCGGCGATCCCGGAGGAGCCGGCCCCGAGCGACTTGAGGATGCCGATGTCGCGGGTCTTCTCCACCACGATCATGAAGAAGATCGCGAGGATGCCGAAGCCGGCCACCGCGATGATCAAAAAGAGCAGGATGTTGAGCACCGCCATCTCCATGTCGACGGCGGAGAGGAGCGGCCCCTGCTTGTCGCGCCAGGTGGAGATGGCGTACATCTCCGCGGGAAAGACCTTCCGCAGCCGGTCGCGGACGGCGTTCAGGTCGGCGCCGGGCTCGAGCTTGACCTGGATCGAGTTGACGCTCGTGATGCCCGTCTGCGGATCGATCATGCCGCGCATCCGCTGCAGGGCGGCGATCGGCACGAAGACGAAGTTCGAGTCGTACTCGCTCATCTTGCTCTCGTAGAAGTCGACGATCGTGAACGTGTCGCTGACGGCCTTCGGGGGCGTGCCGGCGGTGGGGAAGGTGATCTTCACGTCGTCGCCCGGCAGCACGAGAAACCGGTCGATGCCGTCGGAATCGCGGAAGCTCGCCAGCCCGATGCCCGGCACGATGCCGGTGAACTGCTCTCGGGCGGGATCCATCGTGTCGCCCTGCTCCGGCCGGACGGCGCGGAAGGGATCCTGCGGGGCCCTGCCGGGAGCGGCCGGCGGGCCGTCCGTGCTGTTCGGGCCTTCGGGGCTGGCCGGGCTGTCGGGGCTGTCGGGGCTCGTGGCGCTGGTGGCCGCCAGCACGGCGTCGACCTGCTGGTCGATCGGGCGGGCCGGCTGGCCGGCCGCGTCGGCCTTGGCCCCCGTCTTCTCGCGCCAGAGCTTTTCGCGGGCCACCCGCATCCGCCGGTG
>JBIIYN010000071.1:0-14140 GCA_044346795.1 Pirellulales bacterium
GCCGCCGCCGCCACCGCTCCGGCCTTCGCCGGGACGACCGCGGCCGGCCGCGACACCGGCGCGGAGGTCGGAGCCGCCGGGGCGGCGGGCTTGGCGACCGCCGCCACGGCATCCGACTTCGTCACCCGGCCGCCGGGCCCCGTGCCGGTCGCCGCCGAGGCCGCCACGCCCGATTCGCCGAGCACGCGGGCCGCCGCGGGCATCACCCGCGGGGGCTGCACCGAGCCGATGTCGGTCCGTCCGTCCTTGCGGGTCACGTCCACCACGGGCTGCGGAGCCGCAGCCGGTGCCGGCGACTCGCCGGCCGCACCGGCCGCCTCCATGTAACCGATCACCTCGCCCACCTTTGCTTTTTCGCCGCTGCCCTTGAGCACCTTCGTCACCGTCCCGGCCCGCGGCGCCGGCAGTTCCACCGTCGCCTTGTCGCTCTCGATCTCGACGATCGCCTCGTCGACCGCGACCGCGTCTCCCTCCCTCTTTTTCCAGGTGCCGATCATGACCTCGGTGATCGATTCACCGACTTCGGGAACTTTGAGCTCGAGTGGCATGGGAAGGTCGTCGCGTTGCTGGAGGTGAATGGGGATGGATGAAAGGACGAACGAGGGAGGTTTCGGGAATCAGCTGTGGAACGCGGCCGAGAGCAGCTCGTTTTGCTCGAGGTCGTGGCTCTTCTTGGAACCGGTGGCCGGGCTGGCCGCGCTCTGTCGGCAGACGCCCGAGAAGGGGAAGCGGTCGAGCAGCTTCTCGCCGAAGTGGATGCGGAAGAACCGCCAGACACCCATGTTCTCCGGCTCCTCCTGCACCCAGACGACCGGCGTACCCGGTGCGTATTCCGCCAGTGCCGCCTCGATCGCCCGCTTCGGCAGCGGATAGAGCTGCTCGACCCGCACGATGGCGACGTCGCGCCGCCCCAGCTCCTGCCGCCGCTTTTCCAGCTCGTAGGCCACCTTGCCGGAGCAGAGCAGGATCCGCCGGATGTCGCGGGCCGGCGCGGCCGAGGCATCGGGGATCACGCGCTGGAACGTCCCCTTCACGAGGTCGTCCATGCTCGACACGCAGAGCGGATTGCGCAGCAGGCTCTTGGGCGTCATCACGAACAGCGGTTTCCGCCAGACTCGCAGCACCTGCCGCCGGAGGCAGTGGAAGATCTGCGCGGGGGTCGTCGGCTGCACCACCTGGATGTTGTCCTTCGCCGCCAGCGACAGAAACCGCTCGAGCCGGGCGCTCGAGTGCTCCGGCCCCTGTCCCTCGAACCCGTGCGGCAGGAGCATCACGATGCCCGACAGGCGGTTCCACTTGTCCTCGGCGCTCACGATGAACTGGTCGATCACCACCTGCGCCACGTTCACGAAGTCGCCGAACTGTGCCTCCCACATCACCAGGCCGTCGGGGCAGTCGAGGCTGTATCCGTACTCGAACCCCAGCACGCCGGCCTCCGAGAGCGGACTGTTGTAGATCTCGACCGGGGCCTGGTCGGGAGAGAGATGCTCGAGCGTGCAATACGTGTCGTCGGTGACCACGTCGTGAATCACGGCATGGCGGTGGCTGAAGGTGCCCCGCTGGCTGTCCTGGCCGGAAAGACGCACCCGCATCCCCTGCGTGGCGAGGCTCGCCAGCGCCAAAGCCTCCGCCGCCGACCAGTCGAGCAGCTGGGCGCCGCGGGCCATCTGCCGCCGCCCCTCCAGGAACTTCTGGATCTTCGCGTGCGGCTGGAATCCCTCGGGCAGGGCGACGAGCCTGTCGAGCAGGTGTTCGAGCACCTCGCGACGGACGCCCGTATCGACGTCGGCCGCCTCGCGTTCGCGGCCGCCGATGTAGAACGCCCAGACGCCCCCGACGTCGCTGCGGTGGACGTAATCGTCGCTCTTCGCGACCGACAGTTCCGCATCGAGCTTGGCGCGGTGCTCATCGGCGATCTGCATCGCCTCCTCGCGGGTGATCTCGCCCAGCTTGAGCAGTTTTTCGAGATAGCTCTCGTGCACGCTGGGCCGCCGCTCGATCACGCGGTAGAGCGCCGGCTGGGTGAACGCCGGCTCGTCGGCCTCGTTGTGGCCACGGCGGCGGAAGCAGTACATGTCGACGACCACGTCGCGCTGGAACTCACGGCGGAAGTCCATCGCGAGGTTCACCACCTGGGCCACCGCCTCCGGGTCCTCGCCGTTGACGTGGAAAATCGGGATCTGCAGCATCTTCGCCACGTCGGTGGCATACGTGCACGACCGCGACTCGCGCGGGCCGGTGGTGAAGCCGATCTGATTGTTGACGACGACGTGGAGCGTGCCGCCCGTCCGATAGGCCTCCAGCTCGCTCAGGTTCAGCGTCTCCTGGATGATCCCCTCGCCGGCGAAGGCGGCGTCGCCGTGGATCAGGATCACCATGCCGTTCTGGCGGGCATGGTCGGCCGAGCGGTCCTGCCGCGCCCGCATGCGGCCGATGGCCACCGGATTCACGAACTCCAGGTGGCTCGGGTTGAAGCAGAGCGTGAGGTGCACATCTCGTCCGTTCGCGGCGGCATGGTCGGTCGAATGGCCGAGGTGATACTTCACGTCGCCGCGGCCCACGTGGAGTTCGGGATCCATGTCGGCGAACTCACGGAAGATCCGCTGCGGGCTCTTCCCCATGATGTTCGCGAGCACGTTGAGCCTGCCGCGGTGCGCCATGGCCAGCACGATGTCGCCGATGTCCTGCGACGCGGCCCGCTCGATCGCCATCTCGACCAGCGGAATCAGGCTCTCCGACCCTTCGAGCGAGAAGCTCTTGGCACCGAGAAACCGCTTCTGGATGAATTCTTCGAAGACCGCGGCGGTGGTCATCTGCCGGTAGATCCGCAACTGCTGCTTGCGATCGAGCTGGATGCGGTTCTCGCACCCCTCCATCCGCACCTGCAGCCACTGCCGCACCCGCAGGTCGTCCATGTGCATGAACTGCACCCCGATCGACCGGCAGTAGGTGTTGCGAAGCCGCTTGATGATCTGCCGCAACGACATCGACTGCGGCCCCTCGATGGTGTCGGTCGAAAACGACCGGTCCATGTCGGCCTCGGTGAGGTGATAGAACTGCGGATCGAGCTCGGGCAGTCCCGGCCGCGGCCGTCCCAGCGGATCGATCTCGGCCATCAGGTGCCCGCGCACACGGTACGCCCGCACGAGCTGATCGACCCGATCCTGCAGGAACGCCACCCGCTCCTCGCCCGCCGTGCCGGTCGCCACCGGGAGCGGCAGCGGCTTGGCCTCGCCGGCCGGCGCGTTCGGCAGCTTTACCGCGCCGTTGGCCAGCGCCACGGCATGCCCGGTGGCGATGCCATCCGGGGCCACGAGCTTCTCGACCGACGGCGGCGCCGCTCCGTGGGCATGCCCGTTCGTCGCCGCGATGTCGCCGGCCGTGGCCGGCTCCCCATGCGACGCGCTGGGCGACAGGCTGTGCGGCGCGGCCCCGTTGGCTCCGGCACCATTCCGCAGCGGGGCGACGGCACCCGTCCGCAGCGCGTCGAAGTAGCGGCGCCAGTCGGGCTCCACGCTGGCGGGGTCGTTCTGGTAGCGCTCGAAGAGCTCCTCGAGAAAGGCGAGATTCGCCGTTCCGGCGGCATCGATACTGTCGGTCGTGCTCACGGGTGGCCCTGCAGGTCGTGGCGTTGCGATCGGGATCTTGGTTC
This sequence comes from Pirellulales bacterium, assembly GCA_044346795.1. Taxonomy (GTDB): domain Bacteria; phylum Planctomycetota; class Planctomycetia; order Pirellulales; family UBA1268; genus CAMCQY01. The sequence continues at coordinate 3,653 of JBIIYN010000071.1, forward strand.
GAAAAACGAGAGCGAGTGGACGAATCGACGACGGCGGCTCACATCGCGAGCAACAGCCGGCCCGGGCTCTCGAGATAGCCGATGACTTCCTTGAGGAACCGGGCGGCGGTTGCCCCGTCGATGACCCGGTGGTCATAGGAGAGCGACAACGGCATCATGAGCCGCGGCTCGACGCGGTCGTCACGGACGATCGGCATCTTTCGCGATCGGCCCACGAGCAGAATCGCCACCTCCGGCCAGTTGATGATCGGCGTCGAATAGGTGCCGCCGATGGCCCCCAGGTTGCTGATCGTGAACGTGCCGCCGCGCAGATCCTCGACGCCATACTGGGCGTTCTTGGCCTTCTCAGCCGTGTCGGCGACCGCCTGGGCGATCTGCGGGATCGACATCGCGTCGCAGCCGCGCAGCACGGGCACCACGAGGCCGCGGGGCGTGTCGACCGCCAGGCCGATGTTGACGTAGTCCTTGTAGACGAGTTCGCCCTTCTCCATGTCGACCGACGCGTTCACCACCGGATGCTGCCGCAGCGACAGGCTCACGGCCTTGATGACGAACCCCAGCGCCGTCAGCTTGACGTTGCTCTTGGCATATTCCTGGGCGCTCGCCTTGCGGAGATGCTCCAGCTCCGTGACGTCCGCGTCGTCGAAATTCGTCAGATGGGGGATCGTCGACACGCTGCGAACCATGTTGGCGGCGATCGTCTTCCGCATCCGGGACAGCTGCTCCCGGCGGATCGGCCCCCAGCCGTCACGCTCAGTCGCGGCGGTCGCGGCGGAATGCGACCGCGGCGCACCGCCCTGCCCGCCCGCCTGACGCACGGCGGCGATCACGTCCTCGCGCACGATGCGGCCGGCAGGGCCGGTGCCCCGCACCCGCCCCAGATCGACGCCCAATTCCCGGGCAAGCCGCCGGACGGCGGGCCCGGCGGGATCGACGGCGGCAGCGGTCGGCTCCTCGTCCGGCACATCGGCCACGGCCGCGGATGCTGCCACCGGCACGACCGGCTGGGGTGTCGCAGGACGGGGCGGCGGTGCGGCAACCTGCGGGGCCGCGGCCACCGGAGCCGCGACGGGAGCCGCGGCCGGAGCGGGCGGTGGCGGAGCCGGCTTGGCGGGGGCCGCAGCCGAACCGGCCGCGTCGAGCAGGACCAGGCCCTGTCCCACCTTGACGGTGTCGCCCTTCTTGACGAGCACCTGCGCGATGCGACCGCCCGGCGGACACGGCACCTCGATCACCGCCTTGTCGGTCTCGACTTCCAGCAGGGCCTGGCCGGGCTTCACCACGTCGCCTTCCGAAACGAAGACGGTCACGACATCGCCCGATGCGATGTTTTCGCCGAGATCGGGCAGCTTGAATTCGGTTGCCATGGACTCCGGTGCTCTTTGGAAGTGAGAGGGGTGTGGAGGGGAGGGGTGTGCTGAATGGTGGCTTCTGCGGATCTGCGTCGGTCTCGGTCGTGTCGTCGGTTCAACGTGCCGGACGCGCCGTCCGGCGGGCGCGGGCTCCGGCTCAGGCCGATGCGGCGTCGATCTTGTCGGGGTTCACCCCCAGCCGCCGGATCGCCTCGGAAACGACGTGGGCGCCGACCGCCCCGGCCGCCGCCAGCCGCGACAGCGTGCCGATCGCGATGCACTCGGCATCGACCTCGAAGTGACGCCGCAGGGGACCGCGGGTCTCACTGCGGCCGAAGCCGTCGGTGCCGAGCGTGAAAAGTCCACCGGGAATCCAGGGATCCAACTGCTCGGGCACGGCCCGCACGTGATCGCTGGCCGCCACGAACACGCCATCGGCGGCCGCCACCATCTCCTCGAGATAGCTCCTTCGCGGCGCGGCCTCCGGGTGCAGCATGTTCCAGCGACGGCAGGCCTGAGCCTCGCGCCGCAGCTCCTTCCAGCTGGTGACGCTCCAGACCGTGCTCGACACGCCCCAGTGCTCGGCCAGCAGATCGGCCGCCCGGATCACCTCGCGGAGGATCGCGCCCGAACCGAGCAGGTTCACGTGCGGCAGCCCGCCCGACGCCGCCGACCTCGCGGGCACCTCGCGCAGCCGGTACATGCCGCGGAGGATGCCCTCCTGGCAGCCGGGCGGCATCGGCGGCATCTCGTAGTTTTCGTTGTAGACCGTGATGTAGTAGATCCAGTCCTCACCCTTCGCATACATCCGTTCGAGGCCATCGAGCATGATGACCGTCGCCTCGTAGACGAACGCCGGATCGTAGGCCTTCACCGTGGGATACGCGATCGCGAAGAGCTGGCTGTTGCCGTCCTGGTGCTGCAAGCCCTCCCCTGCCAGGGTCGTCCGACCGGCGGTGCCGCCGAGTAGGAAGCCCCGCGCCCGGCAATCGCACGCCGCCCAGATCTGGTCGCCGATCCGCTGGAAGCCGAACATCGAGTAGTAGATGAACATCGGGATCATCGGCACGCCGTGACTGGCGTACGACGTGCCCGCGGCGATGAAACTCGAGATGCTGCCCGCCTCGGTGATGCCCTCCTCGAGGATCTGCCCGTCCTTGGCCTCGCGGTAGTAGAGCAACTGGTCCGAGTCGACCGGCTCGTAGAGCTGCCCGCTGTGGGCGTAGATGCCGCACTGCTTGAAGAGCGGATCCATGCCGAAGGTCCGCGACTCGTCCGGCACGATCGGCACGATGTATCGGCCGACGTGCTTGTCCTTGAGAAGCGAAGCCATCAGCGTGACCACGCCGGTGGTCGTGGAGACCTCGCGGCCCGCGCTCTTCTCGATGAAGCCGGTGTATTCCTCCAGCGACGGCGTCTTGAGCGCGAGCGACTGCGCCGGACGGCTCGGCACCGGTCCCCCGAGGGCCGCGCGGCGCTCGCGGAGATACTTCATCTCCGGGGAATCCTCCGGCGGCCGATAGAACGGCGCCTTGGCGACCTCGTCGTCGGAAATCGGGATCCCGAACCGCGTCCGGAACGCCCGGAGTTCCTCCTCGTTGAGCTTCTTCTGCTGGTGCGTGACGTTGCGTCCCTCGCCCACCTCGCCGAGGCCGTATCCCTTGATCGTCTTGGCGATCACGACCGTCGGCTTGCCGTGGCACTTCATCGCCGCGTCGTACGCCGCGTAGACCTTCTCCGGATCGTGGCCGCCGCGGCGGAGCTTCTTGAGCTTCTCGTCGGAGAGGTGCGCGACCATGTCGGCCAGTTCCGGATCGCCGCCGAAGAAGTGCTCGCGGATGTAACCACCGGGCATGACGACGTATTTCTGGTACTGTCCGTCGACGATTTCGTTCATCCGCTTGACGAGCTTTCCCTTCTCGTCCTTCGCCAGCAGCGAATCCCACTCGTCGCCCCAGATCACCTTGATGACGTTCCAGCCGGCCCCGCGGAAGACACCCTCCAACTCCTGGATGATCTTGCCGTTGCCGCGCACGGGCCCGTCGAGCCGCTGGAGATTGCAGTTGATCACGAACACGAGGTTGTCGAGCTTCTCGCGGGCCGCCAACGAAATCGCGCCGAGCGTCTCAGGCTCGTCACACTCGCCGTCGCCGATGAAGCACCAGACGTGCTGCCGGCTTGTGTCCTTGATGCCGCGGTCCTGCAGATACTTGTTGAACCGCGCCTGGTAGATGGCCATCAGCGGCCCGAGCCCCATCGACACCGTGGGAAACTCCCAGAATTCGGGCATCAGCCACGGATGCGGATAGCTGGAGAGCCCGCCGCCTTCGGCCAGCTCGCGACGGAAGTTTTCCAGCTTCTTCTCGCTGAGCCGCCCTTCGAGAAACGCGCGGGAGTAGATCCCCGGGGAGGCGTGGCCCTGGAAATAGACCTGGTCGCCGGAGTTGTCGGTGCCCCGGCCGCGGATGAAGTGGTTCATGGCCACCTCGACCAGCGTGGCAGACGAGGCGAACGTCGAGATGTGGCCGCCGATGCTCTTGTCTTCGCGGTTGGCCCGCACCACCATCGCCATCGCATTCCAGCGGATGATGCTCTTGATCCGCCGCTCGAGCTCCCGGTTGCCCGGAAACGGTGGCTGTTTTTCCGCCGGAATGGTGTTGATGTAGGGGGTGGTCGTGGAGAACGGGATGGGCACCCCCAGCCGGTAGGCCTCCTGCTCGATGGCATGCAGCAGGTAGGCGGCCCGGTCGGGCCCGCGACTGTTGATGACGTACCGCAACGAGTCGAGCCACTCGGTCGTCTCGGTGGGATCGGAGTCCACGGCCGAAACCCCGTCGGCCCGCACCGGCTGCCCACTGGCGGTGTCGCTCATCTGGCTGATCGACATCGGCGAGTGGCCGCCGCGCGGCAGTTGTCCACCTCCGCCCTCATGCCCGTTCGCCCCCGCATCCACCTCGACGACGTCTCTGCCGGTCTGATCAATGTCGGGGCTGGCCATGGAGTGCTCCGGAAAGGTGGGCGGTCTGTGCCCATTATTCCGATGGTTCCGAGGGGCGTAAAGCCCATTCGCCAGACCGGCCTACTTCGCCATTTCCGCACGTGGACGGTAGATTTCGGTGGCGAGGCCGAAGTAATTTTCGGCCGAAAACGCGACCGTTTCACCGAGCGTCGGGTGGGGATGGATCGACTCCATGAGATCGCGTGCGGAACAGCCCATCTCGATCGCCAGCACGCCCTCGGCGATCAGCTCGCCGGCACCCGGTCCCACGATTCCCACCCCCAGCACCGTGTCGGTCTCCGGATCGACGAGCATCTTCGTCATGCCATCGGTCCGCCCCAGGGCATGCGCCCGCCCGCTCGCGGCCCAGGGATACCGGCTGATCTCCACCGTTCGCCCCGACGCGGTCACCTCGCTCTCGGTGAGCCCGGCCCAGGCGATCTCGGGATCGGTGAACACCACCGCCGGAATCGCGCGGGGCGCGAAGACCGCCGGCTCGCCGTGGAGCGACTCCACCGCCACCTTTCCCTGGTGGCTGGCGCGATGGGCGAGCATCGGCTCGCCGCACACGTCACCGATCGCGAGGATTTTCGGATCCGCGGTCCGCTGCCGATCGTCGACCTCCACGAATCCTTTCGCGTTGATCTTCACGCCGGTGTTCTCCAGGCCGATGCCGTCGGAATTCGGGCGGCGGCCCACGGCCACGAGCACCCGCGCGAAATCGCGGGTGCTTGCCCCTTCCGGCCCCTCGAAATGCACGCGGACGCCTTGGCTTCCGTCTTCGCGCCTGAGTTCCTCGAGCTTCACGACCTTCGTCCGCAGGTGAATCTTTTCGAACAGCTTCTCCAGCCGCTGCTGCAACGGCTTCACCAGGTCGCGGTCCGCGCCGGGAAGAAGCGTGTCCGTCAGTTCGACGACCGAGACCCGCGTGCCCAACTCCGCATAAACCGTGCCCATCTCCAGGCCGATGTAGCCGCCGCCAATGACCAGCAGCGTGTCGGGGATGTCGGCCAGTTCCAGGGCGCCGGTCGAATCCATCACGCGCGGGCTGCCGATGTCGAAGGCCGGGATCCGCGCCGGACGGGAGCCGCTGGCGAGAATGCAGTGATCGAAGGTCAGCGTCTGGCTGGCTCCGCCGTCCGCCGCCGACACTTCGAGCGTGCCGGAATTCGTGAACCGCGCGTTGCCCCGCACGATGGTCACGTTGCGGCGACGGGCCAACTGGGCCAGACCGCCGGTGAGCGTGGCGATCACCTTGTCCTTCCGGGCCCGCAGCGCGTCGAGTCGCACCGACGGCCGCTCGAAGTGAATCCCCCACTCCTCCATCTCTCGCGATTCCGCCAGCACGCGGCCCACGTGCAGGAGGGCCTTCGACGGGATGCAGCCCCGCAGCAGGCACGTGCCGCCGAGGCGTTCATCACGTTCCACGAGCGTCACGGCCATCCCGAGGTCGGCCGCCATGAAGGCCGCCGCATATCCGCCCGGACCGCCCCCGAGCACCACCAGTGGAACATGCATCGTGAAGGCGTCTCCTGAAAGCGGCGTGAGGAAAGCGGCACTGCCGGTTGTTGTAGTGGCGAGCCCCCGGTTCTTCAAGAAACGAAGGAAATGCCGTCGAATGGGGCTGCTGAAAGCGGGCGACGGGCCAGGGATGGCTTTTTCCGCAGACAGCTAGACTAGGTTTGCTTCTAGACTGGGGTGGCTTCGCGAGAGTGGCGAAACTGGCAGACGCGCTGGATTTAGGTTCCAGTGCCGCAAGGCGTGCGGGTTCGACTCCCGCCTCTCGCATGGCCTCACCACGGGCCTGAACACTTACTTCCGAGCCTCGCGCCGTTGTCGCTCCGCGGCGGTAAACGACCGCCAGGCCGTGCTGCTCGCCTCCTCCTCGATCTCTTCCGGCGGAGCAGCCGCAGCGGGATCCCGATCGACTGGGGAATCGACCTCGAACTGCGACTCTTCCTCTCCCCCGGCTTCCCCCTCGGTTTCTACCCCTGCCACCTCCTCGGTGAACGCTGCCACGGCTTCGGCCTCGCCGGCCGACTCCGGCCCGACGGCCGCCGACCCTTCCCCGGTCGCACCGCCAGCCTCGGGCGACTCCTCGTCAGGTCCAGGCACTTCCGCCGCCCGCGGCGTGCCAGGGGTCACGGCTTCGTCGTTCGAGGCTCGCACCACGCCGGAACCAGGCCACTTCCGCCATTGGGTGCCGTAAAAGCCGAACACGTCGGGCCGCACGGGGCAGTGCGCCGAGCACGGGCCGTGCTGGCATTCACGCTGAACATGGGTTCCTTCGCCCGCTGGTCGCTCGCAGTGCGGGCAGGTGACCCGCTGGCACTGGCTGCATCGCGGCTTTGCTGAACCGTCACCCGCGGCTTGTTTCACGGCATGGTCGATCTTCGCCGCGTGTTTGTGCTGGACTGGGCTCGATCCGCGTCCGGCTGGTCGCTCCTGGGGCGGCGGTGGTTGCGTGCGGCCAGCCGGGGGACAAGCCTGCGCAGACCGGCCCTGGACCGGGCGAACCCGATCCGATTCACCCCCGCGAGCCACCCCGAGTGTCCCCACGAGCAGCTCCGCGAGCACGACGAGGGCGGCGGGCTGCCAGCGCAGAGCCCACCCCTTCCCTCCGTGGGGAACCGAGCGAACCGCTGCTCGTCCAATTCCCGTCGTTTCGGTCATGCGCGAGGTCCGGCCTTCAGGGCACCGTCAAAGTCCCTCCAATCGGAACAGACAGCGTGATCGGATCATCGTCCAATCGGCCTACGAATCTTTGGGCTTCCACCCTGCCGCCACCGACAAACGACCGGCGAAACCGATTCCGTTGCCCGGGCAGAGCGGCGGAAACAGCCTGTGGATAGACTCGGTAGAGAACGACCCCCGAGGGCTGGGCGTCATTGCGTCCCCCTGTCCTCCCGCCTCCCCAGGCTGCCCATCCCGTGCAGACTCGAAGCAAGCAATTGAATGTCCGCGTGCTGGTGGCGCTGCTGGCCGTCGCGGGTGCCGTGGCCGTGACGGTCTCGGTGGTTCACCGGATGCAGATCGCGCGCAACGCCGGCGGCTTGGCCCGTCTGGCCAGGGCCAAGGTCGAGGAAGGCAAAACCGGTGAGGCGATCGGTCTTTTCTCGCGCTACCTCTCCTACCGGCCCGACGATGCGACCGCCCAGGCGGAACTGGCCCGGCTCGTCGTCGAGTTTGCCGAACGCCCCACGGCGACGAAGAACGACCGCGGGTACGCCTACAACGTCCTCGAGACCGCCGTCCGCAAAAATCCCGACGACGTGCTGCTGCGCAAACAGCTCGTGACGTGGATGCTGCGTTTCGGACGGTTTGGCGATGCGGCGCGAGAACTCTCCGTCCTCCGTGAGCAACTGGCAGCCGAGTCAGATGACGGTGGCGAGCCCCCGTTCGACCTCCGTGAGATCGATCTCTTGCAGGCCCGTGCGTCCTCGGGCCAGGGAGACTTTCAGACGGCGGCGGAGGCGGCGGCCTCCATCGTCGGATTCGATGTGGCTGCGGAAACGTTCGCGACGGGGGAGCCGGCCGAGGAAAAGTCGCCTCTCCCCCTCGGGGAAAACGGCGGCGATACCACGCTTCAGGCTTCGCTGATCCTCGCTTCCATCCTCGACGACAAACTCGGCAAGCCGGATGCCGCCGCCACGGTGCTCGAGCACCTCGTCGCCGCCAACCCGGCGGATCATCGCGCGTGGCTCATGCTGGCCCGTTGGAATCAGTCCCGCAAGCAGCTGCAGACGGCCGCGGCAGCGGTCAGAAAAGCCGCCGAACTGGCTCCGGACAATGCCGACGTGTTGCTGACCGACATCGAGCTGTGCGTGGCCGAACAACGCCTCGAGGTCGCCGCACAGCTCGCCGCCAAGGCGCATCAGCTGTTCCCCCAGGACGAGCGCGTGTTTCGGGCTCTCGCCACGGTGGCCATGCAGCAGCGTCAGACGGAAAAGGCCGTCGCGGTCCTGATGGAGGGTCTTGCGGAGCAGCCAGGACAGCCGGCGCTCCTCTTGATGCTGGCTGACATTCAGCTCCAGGAAGGCCGTCTGACCGACGCCGAACAGACCATCGAGACGTTCGTGGAGAAACAGGGGACGACGAACCCCGCCCTGGGCATGCTGCAGGCGAGGCTTCTGATCGCCCAGAAGCGGTGGTTGCGGGCGCGGCAGAAACTCGAGAGCGTCCGTCCCCTCGTCGCCGACACCGAGTCGTTGACGAGGCAGATCGACCTCCTGCTCGGCCAGTGCCACGAGATGCTGGGCCAGTTCGACGAGCAACTGGCCGCCAACAAGCGGGTGCTCAGCGAGGACCAGGAGTCGATCGCCGCGAGAACGGGAGTGGCGGCGGCCCTGGCCGCCTCGGGAAAGCCCGACGCCGCGCTGACGGAGTACGAGGCGGTTGCGGCCTCGCTCACTCCCGAGCGGCTTGCCGCGGTTCCGCAGGTCTGGGCACCACTCCTGCAACTCCGCATCGCCAAGCAGATGAAACGGCCCGCGCAGGAACGCGATTGGACGAGCGTCGATCAGGCTCTCGACACGCTCGAGCAGTCCCCTTTCATCACGGGAACACAGGTGGCCCTGCTGCGGGCCGACATCCTCGTCAGGAAGGGAGACGCAGCGGGGGCGGCGACGATCCTCCGCGCAGAGGTCGAGGCCAGCCCGTCCAACCCCCAGACGTTCGCGGCGCTCCTGCTTCTGACCCTTCGCGACCAGGGCCTCGACGCCGCACGTGGACTCCTCGCGACGGCCTCGGCCGAACTGGCGAACGATCCGCTGCTGCTGGTGACGCGGGCCCAGATGGCGGCGCGGGCGCCCGCCGAAGAGTCGGCCCGGGAGCTGGCATCCCTCGCGGATCAGGCGGCCGGCCTCCCGACCGATCAGGCCATCCAACTGCTGTCGGCGATCGCGGCGATCCATCGGGGGATGGGCGACCGTGGCCAGGCCGAGAAGACGTGGCGAATCGCGCAGGAAAAGCGGCCCGAAGACCTCGCCGTCCGCGCCGCGCTCTTCGAATTGGCCTGCGAAGAGGGAGACGTTTCCAAGGCGGAGCCTGCCGCCGCGGAAATAGCCCGGCTGGCAGGACCGACCAGCCCGCAGGGACGCGTGGCCAACGCCGCCGCGCTGATCCTCGGCGTGCGTGTCGAGCAGGCACGGAAATCGGCCGCCGTCGACGTCGCCAATCGCGGGATCGACGCCCTGGACCTGTCGGCCGAGGAACAAGAGCGGCTGACCGCCGCCAAGAACCTGCTCATCGAGGCGGAGAATGACCGTCCCGGCTGGGCTCAGATCCAGCAGTTGTTCGCCGAGATCGCCGGACTGCAGGGCGATCTGCCGACCGCCATCGATCGGCTGCAGCAGGCCACGCGGCTGGGGCCGACGAACCCGGCCGTGATCCGCCAGTTGGTCTCGTTGCTCTACCTCTCGAACCGGCTCGAGGACGCGCAGCAGACCCTCGCCCTCGTCGGCCCGGACGGGCTCGACGGCCTGGAACGCGTCTCCGCGGAAATCGGCCTGAGATCCGGCCAGTTCGACAACGCCGTGGCGATGGCGGAACGCAGCCTCGCCAGCAACAAGAACCAGTCCGCGGGAGACCTGCTCTGGTTCGGACAACTGCTCGCCCGGGCCGGCAAGACCGACCGCGCCGAGGAGGTGCTGCAGCGGGCCCTCGATGCCGATCCGCGACAGCCGGCGAGTTGGATGGCGATGTTCTCGAACCGGTTGGCGGCGGGGCAGCGGCGGTCGGCCCTGAAGACGCTCGAACAGGGGGAGGCAACCCTGTCGTCACCCCAGCGGGAGCTGTTCGTGTCCCAGGGCCGGGAAATGCTCGGCCAGATCGACGAAGCGGAACATGGTTTCCGTGCGGCCGTCGCCGCCGCGCCGGACGACCCCGGCGTCATCCGCAGTCTCGCGGCCTTCCTCGTACGACGCGGCCGCCTGACGGCGGCACGCGAGGAACTGCGGGCGCTCGTCGACCGGCCGCGTGAAGACCCCGCCGGGCTGCGGGCGCGGCTCTGGGCACGACGAACGCTCGCTGAAATCACCGCCCAGACCGGCGGCTACCGCGATGCGGAACGTGCGGTGGCACTGCTCGATGAGAACGTCGACCGGGAAGGGAGACTGGCCGCAGAGGACATCGCCCTGC
>JBIIYN010000329.1:0-4253 GCA_044346795.1 Pirellulales bacterium
CTCCGGCCCTGACGCTGGGAGAGGGCGGGGCGGATACGCGAAGCGAGCCTCGGGCGCCTCCGAGCCGATGACCAGCCACTGCAAAACGACGCCAACGAGGAGCCGCCGAAGCGAGCGGAGCGTGTCCGACACGACCGTCGCCCGGCGTGTTCACAGGTTCTTCAGCGGCCGCTTCGGCTTGGGGGCTGCCAGCATCCGCTTCTTGTCGTCGACGCCCGCGGATGGCACGCCACCGCCACCGCCACCCCCCATCTTCGGCTTGTTGACACCCGTATGACGCTCGACCCAGGTGTATCCCAGCGGCCGCCGCAACTCATCGGCCGCGAGCAACGCCCAGGGCGTGCCCGGATGATCCCGCACCACCCGCTCCAGGAGCATCACGGCCTGCTGGGACGTCTTCTCCGTCTGCGAGCCGGCCTTCGAAACGTCCTCGCTCTCCTCGAGCACCCAGGTGTCGTTCTTCGGATCCTTGAACTTCATGCCCGACTTCGCCTGGGCGAGCATGGTGTTGTAGGCGTCGGTCCGCACCTTCAGGGCCAGCACCCGGCCCAGCGACAGGTCATACCCCGCCTGCCAGCGCTTCTCCTTGATGGCCTCCCGATCCGGCAGGCCCGACTTGAGCAAGTCCGCCAGCGCGTCGATCCGGGGCTGGATCCGGGCGGCCGTCTTCTGGGCCTCGCCGAGCAACTGGGCGAGTTGGCCGTCGTCCTCCCGGGGAAACTCGATCGTGGGGGATTCCATCGGACTGACCTCGATCGATCTCGCCGCCTCGACGAGCACCCGCTTGGCCTTGTTCGCCGCGAGCATCTTGTCGATCGTGGCGGCCGACAGGTAGTCGGGCTGGTAGTTCCGCATGACGTCGGAATCGAAAAAGTAGCGGAGCTGCGACGACATCGCCGCCGTCTGGTCGTCCCGCACCCGCCCCCGCGCCCCACGATTGGCGTGGACGGAGAAATAGATGCCGCCGGTCGCCGCGCACAGCTTCGACAGACTGAACGGCCCGAAGCCCGAATCGATCGCCTCGTCGGCGAATTTCCCCGAGCGCACCCGCACCACCTCCGGATAGAGGGTCTCGGGCCCCTGCTCCACCACGGCCCACTGCACGTCCTGATCGTATTTCTTGTCGAATTCGACGAACTTGAACTTCACGTCCTTCATGCCGAACGGCGCCGGCACGCCGACCACGTAGACCGGGATGCCGAGCGTGCGGCAGAAGGCGGCGGTCTTGTCGGCCTCGTTCTGGTCGTTCCCCACCTCGTCGGTGAAGACGATGATCATCACGTTCTTTCGCGGCGCCCTGCGAAACACGCTCGCCTCGTTGGCGGCGTTGCGGATCGCGGTGAACGTCATCTCGATCCCGGAGTCGTCGATCGGGATCGTCTCGATCGCCTTGACCACGGCGGCGGCGTCGTCCGTCGCCTTCGTCACGAGCGTCACGTTCTTGCCGTAGGCGATCACCATGTTCTTCAGGTCGGGCCGACGGACCGCCAACCGGTTGACGCCCAGTTCGTCGAACACCCGCTCGAGCCGGCCGGCGATCTCCTTCCGCTGGCCGGCGAGGCTCACCGACTGGTCGAAGACCCAGCAGACGACGGTGGGCCGCTGGTCGAGCGACGCGGCGATCTCGCCCGTGAGCCGATCGATCGCCCCCGTGGCACCCGTGGCCCCGGCCCCGACGGCACCCTTCATGACGACGGTCTCGTCGAGCGTGGCTGCGGCGGGGATCGCGTCGACGGGGTCCAGGATCACGTCGCTGGCCAGATCGATCTGCTCCTCGATCGGCACCACCGACTGTTCGGAGAGGGTGGGAGCGAGAGCCTGCGCCACCTCCATGCTGCTCTCGTCGCTGACGGCCCCCGGATGCGACTCTTCCTCGTCGGCGACGGCCATTTCACGCGGCACTTCGAGGACGTCCTCCACCGCCTCCTGCGGCTGGGTGATCGTGATCGCCGGGGCGGACCGGGGAGGCTCCCTCAGGGCCACGACCGCCAACGACAGGAGCACCACCACGTGGATGAAGAGGCTGACGAACCAGGCCGGCGTGTCGCCGTCCAGCGGCGTCTCTTCCTCGCCGGTGTAGGACTGCCACCAGCGTCTGCACCCGGCCAGCAATTCTTCCAGAAGTTCCACGGGGAAGTCCTCGCTCGCTTGCCAGAAAACCGCGGCCGGCCGGTCCGGCGACGACACGATCCGCCGCCCGGGCACACCCGTCTAGGATTCGCTCTGGCCGCCGGAGCTTATTCCCGGTCGGGGAACGGTCTTCTCGATTGCCCGATCCGGCTGCCAAATGATAGCTTTTTCACGGCGTTTTTGCCACAACGACGAGACGAGCCCGGTTTCCCGCCTCTCCCCTTCGGAAAACATGCCGATGCCGCTCCATCCGCGGTCCTGCTTCAGTTTGGTCGGGCCGTTCCGCCCGCCCGCGGTGCTGATCCTCTCCCTGCTGCTCTGGTTCACCCCCGAGGGCGGGGCGGCGGACGAGGCCGCGACGACGGCCGCGGCCGCCGTGGAGGAATTGCGGCTTGAAACCTCGGACGGCATCCGCATCGCCGCCTGGTACTACCCGGCACCGGAAGAGGCCAGGGCGACGGCCACGGTGATCCTCATCCACGACCTGGAGGGCTCCCACAAGACGGTCGACCATCTGGCGAGATCGCTGCAGCGTTCGGGATGCGCCGTCGTGGCCCCCGATCTTCGCGGCCACGGCGGCAGCGCCCGATCGGCGAGTGGCGGGAGCGGAGCCGGAGCCAAGGTCGACCCGATCGAGCCCCGCATGCTCAAGAAAATCGACCTCGAATCGATCGCCGCCGCGACGGGCGGCCGCCTCCGCGAACAATGCACCGTGAGCGGCGAGATTGAGGCGGTCCGCAACTGGATCAGGCGGAAGTCCGACGCCGGCACGCTCGACATCGACCGGCTCTGCGTCGTCGGCTGCGGCCTCGGCGGCACGCTGGCATCACTCTGGACGGTGGCCGACTGGAATTGGCCGCCGACCACTTCCGGCCCGCAGGGACGGCAGGTGCGGGCCCTCGCGCTCGTCAGCCCGATCTGGGCCACCAAGGGCATTTCGATGTCTCTGCCGCTGACGAGCGAAGCGATCAAGACGGAAGTCCCGATCATGGTCCTGGCGGGAAAGTCCGATCGCGACGCCATCCGCCTGTTCGATCAGCTCAAGCGGCTGCGGCCCGACGCCTGGTTCCAGCAGCGGATCGACCAGCCGCCGGAGAAGGCCAAGGCCCTCGAGGACGCGGCGAAGGGCACCGCCTTTTTCATTCAGGCCGACACCAGCCTGACGGGCGACAAACTGGCCGACGATCCGAGCATGAACGTCGCCGAGCAGATCAACACGTTCTTCTCGCTCGCCCTGTCCCGCACGCGGGACTAGAGCAAATCTACGATAACTGTAGCGATATGACGGTAAACCACGCGAGATAGGCGAAGGGGTCGGCGAAAGCTCGAGGAGCTTTGGGCCGCCCCGGCCCACGCGACGAGACTTTTGCCGCCCCGAAGCCGGTGCTACACCAAAGTCGAATGCGCTCTAGCGTCTCTCTCTCAACCGTCACCGGCCGGTGGCCGCGCCATCGAGCCAGACCTGCTCCGCCGCCCCACGGGCCGCGGGTGGCACCGCGGCCGTGGTGCGGCCGACGCTCCGTCCGGCCCCGGAAAGCCCGGGCTCGATCGCAAGGCCGCCCGCACCTCCCCTCGCTGCCTGGGCGGGGAGCGTCCAGGATGGCGGCAGCCGCAACGGCAGCCCGATCGGCAGGAGTTGGGGATCGGTCAGGCGATCCCTGTTGGCCGCCCAGATCGCGGCCGCTGCCCCCGCGTGCCCATAGACCTTCAGGGCGATTCCCGTGAGATCGTCGCCGTCCCGGACGACGTATTCCGCCGGCACGACAGCCGGCTGCAACGCGGTGGCCGGAACGGGCGGAGCAGAGACATCACGCGTCGTCCAGCCGACGGACAGGGGCGGAGGGGCTTGGCCGTCGAGCAGCGGTGGCGGTGGAATCTCGACGGTGGAGCGATAGGTCCCGTCGAGCGGCGGCACGGCCGGCGCGAATTCGAGCCCGGAGGCGGGAAGCGGAGCCGGCGGGACCGGCGGTGAGAGGGGCGGCAGCCGCTCCTGCCGCCCATGGCCGTGCCACGGCGGGCCGCCGGCGTCGAGCGCGACCGTGCCTCCTGCCAACCCCGCCGGCGGCGGCGGTTGCCGCGGATCGGGAATCGCATGCCCGGCGACACCGATCGCCGGCGCCGGA
>JBIIYN010000330.1:0-4242 GCA_044346795.1 Pirellulales bacterium
GCATGCGCCGACTGCCCGAACCAGCCGGCCGCCTGCCGCCGCACGGCATCGTGCAGGTCGCCGTCGTCGCCGTGCCAGTCCTGGCGGATGGAGACGTAGACCACCGCCGCGCCCGGCGGGGCGTAGCCGCCCACCACGTCGGAAGGCACCGTGACATTGTCGATCGGCCCGCCCTCCTCGGCGCTCACGACGACCGTGGGGCTCGGCAGCGGCGACCGCGTCGCGGCAAAGGCCACCATCCGCGTCTTCTTCCAGCCCCGCGTGGCGACCGCGCCGCGGTGCTCCGCCGGCAGGAGCTGCGCCGCGGCCGAGCCATCCGTGGCCACCACGATGTTCCTGGCCGCCAGATCGCGGCCCTCGACCAGCGTCACGAGCCCCGGCTTCACCTGCTTCACGGCCGTGTCGAGCAGGATCGATCCTGCCGGCAGGCCCGCGGCCAACTGCCTCGGGATCGCCTCCATGCCGCCCCGCGGCAGGCAGGCCCGGCCGAGCGCGAACATCGCGAACGTGAACTGAAACACCGGTGCCGCCGTGTCGAGCGACCGTTCGAGAAACACGCCGCCGAAGAAGGGCTCGAAGAACCGCCGGATGAAACCCTCGGAGAAGCCCCGCGCGATCAGCTCCTCCCGGGTCGATCGCTCGGCCGTGGCACCGGGCCGATTCGGATCGATCCCGCCGCCGCGCACCGCCCGCAGGCAATCGCTCCGCAGCCGGGCCGTCCGCAGGCCGTCGGCGATCCCCACGCTGCCGGAGAGGATCGACCCGACCGCCGCGATCGGCCGCCGCCAGGGGTCGCTCACGCCGCGGAGCCGCCCGCCCTCGGCCACCATCGCCCCGGGCTCGAAGCAGCCCAGGCCGAGCGCGGCCAGGTCGAGCTGTCGGCGGCCCTCCGGATAGGCATCGAGATAGACCTGGAACCCGCGGTCGATGCGGAAGCCGTCGACCGTCTCGGTCGCCACGCGGCCACCCACGCGGTCCGATGCCTCGACCACGAGCACCTGCCGGCCGGCTTGGACGAGCGTTCGCGCACAGGCGAGGCCCGCCAGGCCGGCTCCGACGATGATCGTGTCGGCGGTCACAGCGGCCGCACGACCGACTGGCTCCGCCAGTAGTCGAAGAGTGTCTCGATCGAATTCACGCCGCCGCCGGTGCCGCTCTTGTTCACGCCGCCGTAGGGCACGCCCCGCGGGAAGAGGTTGTGGGCGTTGATCCAGCTGTTGCCGGCGATCATCGACTCGGCCACGCGGCCCGCACGGCCGAGGTCGCTCGTCCACACGCTGTTGGCCAGGCCGTAGTCGGTGTCGTTGGCCATGGCCACCGCCTCGTCCTCGGTCGAGAACTTCGCGAGGTAGGCCACCGGTCCAAAGATCTCCTCGCGGGCGGCGACGTTGTCGAGCTTGCCCGCCAGCAGCGCCGGCTTCACGTAGAACCCGGCGTGCCCGCTGACCTCGGCCGGCCCGCCGGCCACGATGGCCTCCGCCCCTTCCTTCGTGCCCTTCTCGAGATACGAGAGCACCCGCTGCCGCTGCTTGGCGTTGACGACCGGCCCCATCTGCGACTGGCCGGCGAGCTGGTAGCCCACCTTCACCTGCTGCATCCGCGACCGGCACTCGTCGACGAACTTGTCGTAGATCGACTTGTGCACGAGCCACCGGGTGGCGTCGCAGCAGACCTGGCCGGTGTGGAACGTGATCGCGCCCACGAGCTTCTCGGCGGTGGCGACGACGTCGACGTCGTCGAACACGACCGCGGCCCCCTTGCCGCCGAGTTCCAGCTTCGTCGGCACGAGGTTGCGGCCGCAGGCCTCGCCCACGAGCCGGCCCACCTCGGGCGATCCCGTGAAGCTCATCCGCTTGATGCCCGGATGGGCCGAGAGGGCCGCGCCCGTCACCGCGCCGGTGCCGGGAATCACGTTGATCACGCCGTCGGGGATGCCGACCTCGCGGGCCAGCCGCGCGAGATAAATGGCGGACATCGGCGTGTCTTCAGCCGGCTTGATCACCACCGTGTTGCCGGCGGCGAGCGCCGGGGAGATGCCCCAGCCGATGAGCAGGAAGGGGAAGTTCCAGGGGAAGATGAAGCCGCACGGGCCCCACGGGTGGCGGATGGTCCACGCCTCGTGCCCGGCGACGGCGAGCACGTTGCGCCGCTGCACGTGCTGGGCCATGTCGGTGAAGTAGCGGAGGGTGTCGACGAAGTTCTGCACGTCGCCCGCGGCCTGGCCGAGGATCTTGCCGGCGTCGAGCGACTCGATCTGGGCGATGATCGGCTTGTGCTTCTCGACGGCGTCGGCCAGCCGGTGCAGGTGCACGCCGCGTTCGTTGGGCGCCATCGTGGCCCAGCCCGACTTCTTGAAGGCCTGGGCGGCCGCATGGATCGACTGGTCGACGTCGGCGGCGGAGAGCACGCAGAACTCGGCGATCGCCGCGCCGGTGCCGGGATCGAGCGTGGCCATCGTCTGGCCGCCCGAGCCCGCCACGTCCTTGCCCCCGACGACGCCCTTGAGCGGCGCGGTGGCGAGGAACTTCCTGACTTCCGGCAACAGATCGGTCGACGGTGCGGCTGCGGTGGCGGTGGCCATGATGGAAACTCTCCCCGGAGTTGAATGGTGCAGAACGGTTGACTGTGGGTGCAGGTCTGGCTGCGCGAGGGGGCATTGTGCCGGGTGGACGGCCGCCCGTGCAAGTATGGACGGCGGCAGCCGGCGTTGTGGAATTTCAGGCAGCCTGCAGGAACTGCACGCTGTTGACGTGAAGCAGGGCACAGATCACGAACCGATCCCCCTCGGCGTCATAGATGACGACCTTGCCGCCGCCGAACATGATGCACTCGGGTGGCGGACCTCGTGCGACTCGCCACTGGAGAGATGGATCGCAAAAGGCTGGAACGGCTGGCGTCGGGCCAACTCCCCGATGGCTTCGGCATTCATCGGCACTCCTCCCTCGGACGAACGGTTTCAAACAGCTTCTCGCGTTAGTGAACGGAGGTATATGCTATCGATCATGAGCCGGCCGTTCAACCCCGGCCGGCGACCGCCCCCATGACCCAACGGCCCGCGGCCAGCCCGCTTTCCGCGGCACCCTCGACCTTCGGCCCACCGAAGGCGTCGCCACAGCAGACGATCGGCGGCCTTTCGACCGCGGCCACGAACGACGCGGGGACGATCGTCGTCGGCGTGGCGAACTTCCACCGGTGCAGCGACCGCTCCACGACCGCGGTCGCGGGATCGCCGTCGATCCACGGCCGCGCATGATCGACGAGGATCGCGGCGACCTCCTCGGGCGGATCATCGAAGTGCCGCCGGCTGAACTCACCCGAGGCATGCAGGGTCAATGCCGGCACCGCCGAAACGCCCTTTTGGAGATTGTCGGCGAGCCACGAGATCGGCCCGGCCGCGAACTGGATCCCGCCCGGCGGCGGCACGCGGCTCGGACGGTCGAGCACGAGCATGAGGGCGAAGCAGGGGTCGTACTGCACGCCGGTGAGTTGTGACCGCACGCCTTCGGCGATCCCCCCTTCGGCCGCCAGCAATCCCCCGGCCTCGAAGAGAGCGAGTGACTGCGGCACGGGCGAAGTGACGATCGCCGCCGCGGCATGCACCGCGGTCATCACGCCCGCGTCCGCTCCGGATTCGACAGCGATCCGCACGCGGCCGCCGTCCACGCCCACCGCGGTCACCTGTGCGGCCGTTCGCAGCGCGCACGTCTCCGGCGGCAGCCGCGCCGCGAGCCGCTTCGGCAGATCGGTCATGCCACGGTTGCCGCGCCACCGCTGGTGGCCATCCTGCGCCGGCGTCACCGCCGCGTCGATCGCGGTGGCTCGAGAGAATCCCTCGCACCACTCCACCACGGCCCCCGCCTCGCGGGCCGCGGCGACCATGCCACCGAAGGCGTCGCCCCGCACCGTGAAGAATTGCGCGCCATGGTCGCACACCGCCTCGCCCACGCGGCGACTGGCCATCCGCCCGCCGACCCCGTGGGATTTTTCGAGCACCAATACCCGCCGCCCGCCCGCGACCAGCTCGGTCGCCGCCGCCAGCCCGGCGATGCCCGCCCCGACGACGACCACGTCGGGCTCGAAGGGGATCGACAAGACGCTGCTGGCGGTCATGGCTTACTACCGGGAGCATCTTGTAGTTGACTTGCGCGACCACAATGTTTCATCCAAGCCCGAAGCGCCAGCGAGGGACTGTGCAGAGCGGAGGTAAATTATCCCTTTTTGGCCCGGACCTCCGGTCCGGGC
>JBIIYN010000331.1:0-4228 GCA_044346795.1 Pirellulales bacterium
CCGACGAGGACGAGCGGCTCCAGCGGGAGCACGTCTAGCCCCGGACGTTCCCCCGCGGTTTCCCCCTCCATCGCTCCGACCTCCATCCGGGCCCTTCACCCTCCATGCAAGAACCCTCCCCCGCAACGCTCTTGGTGCTCGTGCCGCTCCTGCCCCTGGCGGGTGCGATCCTCACCGTGCTTTTGGGCCGCAGGCTCGGCTCCCGGGCCCACCTGCCCGCGGTGATCGGCATCGCCGGGGCCGCCGGCGTGGCCATCATGCTGCTGGCCGCCACCGCCCGCGACGTGAGCCCGGCGCACGGGCCGCATGCCGAGCCGGTGAGGCCCGTGGAAATGATCTCGACGCTCTGGCAGTGGGCCTCGTTCGACCGCGCCTACACGCCCCCTGCCGGCAGCCCGGCCGCCGACCCGCGGCTCCAGGCCCATGATCTCGCGGCGGGGAAGGATGTCCGCGGCTTCTCGCTGCCGGTGGCGCTGCGGCTCGATCCGCTCACCGCCACGATGCTCACGATCATCACCTGCGTCGGCCTGCTCGTGGCCATCTACTCCACCGGCTACATGCACGACGATCCCGGCTACCCCCGGTTCTTCGCGCTGGTGGCGATGTTCGTCTTCTCGATGTCGATGCTCGTGGCCGCCAGCAACTTCATGCTCGTCTACGTCTTCTGGGAGGCGGTGGGCGCCTGCAGCTACCTGCTCATCGGCTTCTGGTTCACGAAGCCCGAGGCGGCCCGCGCCGCGAAGAAGGCGTTTCTCGTCAACCGGGTGGGCGACTTCGGCCTGGCGATCGCCGTCTTCCTGCTCTGGATGACCTACGGCACGCTCGACTTCCACGACACCATCACCCCCGACGGTGTGATCATGCCCGGCATCCTCGGGCAGACCCGGCTGGCCGACGCCGCGGGATACGCGGGGGGCGTGGTGGGCACGGCGATCTGCCTGCTCTTGCTCCTGGCCGCCTGCGGCAAGAGCGCGCAGTTGCCGCTGCATGTCTGGCTGCCCGACGCCATGGAGGGCCCCACGCCCGCCAGCGCGCTCATCCACGCGGCCACGATGGTCACGGCAGGCATCTACCTGATCACCCGGTGCGCCCCGCTCTTCGCGGCCTGCCCCGGGGCGCTCGCGGTGGTGTCGATCGTGGGCGCGACGACGGCGCTCGTCGCCGCGCTCATCGGCACGGTGCAAAACGACCTCAAGCGGGTGCTCGCCTATTCGACGATCAGCCAGCTCGGCTACATGTTCGCGAGCCTCGGCACGGGCACCCTGCTCGGCTTCACCGCGGCGATCTTCCACCTGCTCACCCACGCCTGCTTCAAGGCCCTCCTCTTCCTCGGCGCGGGCTCGGTGATGCACGCCATGGGAGGCGTGATCGACATGCGGCGGTTCGGCGGCCTGCGGCGGGTGATGCCGATCACCGCGGCCACCTTCCTCGTGGGGTCGGCGGCCCTGGCCGGCGTGGCGCCCTTCGCCGGCTTCTTCAGCAAGGACGAGATCCTCGCCGCCCTTCACGCGAAGGGCTGGCCCGGGGCCCACGATGCGCACCACGCGATCGAGGCGGCCGGCAGCCCCTTCCGACCGGCCGTCTTCTCCCCTGCGGCAGGCTCGCACGGCGCGGCTGCAGACACCGCCGCCGCGGTCGGCCTCGACGCCCTCGACCGCCCGGAGACCTGGCAGATCCTCTTCTGGATGTCGCTCGTCACGGCCGGCCTGACCGCCTTCTACACCTTCCGCGCCGTCTTCATGACCTTCACCGGACCGACGCGGGTGCCGGAAGGCGCGCACGGGCACCATGCCGGACACGATCACCACGGCGAACATGACGCCGGCCACCACGATCGGCACGAGCATCACGAGCATGCCGGCCACGTCTCCTACGAGTCGCCCGGAACCATGACGCTGCCGCTGGTGATCCTGGCGGTGCCGTCGGCGTTGGTGGGCTGGCTGCTCTTCAGCACCAACTGGCTGGCACACTTCCTGTCGGCGACGCCTTCGCTGACGGCCCCGGCCGTGGCCGCCACCGCCACCCCGCATGCGTTCCACCTGAACCTGGCGATCCAGGGCACGCTCGCCGCCGCCATCGGCATCGTCGTCGCCGCCATCGGCTACCTCGGCCGCCGCAGCGACGGCCCGGCCCTCGAACGATTCCTCGGCCCCCTCCAGACGCTCTTCGCCAATAAATTCTACTTCGACCAGATCTACGCCGCGCTCGTCGTGCGGCCGCTGGAAGGCCTGGCGCTCGTCGCGGCCGCCTTCGATCGCTACGTGATCGACGGGGCGGTCGACGGGATCGCCTGGTTGCCGGCCGGCCTGGGCGGCATCGTCCGCCGCGCGCAGTCGGGCCTGCTGCAGCGTTACGCCCTCGCCGGCGTGGTGGGCGTGCTGGCGATCGTCGTCCTGCTCGCCTGGCAGCTCCGCACCTGAGGCCCGCTTCCCGCCCACCCCGACACCCTTTCCATCTTTCGGCAAGTCAACCCTCCATGAATGGCTTCTCCCCTGCGACGCACCTCCTGCTCGTGATCGCCACGCCGCTCGTCGGCGCGGTCGTGGCCTGGGTGCTCGGTAGCCGCGGACTTTCGGCGGTGCGGCAGAGCGCGGCCGTGACGGCCCTGATCACGCTCGTGAACGCCGGGTGGCTCGTGCTCCGCTACCTCGAGAGCCCGGAGGCTGCGGCCGGCCAGGCCTACGCCGTCTCCTCGGCTCCCTGGCTGGTGGGCGGGATCTTCGACGTGCGCGTCTCGCTGGGGCTCGACGGCCTCTCGATCTGGCTCTTCGGCCTCTCGGCGCTGCTCTCGCTCACGGCGGTGCTCGTGAGCTGGAACGCGATCCGGGAGAAGCCGGTCGGCTTCTACGTGCTCCTGCTCTTGCTCGAGGCGGCGATGCTCGGCGTGTTCGCCGCCCGCGACGTGATCCTCTTCTACGTCTTCTTCGAATTCACGCTCGTGCCGCTCTTCTTCCTGATCGGCATCTGGGGCCACGAGGAGCGGCGTCGGGCCGCGGTGAAGTTCTTCATCTACACGCTCGCCGGCAGCGTGCTCGCCTTTCTCGGCCTGCTGGCGATCGTGCTCTGGAACGCCTCCCACACCGGCACGGTCACGTTCGACATCGCCGCCCTCACGGCCGGCACGGCCGCGCACCCGCTGCCGATGGATGCCGAGCGGGGCTGGCTGCAGATGATCGTGTTTCTCGCGCTCTTCGCCGGTTTCGCCGTGAAGGTGCCGATCGTGCCCTTCCACACCTGGCTGCCGCTGGCCCACGTGGAGGCGCCGACCGGCGGCAGCGTCGACCTGGCGGGCGTGCTGCTCAAGATCGGCATCTACGGCTTCCTGCGGTTCTCGCTCCCCATGCTGCCCGACGCCACCGCCGCCGCCGCCCCGTGGCTCTTCGGCCTGGGTGCGGCCGGCATCATCTACGGCGCGCTGGTGGCCCTCGTGCAGACCGACCTCAAGCGGCTCATCGCCTATTCGTCGGTGAGTCACATGGGCTACATCGTGATGGGCCTCTTCGCGCTCGAGCCGGTGGCCGTGGAAGGGGCGAACCTGCAGCTCATCAACCACGGGCTCTCCGCCGCCGGGCTCTTCGCGCTGGTCGGCATGATCTACGAGCGGTTCCACACCCGGTCGATCGCGAACCTGGGCGGCATCGCCTCGAAGGCCCCCTGGCTGACGGTGCTCTTCATGCTGTTCACGTTCTCGAGCATCGGCCTGCCTGGGCTCAACGGCTTCGTGGGGGAATTCCTGATCCTGGCCGGCTCGTTTCAGCGGGCCTGGAGCGGTGTGGCCCCGGGGATCCGCGTGGCCTACCTTTCGATGGCGGTGTCGGCCGTGGCCGGCGTCGTGCTCGGCGCCTGGTACATGCTCTGGGCCGTGGAGCGGGTCTTCTTCGGCGGCTCGCGCGAGCCGCCGAAGCACGACGCGCACCACCACGATTCGCATGACCACGGCCACGACGCGCACGCGACCGACGACGGCCGCTGCGATCTGGAGTGGTACGAGGTTGCCGCGCTCGCCCCGCTGGCCGTGTTCGTGCTCTGGATCGGCCTGACACCGGCGACGTTCCTGGCCCCCCCCTCCGCCATGCTGCGGGCCGCCACCCGTGCCGCCGGCGAGTCGTTCGCCGAGCGGATGCGCGACTGGGAACAGACCGCCCCGTCCCCGGCACCGACCCGCCAGGCGGATCGTGTCGTCGGGCACGACCAGCGCATCATTCGGCAGCCGCTCCTTCTCCCCTCG
>JBIIYN010000332.1:0-4213 GCA_044346795.1 Pirellulales bacterium
TGTGGTCGTGCAGGTTCGAGAAGAGCCCGCGGCGGTCGATCTCCAGCAGCACGGCTGCCAGGAGCGCACACGGCTTGCCCGTGCGGCCCACGGGGGTCGTGGAGTGGCTTTCGAGCGACATGCCGCCCCTTCGCCGCGCTGAAAGCTCCAGCCGCACTTCCTGCGGCTCACCGTCCACGCCGTCGATGGTCGCATGCACCTGCCCCACCCGCGGGCACCAGACCCGCTTGAGTGCGAGCGACCGTCCCTCCTTGACCGCCGCGGGTGCGAAGAGGTGGAACAGTCGTTTTTCGAGGCTCTTCATGCAGCAGACACCGGGGGGAGAGTGGTCGCGGCCGCAAGAACCTGCACCGGGGCCGGTCTGCGCGCAACACGCGAGTCTACCCAGCCGGGGCTCGGGTTGGCGAGGGGCGGGCCCTTGTGCGGCTACCCGCCCTTCACCGTCGCGATGAGCTCGAGGACGTTTTCCACCGGCGTCTGGGGAAGGATGCCGTGGCCGAGGTTGAAGATGTGGCCGGGCCGCCCGGCGGCCTGGGCCAGCACGTGCCGCGTCTGGCGGCGGACGGTGTCGCGGTCGGCCAGGAGCACCACCGGGTCGAGATTGCCCTGCACCGCGCGGTCGTGGCCGACGAGCTTCCAGGCATCGGCCAGCTCGATCCGCCAGTCGATGCCGATCACGGAGCCGCCCGCCCGGGCCAGGAGCGGAAGGATCGCGGGATTGCCGGTGGCGAAGTGGATCACCGGCGCCCGCCGCACCGCCTCGGCCAGCGCCGTGCGGCTGTGCGGCAGCACGTAGCGGGCGTAGTCGTCGGGAGAGAGACAGCCCACCCAGCTGTCGAAGAGCTGGACGACCTGGGCACCGGCGTCGAGCTGCGCGACGAGGTAGCGGCTGACGGCGCGGGCGAGCCTGCCCATGATGTCGTGCCAGGCGGACTCGTGGCGGTACATGAACGACTTGGTGAGCAGCCAGGCCTTGCTGCCTCCCCCCTCGATGCAGTAGCCGGCCAGCGTGAACGGAGCGCCGGCGAAGCCGATCACCGGGATGGAATCGTCGAGACCGGCGCGGGTCGCCCGCACGCAGTCCATGACGTAGCCGAGCTGGTCGAGATCCTCCAGCTCGCGGAGCCGACGCACGTCGGCCGGCTCCCGGAGCGGGTTGTGGATGACCGGTCCCTCGCCCGCCGTGAATTCGAGGTCCATGCCCATCGGCTCGAGGATCGGGAGCAGGTCGCTGAAGATGATGGCGGCGTCGACGCCGAGCCGCTGCACGGTGGCGATCATCACCTCCGCCGATAGCCGCGGGTTTTTCACGAGCCCCAGGAAATCGACCTGCTCGCGCACGCGGCGATATTCCGGCAGGTAGCGGCCCGCCTGCCGCATCAGCCACACCGGCGTGCGCTCCACCGGCTCGCCGCGGCAGGCCCGCATGAGCAGCGCCTGCCCCCGGCGTTCGGCCGCGGAAAGGCTGCCGGTGGGGGCCGGCACGATCTCGGGGCGAACCGGCCGGGGCTGGGCGGAGTCTGACATCGAGTGCTCGGACGGATGGTCACAGGGGCGGAAGTCGATCGGCAGACTACAATAAATGCCGCACCGCAGGGATCCGCATGATCGAATTCGTCTCGGGCATTTCCGTCGTCTGCTTCGCGGCGAGCTACGCCGTGGCGCTGGCCTGCGAGGCCTCGCGGCTCGTGTTTCGCTCGGGCGTGCGGGGGGCGGCGATGATCGCCTTCGCCGTGGCCGGGCTGGTGGCCCATACCCTGTTCCTCGCCTGGCGGGCGGCCCATGAGCCGGCAGTGCCGTTGTCGAGCGCCTTCGACTGGTATCTGCTGGCCGCCTGGCTGCTGGCGGGCGGCTACCTCTGGCTCACGATCTCCAACCCCCGCACGCCCGTGGGGCTGTTCATGCTGCCGGTGGTGCTCGGGCTCATCGGCGCCGCGCAGGTCTCCAGCCGGGTGCCGTTTCCACAGAGCCCGGCCACGCAGGTCTGGGGGGCGATCCACGGCAGCTTCAACCTGGCGGCGAGCGTGGCCGTCGCGATCGGCGGCCTGGCCGGCGGCCTGTGGCTCATCCAGGCGGACCTGCTCGCCCGCAAGCGGCCGCCGCTGGGCAGCTTCCGCCTGCCGAGCCTGGAGCGGCTCGCCCACGCCACCGGCCGCACTCTCGCGATCGCCGCCTGGACCGCCGCCGCCGGCTTCCTCTCGGGCATCGTGCTCAACGCCGTGAATCGGCAGCGCGGCCTGCTCGAGACGGTGCCCTGGAACGATCCCGTGGTGCTGCGGATGGCGGCGGTGGTGGCCTGGCTCGTGACCGCGGCAGTCGCGGCGCGGGCGGTGCAGCGGCGGGCCGATGGTGCGCGGATCGCCGCGCGGCTGTCGCTGGTCAGCTTCGTCGTGCTCACGGCCTCGATCCTGTGGGGGCTCTTCGGCCAGACGCGACACGGCGTGCCTCCTGTGCCGCCGGCCGTCGGCCGCGATGCGGAGGCGATCCGATGACGCTGGCCTTCGTGGGCGGAACCCATCGCACCGTGCCCCTGGCGCTGCGAGAGCGTCTGGCCTTCTCGGCCGAACAGGCGGCCGACGCCCTCCGCCGGTTTCGCGACCGCTTTCCGGGCCGGGAAGGGGTGCTGCTCTCCACGTGCAACCGGGTGGAGTTCTATGCGGCCGGCGAGGAGGCCGGCCCGCCGCCGCCCGACGAACTGCTCTCGTTCCTCGCGGAATGCCGCGGCATCGAGGAGAGCCTGCTTGCGCCCGTGCTGGCCGGCGACCGCGACGAGGCGGTGGTCCGGCATCTGTTCGGCGTGGCCGCCGGACTCGACAGCATGGTGCTGGGCGAGCCGCAGATCGTGGCGCAGGTGAAGCAGGCCTGGGCGCTCGCCCAGGCGAGCCGCACCTCAGGCCCGCTCACCGGCGAGATGTTTCAGGCCGCCCTGCGCACGGCGAAGCGGGTGGCCACGGAGACGGCCCTCGGCCGCGAGCGGCTCTCGATCCCGAGCGTGGCCGTCGCCGACTTCGCCAGCGGCGTGTTCGAGCGGTTCGACGACAAGCGGGTGCTCCTGATCGGTGCCGGCAAGATGGCGGCCGAAACGCTCCGCTACCTGCGGCAGGCCGGCGCCCGTGACGTCGTCGTCGTCAACCGCACCGCGGAGCGGGCGGGGGACCTGGCGGCGAGCCTGGGCGGGCGGGCCGGCCGATTCGAGGACCTGGAGGTGGAACTGGCCGCGGCCGACCTGGTGGTGAGCACGACGGGGGCGACGCGGCCGGTCGTGACCGAGGAACTGTTCGCGCGGACGGAGCCTGCCCGCGGAGGGCGGCCGCTGGTCGTGCTCGATCTCGCCGTGCCGCGGGACTTCGATCCTGCGATCGGACGGCGGCCGGGCGTGTGGCTCTCCACGATCGACGATCTCGCCGCGGCGTGCGACGCCAACCGGAAGAGCCGGCAGCGGGAGATGCCGGCGGCGGTGGCGATCATCGACGAGGAGACGCAGCGGTTCATGGGAGACCTGCACCATCGCTCGACGGCGCCGGTGATCGAGCGGCTCCGCGCGGGCTGGAGCGAGACCGGCGAAGCGGAACTCGACCGGCTGTTCCGCCGGTTGCCCGCGCTCGACGACGCCGCCCGCGCCGAGATCCGGCAGGCGTTCGACCGCTACGCCGCCAAGCTTCTCCATCCCCCGCTGGCCTCGCTGCGAAGCGAGAGCCGCGCAGGCCCACCCCACGGCCTGCTCGACGCGCTCAAGCGGCTGTTCGACCTGAAGGACTGAATACACGCCGGGCTCGGGCATCGTGCCCGACCCGGCTTGGCCGACCTCCGTCGGCTGGCGTGGGCGTCGCATCCTGCGACGCGGTCGTGGGTAGGGTCAACCTCCCGACCCGGCTTGGCCGACCACCCGGGCCGATGGCTTGGCCGACCACCGCCGGCTAGCAAGAACCCGGGCCTCCGGCCCTGGTGCTGCGGCGTTCTTGCGAAATGGTGCGTTGCTTTTGAACCCGTCCCCGGGTTTCCACCCGGGGCTTCCGGTCTACCGCAACGCGATCACCGGCCGTGCCATCACCGACGAATAAAAGCCCGGAGCGGAAGCGACCGGACGGGGCCGAGAAACGCCCTCCATCCGCCAGCCCCGACCGTTGCCCACGGCCGGCGAAGCGTGTCCTCCCCGGCCGTGCCCCCGGCCGGTGGAGCGGGTTCGCTACGGCCGTGGCCCCCACTTGCCAAG
>JBIIYN010000333.1:0-4209 GCA_044346795.1 Pirellulales bacterium
CTGAACGTGTCGGCCGGGATCGGCGTGATCGGCATGGCGTCGCCCATGCTGCAGGAGATTTTTGGGGGCCGGCTCGTGGGCATCGACGCGCCCTTCGAGCGGCTCGACGCCGCCGACCTCGGCCGGATTGCGGCGATGGGGGCCGGGTTCACCGGGCTCTTGAGCCTGTTCAACATCCTCGGCCGATTCTTCTGGTCGTCCCTGTCGGACGGGCTCGGGCGGAAGACGACCTACGCGATCTTTTTCCTGCTCGGTCTCCTGCTTTACGCGGCCGTGCCCGCCGTCGGCCGGGCCGGGAACATCGGCCTCTTCTGCGGCGTCTTCTGTGTCATCCTCACGATGTATGGCGGTGGATTCGCCGCCATCCCGGCCTACCTGGCCGATCTCTTCGGCACCGGCTTCGTGGGCGCCATTCACGGCCGCCTGCTCACGGCCTGGAGCGTGGCCGGCATCCTCGGCCCCGTGCTCGTCAACTACGTCAACGAGCAGCAGATCCGCGCGGGTGTGCCGCGGGCCGCCGCCTACGATCGGACGATGATCCTGCTCGCCGGCCTGCTTGCCGTGGGCTTCGTCTGCAACAGCCTCGTGAAGCCGCTCACCGCGACCGGCTCAGAGCCGACCGATGCCGCAGACAAATCAGCGGTGAAGACGGCCCCGGCCGTCGAGCCCGAGCCGTTCGTCGGGGAGCCCGCGGCTCACGTGACGGGCGTCGTTCCGCTGGCAGCCTTCTGGCTGCTCGTCGCCGTGCCGATGGCCTGGGGGCTCT
The DNA here is from genome assembly GCA_044346795.1 of Pirellulales bacterium. Taxonomy (GTDB): domain Bacteria; phylum Planctomycetota; class Planctomycetia; order Pirellulales; family UBA1268; genus CAMCQY01. Next base: position 767 of record JBIIYN010000333.1, read on the forward strand.
GGGCCACGATCAGGCAGGCCGCGGTGTTGTTCGGGTGAAAGAACAAGGTGCCAGCCACCAAAAATAGGGAAGATGCAGATTGCCCAGATTTGGTGGCTGGCACCTTTTTCAGCTCAGGATGCCGTCGATCACGTGGCCGTGGACGTCGGTCAGCCGGCGGTCGATGCCGTTGTTGCGCCAGGTGAGCTTCGTGTGCTCGATGCCGAGGAGCTTGAGCGCCGTGGCGTGGACGTCGTGCACCGTCGTGGGATGGTCGCGATCGAGCGGCTTGTAGCCCCACTGGTCGCTCTCGCCACAGGTCACGCCGCCCTTGATCCCTCCGCCGCAGAGCCAGTTGGTGAACACGAACGGATTGTGGTCGCGGCCCTTGCCCCCCTGCGAACTCGGCATCCGGCCGAACTCCGTCGTCCAGAGCACGAGCGTGTCGTCGAGGAGGCCCCGCTGGTCGAGATCCTTGATGAGGGCCGCGGCGCCGCGCGACATGCCAAGCGCGAGCGGGCCGTGATCCCGCTCCACGTCCTCGTGGCTGTCCCAGTTGCGGCGGGGAAAGCCGTTGTCGTTGCCGCTCCACACCTGCACGAACCGCACGCCCCGCTCGAGCAGCCGCCGCGCGGCCAGGCACCGCAGCCCGAAATGGTGCGTCTCCTCCTCGGCGTTGATTTGGCTCGGCCAGCTCGTGCGGTTCGGCTGCACGCCGTAGAGCTTCAGGACGTGCTCGGGCTCGTCGTCGATGGCGAGCGCCTCGGGCGCCGCCAGCTGCATGCGGGCGGCGAGCTCGTAGCTCTGGATGCGGGCCTCGAGCTGGCCGTCGCCGCCGCGGGCGTCGCGATGACGGCGATTGAGCGCGGCGATCACGTCGCGGGCCGCCGCATCGGACGCGGGCGTGACGAACGAGGCCGAGCGGTGGGGCCGCAGATCGGCCACCGGCTCCTCGTCGGCGGGCTGCACCACGGTGCCGCTGTACTGCGCAGGCAGGAAGCCCGCGTCCCAGTTCTTGACGCCGTTGGAGGCGTAGCCACGGTGGTCGGGGAGCACGACGAACGTCGGCAGGTTGTCGTTCAGGGAGCCGAGCGCGTAGTTCACCCAGCAGCCCGCCCCCGGGAATCCCGGCAGCACGAACCCGGTCGTCTGGTGGAGCGTGGCCGCCGAGTGCACGCCCGACGGGCTCACCATGTTGTGGATGAAGGCGATCTGGTCGACGACGTCGCCGAGCGGGGCGGCCACGTCGGAGAGGAGTTTTCCGCAGTGGCCGTAGGGCTTGAACTCCCAGATCGGCCTGAGCCAGGGGCCGAGGCCGTTTTGGAAGGCCTCGACGGGCTCGCCGAAGTCGCTCGTCTTGCCATGCTGGCGGACGAGTTCCGGCTTGTAGTCGTAGAGGTCGAGGTGGCTCGCCGCCCCCGCCATGAAGAGTTGCACGACCCGCTTCACCTTCGGCGGATAGATGCACGCCGGATGCACGGTCGAAATGCCCGTCGCCGCGGCCGCATCCCGCTCGCCGGCCAGCAGCGCGGCGAGCGCGAGCGAACCGAACCCGCAGCCCGAGGCCGCCAGCCAGTCACGACGGGAGAGCAGCTTCTTCATCCGATCAATCCACGAAGGAAAACTCGTTGAGGTTCAGGATCGCGCGGCAGGTGTTGGCGAGGCCGTGGGCCGCCGTGATCTCCACGAGCGCCGAGCGTTCTTCGGCGGCAGGCCGGCGGCCGAGGGCCAGCGCGAAGGCCCGCTCCACCTGGGCGGCAGGGTCGGCGCCCGCCTCGCGTTCGACGCGGGCCGCGAAATGCCGCGACTGCGTCGTCATGAAGCCGTTGTTCAAGAGCGCGAGCGCCTGCAGCGCCGAGATGCTCTGGTTGCGCTTCTCCACGCGCATCGAGGGATCGGCGCAGTCGAGCACGGTCATGAAGGGCTGCGTCTGGCTGCGGACGATGAAGCGGTAGATGCCGCGCCGCCAGGTCGACTTGTCCTCCGGGTCGGCGAGGTCGTAGCGGTAGTGGGGCGAGTGTGCCGGATGCTCGATCTTGAAATCCTGCCAGCCGGGGCCGCCCATCGTGAGGTCGAGCGTGCCGGCCGCGGCGAGCACCGCGTCGCGGACCGCCTCGGCCTCGAGCTTGCGGCGGTTCTGCCGCCAGAGAAATTCGTTGCCCGAGTCGATCGCGTCGAAGGCCGCCACCGACCCGCTCGTCTGTCGGTAGGTCGCGCTCGTGACGATCAGCCGGTGCAGGGCCTTGAGCGAGCCGCCGCCGTCGCGGCAGGTGGCCGCGAGCCAGTCGAGCAGTTCGGGATGCGTCGGCGGCGCGCCCATCCGGCCAAAATCGTTCGGCGTGGCCACGATCCCGCGGCCGAAGTGGTAGTGCCAGACGCGGTTGACGATGCTCCGCCAGGTGAGGGGGTTTTTCGGGTCGGCAAGCCAGCGGGCCAGGGCCGCGCGGCGGTCCCCCTCGGCGTGGTCGGCGGGCAGGTCGAAGCGGCTCACGAGCGGCTCGACGAGCGTGAGCGCGCCGGGTCCCACCTCGTGCGCGGGCGCGAGCACGCTGCCCCGGGAGAGCAGGTGGATCTTCCGTGGCACGCCCTCCCGCTTGCGGGAGGTGGCGGAGTAGGCCAGCTTCATCGCCGGCAGTTTTTTCTTTTCGGCCTCGACGGCGGCGAGGTCGGCCGTCAGCTGCTCGAGTTCGGCCGCGACGGCCGGTGACCGATGCGCGGCGAGCAGTTCCTCCCGTTCCGCCTTGAGGGCCGCGACCGTGCCCGTGGCGGCGGCCGGGCTCTGGCCGTCGATCACGTTCGTCCGCTGCCACCGCGGCGGCGACTCGATCGAGTCGAGCGACGTGACGACCGATCCGACCGCGACGTTCGTGCCGTCGGCGGCCGTCACCCGCACCTCGGCCAGTGCGAAGATGAAATCGTTTTTGCGGGGGGCCAGCTTGGTGGCGGTGATCCGCACGTAGCGGCCCTTGATGGCCGCGGCGATCGGCTGCGCCGCGATGCCGGGATTGGGCAGGTCGGCCGCCGTGCGGTCGACGACGGCCGTCACGCCCGAGGCGAACATCGGATCGTTCGACACCTCCGCGCGATACCGCCGCGGAAACCCGAAGCCGGCGCCGATGCCGTTGAAGTCGTCGTGGCAGGGGCAAAGCACGATCTCGGCCAGGTCGGTCTCCCGGCCCAGGTCGAGCTGCAGCCATTTCACGGCGTCGTCGGTCGAGGCGATCGCACTGTGGTAGCCGAACGCCTCCGTCGGGTTGCCGTCCTTCACTTTCGGGGCGTCGGCGATCGCGGCGTTGATCTCACCGAGCCGCGGCTGGGCTGCCTTGGCGACCGCGTCGTCGAGCTCCTTCTTCCGCTTCTCGAGTGCGGTCCGGCGGCGGTCGGCGGCGACGAAGGCATCCCGCACCGTGGCGTCGGCGTGGTAGGGCCGGTCGTCGCGGTCGACGGCGGCGAAGACGGCCTGC
>JBIIYN010000072.1:0-13998 GCA_044346795.1 Pirellulales bacterium
GCTGGTTCAGGGCCTGCAGGCCGTCGAGCGTCTTGCGACGCACCACCGCGGGCACTCCCGGCGGGTTGTTGATGTAGAGGATCGGGTCGCCGGCGCTGCGGAAGCTCACCCCGGCGTATTCGCCCGGCAGGTAGCCGCTCGACCAGAGCCGGGCGCCGATCGCCTGCACCTGCTCGGTGTTCGAGGGCCTGGCCACGAGCACCACGAACGTGGGCAGGTCCTTGTTGAGCGAGCCGAGCCCGTAGCTGGCCCAGGCGCCGAGGCAGGGCCGGCCCGAGATCTGGTTGCCCGTCTGCATGTAGGTGATCGCCGGCTCGTGGTTGATCGCCTCGGTGTGCATGCTGCGGATGAAGCACATGTCGTCCACCATCGTGGCGGTGTGCGGCAGGAGTTCGCTCACCCACATCCCCGACCCGCCGTGGCGGGCGAACTTGTACTTCGTGGGCGCGATCGGAAACCGCGCCTGCCCACTCGTCATCGTGGTGAGCCGCTGGCCGTTGCGGACGCTCTCGGGGAGGTCCTTGTCGTACCAGTCGTTCATCACCGGCTTGTAGTCGTAGAGATCCTGCTGCGGCGGCCCACCCACCATGTGCAGGTAGATCACGTGCTTCGCCCGCGGGGCGAAGTGGGGGCCGATCGCGCCGGCCACCCGCTCGATGCCGGCGGTCGGCGGCGAGGAGGCGTTGCCCAGAGCGGCCCGGTCGCCGGCAAGCGTGGCGAGCGCCGCGCCGCCGAGCAGGTGGCTGCCGGTCTCGAAAAACCGCCGCCGGGTGAGGTTCAGACCCAGTTCGTCGAGCGGAGAGCGGATGGCGGGGTTCATGGCGTTTCTCCCAAAAAGCCAAAAAGGGGACATTCTGCTTTTTATCTCCGCCGGTACGTCCATCCACGGGGCAGTCGGGGAAAAAGCAGAATGTCCCCTTTTTCTTTCTACTTGCAGAGCACTTCGTCGAGGTTCATGAGCTCATTCGTCAGCATCGTCCAGGCGGCGAGCTGCACCGGGTCGGCGGCCCGTGGCTTCGAATCGCCTACCGCGACGAGCTGCTTGGCGTCGTCGGGATGGGCCTTGTACCAGTCGGCCAGATCGGTGAGCGACTGCCTCGCGATCGTGGCCTCCGCACTGGAGAGGGGCCGGGCCAGCAGCCGCTCGGCGATGAATTCGAGCCGGGCGTCGTCGGTCTCACCCGCCACCTCGAGCGCCCGATCGGCCAGCGCCCGTGCCGCCTCCACGAACTGCGGGTCGTTGAGCGTGACGAGCGCCTGCAGCGGCGTGTTCGTCCGCTCTCGCTTCACGCAGCAGGCCTCCCGCGACGGGGCGTTGAAGATGTCCATCGACGCCGGCGGCGCCGACCGCTTCCAGAACCAGTACATGCTGCGGCGGTAGAGGCCCTCCCCCTTGTCGCGGGCGTACTTGTTGGTGTTGCCGCCCATCGACACCGCCTCCCAGACGCCGTCGGGCTGGTAGGGCTTCACGCTCGGGCCGCCGATCTGCTTCACGAGCAGGCCGCTGGCGGCCAGCGCGGAGTCGCGGATCATCTCGGCATCCATCCGGAACCGCGGGCCGCGGGAGAGCAGCCGGTTGGCGGCATCCTTGGTGAGTTTGTCGGGCGTCGTGGCCGCCGACTGCCGGTAGGCGGCGCTCGTCACCAAGAGCTTGAAGAGCCTCTTCACGTCCCAGCCGCCCTCGCGGAACTCCACCGCCAGCCAGTCGAGCAGCTCCGGGTGGCTCGGCAGTTCGCCCGTCGTGCCGAAGTCGCCGGCAGAGCGGACGAGCCCCGTGCCAAACACCTCCTGCCAGAACCGGTTGACGGTCACCCGGGCCGTCAGCGGATGATCCTGCAGGAGGAGCCACTGGGCGAGCCCCAGCCGGTTGCGCGGCGCCTCCGCGGGGAAGGCGGGGAGGATGTCGGGCGTGTCGGCCTTCACCTCGTCCTTCCGCCGGTCGTATTCACCACGGTCGAGGATGAACGCCTTCGCCATCTCGTTCTTTTCGTTCATCACGTGGGCCACGGTGCCGCGCTTGCGGATCGCGGCCATTTCGGCCTCGAGAGCGGTCAGCTTCGCGGTCGCCGTCCGGAAAGGCTCGTCGAAGCTGCCGAGCCACCAATCGTAGAGTTTGTCTCCGGCCTTCACCCGCTCCTCGGGCGGCAGCTTCACCACGTCTGCGATCAGTTGGGCGCGGGAGATGCCTTCGACCTCGGCGGTGGACAGCGACCGGCCCCAGATCGCCAGGTTTGCGAGGCCGACCCCGTGCGCCGTCGCGGCCTTGGAGCGGCCGCCGATCACGAGCGGCACCTCGGTGCGGATCGTGCCTTTCTTGAATTTGTTGTTCTCGACGTTCGGGTTCGGCTCGAGCTTGCCGTCGTAGTAGATCTTCACCCCCTCGGCCTTGCCGGAGCCGTCGTAGGTGACCGACACGAGCGTCCAGGTGTCGGGCTTGAGCTGATTTTTCGCCACGACCTTCAGCGCGTCGTCAGGCCAGGCATGGACCATGTGCAGGCCGATCCTGCGGCCCTGCACCGAGACGTCCCACCCGCGGAAGGCGTTGCCCTCGTCCATCCGCGCGACCACCGCATAGAACGAGTCGTTGGCCGGCACGCGGATCCAGAACGAGGCGCCGAAGGCTTGGTCGTGCTCGAAGTCGCCGCTCGTCGCCAGTTCACCCGCCTTACCGTCGAGCAGGAGAGCGGGGGCGCCGCTCGGGCCGGCCTGCCACCTCGTCGACGCGGTGAGGGGGAGATCGGTCTCCTTCCCCGCGAGACGGGCCCGGGCCGTGCTCCCCCGGCCTTCGGACAGCGCGAGTTCCACCAGCGGCGTGTCCTGCGGCAGCAATTTCGCGACGACCGCCGGCGTGGCCGATTGCAGCCAGCCTTCGAATTCCGGTTTGGCCGCGGTCTTTCTCGCCTCGACGGCCGCCTTGGCCTCCGGCAGTTCGCGCTCGAGCACCGCGAACCGCGGCCGGTCCTCGACCCTGGGCACCGGCAGGATCGGCGGCGTGTCGTGGATGTTGCCGTCACGCGCCCCCTGCGTCGTGTTGTTGAAGAACGCCGCGAGTTCGTAGAACTCCTTCTGCGAGAGCGGATCGAACTTGTGGTCGTGGCAGACGGCGCAGCCCGCCGTCAGCCCCATCCAGACCGCGGCGGCGGTCTCCGTGCGATCCCGCGTGTAGAGGACGTAGTACTCCTCGTCGATGATGCCCCCTTCGTTGGTCGTCATGTTGCAGCGGTTGAAGCCGCTGGCGATCCGGTTGTCGAGGATCTGCTCGGGCGTCGCGGCCCGGCCGTGGTCGGTCACGAGGTCGCCGGCGAGCTGCAGGATCGTGAATTCGTCGAACGGCATGTTGCGGTTGAACGCGTTCACCACCCACTGCCGGTAGGTCCACATCTCGCGATAGTTGTCGAAGTGGATGCCGTGGGTGTCGGCGTAGCGGGCGTAGTCGAGCCAGTGGCGGCCGCGGTGCTCGCCCCATTCGAGGCTCGCCAGCAGCGTGTCCACCAGCCGCTCGTAGGCATCCGGATGCGGGTCGGCCACGAAGGCGTCGACCACGGCCGGCTCGGGCGGTAGGCCGGTGAGATCGAGTGTGAGCCGCCGGGCGAGCGTGCGGCGATCAGCCTCGGCCGCCGGCGCGAGCCCCTCGGCCTCGAGCCGGGCGAGCACGAACCGGTCGATCGGGTTTTTCACCCAGCCCTCGGTCTTCACGGCCGGCAGCTCGGGACGCGTGGGCGGGATGAACGACCAGTGCGGCTCGTATGCGGCCCCCTCGGCGATCCAGCGATCGAGCAGTTTCCTCTGCTCGGGCGCGAGTGTTTTCTTCGCGCTCGGCGGCGGCATCACCTCGTCGGGGTCTTCGGAAAAAATCCGGTCGAGCATGACGCTCGAATCGACGTCGCCCGGGACGATCGCCCCGCTCTCGACGGCGTCGTCCCGCTGGTCGAGCCGCAGATCCGCCTTCCGGCCGGCGCCGTCGGCGCCGTGGCAGGAGAAGCAGTTTTCGACGAGGATCGGGCGGATGTCCCTGTTGTACGAAAGCCTGTCGGCCGCCAGACCGGTGCCGGTCAGAGCCAGCCCCAGGACAAGGGCGAGAGCAAACGCGACGACACACCGAAGGGTGGAGCGATTCATACAATCTCCTGGCTGCTGACAGACCGCGGCGGAAACCGCCGCGACATTCGGCAACGAAATCCAAGGATGTCGGCGTTTCGCTCCGCCGGCACTGCTATTTCCGCCGCTATTATAGCACGTCTTGACCGGGGCACACGCTGCTCGTGGCCACGAAAAAGGGGACATTCTGCTTTTTCACCTACCGGCTCTGGTGCGATCTTGCCTCGCAGTTGAAAAAGCAGAATGTCCCCTTTTTGCCGGGCCCGTAGACTTCTGCCGTCAAAAGGATATGTCCGTTCCGGAGGGCTTTTTCATGCGTGTCGAGGATGTGCACCTGTCTCGCTTGGCCCGCGGTATCCGCCGCCTCGCCCCCCTGACGCCGGTCCTCTTCTTCCTTTTGCTCGGAGTCTTCACCACCATGACCACACCCGCTGCCCACGGCGAGGATCCCCCGGCCGGCCCGCGGTCGGCCGCCTGGAAGGCCGTCGAGACGGCTCTGGCCGAGGGCAAGCCGAAGACGGCGGTCGAGGCCTTGCGCGGCGTCGAACAGGCGGCGGTGGCCGACAAGGCCTGGGCCGAGGTGGCCCGGGCGATCGCCACGCGGATCCTTGGCGAAACGGGCGACCGGCCGGGCGACGATCCAGAGCGGCTGATCCTGCTGGCAGGCGCCATGGAGAAGGCGCCGCCCGAGACCCGCGGCGTGCTCGAGGCGATCAGGGCCAACTGGACCTGGGGCTTTTTTCTCGAGAACCGCTGGCGGTATCAGCAGCGGACGCAGGGTGGCGCCGACGGCACCGATCTGGCGAAGCTCGCCGAGTGGGACCTGCCGACGATCGTGGCCGAGATCAGGCGGCGGTTCGCCACGGCCGTCGGCGGCCCCGGCAGCCCGGAACGGGCCGCCCTGCAAAAACTGCCGGTGGCCGAGTGGTCGGCGATCATCCAGCCGGGCAAGCTCGCAGACGCCTACCGGCCCACCGTGTGGGACGTGGTCGTCCGCGATGCGGTCGAGTTCGCATCGTCCGGCGAGCGGGGGCTCGTCGCCCCTGAAGACGCCTTCGAGTTCGATGCCGCGAGCCCCGCCCTCGGCACGCCCGAACAGTTCCTCGCCTGGCAGCCCGAGGCTGACAAGGCGGTCACCGATCGCGATTCGCCGCTGCTCGAGACGGCGCGGCTCTACCGCGACCTGCTCGCCTTCCATCGCGGCGACGCCGACCGCACGGCCTTCCTGGCCGCCGATCTCGACCGCATCCTCTGGGCGAGCGGCGCCGCGGTGTCGCACGGCGACGCAGCCGACCTCCACGACCGCAAGCAGGAGGCCCTCGAAGGATTCATCGAGCGGGCCGGCGGGCACGAGACGGCGGCGCTCGCCCGCTTTCACCTGGCGAGCCTCGTCCAGCAGGGAGACGGCGGCGGGGCGGGCGACGGCGATCCGGCGGAGGCGCGGGTCATCGCACTGCAAGGCGCCGAATCGCACCCCAAAAGCCCGGGCGGCGCGATGTGCCGAAACCTCGTCAGCCAGATCGAGGCGAAGGAACTGTCCCTCCAGACGGAACGCGCGTGGGCGGAGCCGTGGCCGGCGGTCCGCATCACCTACCGCAATCTCGCCAAGCTGCATCTCCGCGTGGCGAAGGCCGACTGGCTCGGCCGCCTCAAGGCGGGCAAGCCGCACACCGCCTGGATGGACGGGGCCGACCGGCAGGCGATCCTCGAACTGCCGGCCGTGCGGACCAAGGAGATCGACCTGCCCGCCACCGCCGACTACCGGCAGCGGTACGAGGACATCCCCGTGGGCGAGCCGCTCGACGCCAAGTCGCTCGAGCCCGGCACCTACTGGGTGATCGCCAGCCACAAGCCCGACTTCGGCGTGGCCGACAACGTGGTGCAGATCGCGCTCGTCCGCGTCACGCGGCTGGCCATCGTGACCGAGCAGCAGCGGCAGGTGTTCGTCTCGGCGGCGGCCGCCGCCGGCCGGCAGGCGGCGGGGCCCGTCGCCGGTCACGTGATCGACATCGCGTCGGGCGCACCGGTGGCCGGCGCGGCCGTGAAGCTGTTCGTCCGTGAACAGCAGGGCAACCATCCGCAGCGGTTCGTCGAGGCCGGCGGCACCACGACCGACAAGGAAGGCCGCTATGAACTCAGGCTCGATCAGGGACGGGAATACGTCGCGGTCGCCTCGGCCGCACTCGACGGCCGGCCGCACGAGGCCGCCACCGAGGCGAGCGGCTTCTGGCAGAACCTGCAGCCCGAGTCGCACGCGACGATCGTGCTCGTCACCGACCGCGGCATCCACCGGCCGGGGCAGATCGTCTTCTACAAGGGCATCGCCGCGGCGAGCAATGTCGCCACGAACAGCTACCGGGCGATCGACAAGCGGGAGATCGAAGTGACGCTGCGGGATGCGAACGGCCGCGAGGTGGCCAAGGCGCGGCACACGACATCTCCCAACGGCTCGTTCCACGGCAACTTCCCGATCGCCACCGGGGCGCTGCCCGGCCAGTGGTCGCTCTTCGCGCAGGCCTCCGGGCCGGACGGCTGCGCGGGCAGCGTGGGCGTGCGGGTCGAGGAGTACAAGCGACCCAAGTTCCTCGTGAAGCTCGCGGCCCCGGAGAAGTCGGTGCCGCTCGGCGGCGAGCTTTCGCTCTCCGGCACCGCCACCACCTACACGGGCGTGGCCGTGGCCGGCGCGAAGGTGCGCTGGCACGTGGAGCGGACGGTCCGCTGGCCACGGTGGTGCCAGTGGTTCTTCCCCTGGCTGCCATTCGGCGGCGGCGGGCAGCGGATCGCCCGCGGCACGGCGATCACCGACGCCGCCGGCGGCTTCAAGGTCGCGTTCACCGCGAAGCCCGACAAGACCGTGCCGAAGGAATCGCTGCCGGTCTTCAACTTCCGCGTCGTGGCCGACGTCACCGATCCGAGCGGCGAAACCCGCGGCGACGAGCGGACCGTGAACGCGGGCTATACCGACATCGAGGCCACGGTCTCCGCGGAGGCCTGGCAGACGACCGGCGACGACGGCAAGCCCGCCGCCGTGGCGATCACGCTCGCCACCGCCACGCTCGACGGCCAGCCGCGGGCGGCGACGGGCACGCTCACCGTGTCGAAGCTCGTGCAGCCGGCGGAGGTGGATCGGGGCGACTTTTTCGGCACGGGTCCGGGCCCCGCGCCGCGGCCACTCCGCGTTCGCCGCGGCCGGGGGCAGGCGGCCGGCCGCCCGGCGGCCGTGCCCGTGAGACCCACGCCCGCCGATCCCCTGACCTGGGCGGTCGGCGAGGCCGTCTATTCGCACGAGCACGCCACCGACAAGACGACCGGCAAACTCGTGGCCACGGCCACGCTGCCGGCGGGCATCTACAAGGCGGTGTTCGAGATTCCAGCAGCCGGCGAGGTGCCGGCGGTGAGGGCGGAGCAGCTGATCGAGGTGATCGATCCCAAGGCCGAACGCTACGGCGTGAAGCGGGCCTTCGTGATGAAGTCGCAGCGGCAGTCGGTCGCCCCGGGCGACGCGTTCACGGCCCTCGTGGGCACCGGCTACGACAAGGGGCGTGCGCTCGTCGAGATCTCGCAGGCGGGCCGCACGCTCGAGCGGTTCTGGACAGAGCCTGGCCGCACGCAGTGGCCCGTGAGCCTGAAGGTGGGCGACGAACACCGCGGCGGGTTCACCGTGCGGGCGTGGCTCGTCCGCGACGGCCGGCTGCACGTGCAGGCGCAGACCATCGACGTGCCCTGGACGAACAAGCAGCTCGCGATCGAGTGGGAGCGGTTCACGCGGCGGCTCGAGCCCGGCGCGAAGGAGATCTGGCGGGCGAAGGTAAGGAGCGTGGCCGATCCGGTGGCGGGACCCGCCACCCCGGCCCTCGCCGAGATGGTGGCCACGCTCTACGACCAGTCGCTCGACGCGATCGCGCAGCACCAGTGGCCCGGCGGCGGACTGATGGGCCTCTTCCGCCGCGAGTCGAGCTGGCTGAACCTCGCCTTCTCGAATGGCGGCGAGGGCTTCAACCAGATCCTCGGCCAGTTCGCGATCCGCTACGCCGACGTGCCGGAGATGTCGTATCGACAGCTCCGCAATCCCTTCTGCTCGCCGATGCGCGGAGGCTGGGGCGGAGGCTTTGGCGGCGGCGGCCGCCGCATGGCAAAGGGGGCGATGATGCGCGAGATGGCAGCAGCACCGATGGCCATGGCCGCGGCACCAGCCAACGCCGCGGCCGACGGCCTGGCGATGAATGCAGTCCGGAAGCGGGCGGCCGACAAGGACGAGCCCGGGGCATATCGCCAGGCCGAAAAACAGCAGGGCGACTCCGCCGGGCCGGGCGGGCCGGCGGGGGCGTCGGCGGCAGCCGCCCCGCCGCCGCGGAAGAACCTCGTCGAGACGGCGTTCTTCCTTCCCACGCTCTCGTCCGACAAGGACGGCGTCGTGACGATCGAGTTCACGCTCCCCGACACGCTCACCACCTGGCAGTTCAAGGGGCTCGCCCACGACGCGGGGCTCCGGAGCGGGGTGATCGTCGATCAATGCGTGTCTGTAAAAGACCTCATGGTCGAGCCGGTGATGCCGCGGTTTCTCCGCGAGGGAGACGTGGTGCAGATCCCGGTCAAGGTGAGCAACACCTCGACCGGCCGGCTCGCCGGGAAGGTGAAGCTCGCGCTCTTCGACGCCCGCACCGATGCTGACTATAGCGCGCTGGTCGAAGGCCCGCGCGAGCTTCCCTTCGACCTCGCCGCCGGCGAGTCGAAGCCGGTGGTCTTCACCGTGAAGGTGGCCGACGGCACCGACACGCTCCGCTACCTCGCCACCGGCTCGGCCGGCAGGGCGGCCGACGGCGAGGAGGCCTTTCTTGCGGTCCTGCCCCGCCGGGTGCTCGTGAGCGAGTCGGTGCCCGTCACGCTCCGCGGCCCGGGCGAACGGAAGATCTCGATCGACCGGCTCGTGAAGAGCGGCGGCACCGCCATCCAGAGCCAGTCGCTCGTCGTGCAGACGGCCTCCAATCCGGCCTGGTACGCCGTGCTCGCTCTGCCCGCCATCATGGAGCAGGCCGACGAGAGCACCGAGACCCTCTTCACCCGGCTCTACGCCAACAGCCTCGCGCGGCATCTCGCCACGAGCGACCCGCGGATCGGAAAAGTGTTCGAGCAGTGGAAGGGGGCTGCGACCGCGGGAAAAGCCAACGCGCTCGAAAGCCCGCTGGACGCTCGGAGGAGCAATGTGGACAAGAATACGGACCTCGTGAAGACGCTCCTCGCCGAGACGCCGTGGGTGCGCGACGCGGTGGACGAGAAGGAGGCGCGGGCCAGGATCGCGCTGTTGTTCGACGCCACCCGCGCGGAGAACGAACTGGCGGCCGGGCTCGGGCGGCTCGAGTCGCTGCGGAACGGCGACGGCGGCTGGCCCTGGTTTCCCGGAGGCCGGACCTGCGACTCGGTCACCCTCGGCATCCTCGCCGGCTTCGGCCGGCTCCGCGTGGCGGGCGTGAAGCCGGCGGTGCCCGGTGGCAACGACCTCGTGCAGCCGGCGCTCGGGACGATCCCCTGGCTCGACGGCCGGCTCGTCGGGGAGAAGCGGCGGGCCGAAGAACTCTGGAAGGGCAAGCCCGACGAGATCGTGCTCACGCCGCTGGGCGTCTACGCCCTCTACGCCCGCAGCTTCTTCTCGGCCGACGCGCCGCCGGAGGGGGAGGCGGCCGAGGCGATCCGCTGGGCCTTCGACGTCGCGCGAAAATGCTGGATGAAGCTCGACGCCCGGCTCACGCAGGGGCAGCTGGCGATGGCGCTTGCCCGCTCGGGCGACAAGCAGACGGCGCTTTCGATCATCGACAGCCTGAAGCAGCGGGCGGTGGACGCCGATGTGAAGCCCGGCGCCGAGAAGGAGAGCTGGCAGGGGATGTGGTGGCGGGATCGGCATCCGGGCTGGTGGAGCTGGACCTACGCCCCGATCGCCACGCAGTCGATCATGATCGAGGCCTTCGACGAGGTGGCCGGCGACAGGGATGCGGTCGAGGCGCTGAAGGTGTGGCTGCTCGGACAGAAGCGGACGAGCCAGTGGCGGGGCAGCCGGGCGACCGCCGATGCCGTGGCCGCGCTCTTGGGCCGCGGCGACGACCTGCTCGCGTCCAAGGAACTCGTGACGGTGACCGTGGGGGGCGAAAAGCTCGCGGCCGGGCAGGTCGAGGCCGGCACCGGATTCTTCGAGGAGCGGTTCACGCGGCGGGAGATCCGGCCCGAGATGGGGCAGGTCGTGGTCGCCAAACGCGACCCGGGCCTGGCCTTCGGCGGCATCCACTGGCAGTATCTCGACGACATCGCCAACGTGCCGGCGGCGGGCCGCGAGGAGCTTTCCATCGAGAAGCGGCTGTTCGTGAAGCGGATGACGAAGGCGGGGCCCGAGCTCGTGCCGGCGGCGGAGGGGGCCGCGGGCAAGATCGAGCTGGGCGACGAACTGGTCGTGCGGCTCGTGGTGACGAGCGACCGCGACTACGAGTTCCTGGAACTCAAGGACCATCGGCCGAGCCTGACGGAGCCGGTGGACGTGCTCTCGGGCTGGCGGTTCGGCGACGGCGTGGGCTGGTACGTGGCGGTCCGCGACGCCTCGACGCAGCTCTTCTTCGAGCGGCTGCCGCGGGGCACGCACGTCTTCGAGTATGCCCTGCGGGCGGCCCACCGGGGCACGGCGTCGAGCGGCTTCGCGACGATCCAGAGCCGCTACGCCCCCGAGTTCAGCGCCCACTCGGCGAGCGTGCCGGTGGAGGTGCGGTAGCGGGAGTGCCTGCGGTATCCTGTCGCCATGCCGCCGCGCCCTCCCGACAGGCCCGCTTCCCGCACGCGGGCGATCGCCCGCCCGACCGGTTCCCTTTCCGGCGTCCTGACCACCCGCCAGGCCGCGGTCTTCGTGGCGATCCTCACCGGCGTGGCGTTTCTCAACTCGTTCGCCGGGAAATTCGTCCTCGACGACATTCAAGAGATCGAACGCAACCCGGCCATGCAGCGGCTGCTGCCACCGTGGCAGGCGATGTTCGTGGGCAACAGGCTGCCCGCCAGGCCCCTGCCCTACCTCACGTTCGCCATCGACAAGAGCCTCTGGGGCGATCGGCCCGCGGGCTTCCACCTCACGAACCTGCTCGTCCACGTCGTCGCGGCGCTTGCGGTCTACGAGCTCGCGCGGCTCACGCTCCTCGCGCCGCGGCTGCGATCGCGCTGGGGCGACCGCGCCGTGCCGCTGGCGATGATCATCGCGATGGCATGGGCGGTGCATCCGCTGCAGACGCAGGCCGTGACCTACGTCTACCAAAGGATCGAGTCGATGGCCGGGATGTTCTGCCTCATGTCGCTCGTGGCCTACGCCCGTGCGGCGGCCACGGGCTGGCCGCGGGGCCTCCTGGCCGCGAGCGTGGCGGCGGCCGCGGCCGCGATGGCCTCCAAGGAAAACGCGGTCGTCCTGCCGCTGCTGATCCTCGCCTACGACTGGTTCTTCGTGGCCGAGAGCCCGCGCGACTGGCTGCGGGGCCTCTGGCGGCGGCGCCTGTATGTCGCCCTCCTGGCCGCGACCTGGCTTTTGGTCGCGGGGCAGCTTCTCTTCCTCGGTGGCAAGTACCAGGAATTCCGGGAGCAGAAGCATGTCCCGCTGCACTATGCGCTCACGCAGGCGGGCGTGATCCTCCACTACGTCCGGCTGGCGATCCTGCCGGTGGGGCAGCAATTCGACTACAGCAGCTGGCCCGTCGCCACGTCGGCCCGGCAGGTGCTGCCCGCCCTCACGGTCGTCCTCGTGGCCCTGGCCGTCACGGCCGTGGGCACGATCCGCAGGCAGCCCTGGGCCTGGCCGGCGGTGCTGTTCTTTCTCGCGCTCGCGCCCACGTCGAGCATCATGCCGATCGAGGCGGTGGCCAACGAGCACCGCATGTACGTCGCCCTGGCCGGGGTGGTGGCGGCGGTCGTGCTGGGCGTGGTGGCGGCTGCAGACTGGATCGCCGCCCGACGGCCCGGCTGGCTGCCCCGCGATCCACGGCTGCCGGCCGCCGCCGCCGCCGTGGTGCTCCTGCTGCTCGTGCTCGCCACCCAGTTTCGCAACCAGCTCTATTCGAAGGTGGGCGGCATCTGGCTCGACGTGCTGACCAAGGCGCCCGACAACTACCGGGCCAACTGGATGCTCGCGAGCATCTTCGACTGTGCCGGCGAGACGGAAATCGGCGTCCAGTTCGCCGAGCGGTCGGTCGAACACCGGCCGACGTCGCCGGTGTTCAGCGACCTCGTGAATTTTCATGTCATGAAAGGGGATCATGCCGGGGCGGAGCGGATCTGCCGCCGCAGCCTCGAATTGCAGCGGGCCAGGCTCGCGGCCGACGACAAGGCCGTGCTCTGGACCACAGCCGACCTGGTCACCGTGCTCATCCTGCAGCGGAAACTGGACGAAGCGGCGACGCTGTGCGCGGCTTCGATCGACGCCATGCGTCGGGTGCTCGGCGCGAGCGACCCGGCGACGATCAGCTGCGCGCGGATCCTGGCCGAGACGGCGGCGCGGCGGCCGCCGGACGCTGCCGCCGGCTCCCCGCTTCCGCCCTGACCGGCCGTGGCACAGGCCCGTCGGCCGTTTCCCGGCGGGGTTGGTATCCTGACGGGATGCACGCCGAAGATTCGACCGCCTCCTCCCTCACCAACGAACTGGCCCGCGAGCGGAATCGCGAGGCCGCCGACCGCACGCTGCTGGCCTGGATCCGCACGAGCCTGGCGATGATCAGCCTGGGCTTCGGCATCGAGCGGCTGGGGCAGGCGGCCATCGCCTTCGACGGCCGGATGGCCGGCTTCTCGCCGCTCAAGACGCAGCTCTTCGGCGGCGCGCTCATCGTGCTGGGAATCGTGGCGACGCTCGCCGGCATGCGGGAACACAGGCTCGTGCTCGCCGCCATCGCCAGCGACGACTACCGCTATGGCGACCGGCCGCCGATCGCCCGCTCCATGGGCTGGGGCCTCGTGATGGTGGGGGTGGCGGCGTTGGCGGTGATGCTGGGGATGTGACGACATGGCCCCGCGGAAACCCGAGATGCCGGTCTGGGCGGCCGTGGTGGCGATCGTCGCGATCACCTGCCTCGCCTACGCCAATTCGTTCTCGGGCGACTTCGTCTTCGACGACATCCCGGAGATCAAGGCCAACCCGGCGCTCGACCGCCTCTGGCCGCCCTGGGGCCCGATGTTCGGCGGAGACAATCCCGCCCGGCCGCTTCCCTACTTCTCGTTCGCGGTCGACCGGGCGATCTGGGGCGGCACGCCATTCGGCTACCATCTCACGAACCTGCTGGTGCACGTCGTCGCGGCGCTCGCGCTTTTCGATTTCACGCGGCTCACGCTCCTCTCGCCGCGGCTTGGCGATCGCTGGGGCGGCCGGGCCGCCTTGCTTGCGCTCGTGATCGCCGGGCTCTGGGCCGTCCACCCCCTCCAGACCCAGGCGGTCACGTATGTCTACCAGCGGATCGAGTCGATGGCCGGCATGTTCTGCCTGCTCGCGCTGGCGTCCTTCGCCCGCGCGGCGGCGGCAGGCTGGTCGTGGAAGTGGCTCGGGGCGAGCGTGGCCAGCTGCGCGGCGGCCATGGCCTGCAAGGAAAACGCCGTCGTGCTGCCGGTGCTGCTTCTGCTCTACGACTGGTTTTTCAACCCGGCGGCCACACCGGCCGCATGGCGGGCGGATGTCCGCCGCCGCATCGGCTTCCACGCGGCCTGTTTCCTCACCTGGATCATCCTGGCGGCGGTCATGCTCGTGCAGGCCGGTAAATACCAGGAGTTCAACTTGACGAAGTGGTCGTCTTTCACCTACGCCCTGACGCAGCCGGGGGTGATCCTCCACTATGTGCGGCTGGCGATCCTGCCGGTGGGGCAATGCTTCGACCACAGCGGCTGGCCCGCGGTCGAGCGGCT
>JBIIYN010000334.1:0-4202 GCA_044346795.1 Pirellulales bacterium
CGGCATGGTCGATGACTATGTCGCGGTGAAACACCGGCGGAAGCGGGCCGAGTATCTCCACCCCGTCATGAAAGACGTGCTGGAGGAGACCCACGGCGTGATGGTCTACCAGGAACAGGTGATGCGAATCCTGGAACGGCTCGGCGGCATCGAGCTCTCCAGTGCGTACACCTGCATCAAGGCCATCAGCAAGAAGAAGCTCGAGACGATCGCCGCCTTCCGCGAGCAGTTCGTCGACGGCGCGAAGGCGAAGGGGCTCTCCAAGGGGGAGGCCGAGGAACTCTTCGGCCTGATCGAGAAGTTCGCCGGCTACGGCTTCAACAAGAGCCACTCCACGGCCTACGCGCTGCTCGCCTGGCAGACGGCCTACCTGAAGACCCACTTCCCGGTGGAGTTCATGGCGGCGCTCCTCTCGGGCGACATCACGGGCCGCAACTTCAAGAAGAAGGACGCCCTCGTCGAGCACATCGAAGACTGCCGCCGCATGGGCATCGAGGTGCTGCCGCCGGACGTCAACGCATCGGGGGCCGACTTCACGGTGGCCGACGGCAAGATCCTCTTCGGCCTCGCCGCGATCAAGGGCTGCGGTGGCCAGGCTTCGGAGGCGATCGCCGCCGAACGGCGGCGGAACGGCCGGTACCGCGACCTCTACGATTTCTGCAGCCGTGTCGATCCGTCGCTCGTCAACAAGACGGCGGTGGAAAGCCTCGCCAAGGCAGGCGCCCTCGACTCGCTCGGCGGCCATCGGGGCGCGATCATGGCCGGCATCGAGCGGGCATTGGCGGCGGGCGCCTCCCGGCTGGCCGACCGCAGGAGCGGACAGAAAAGTCTCTTCGACGCCCTCGAAGAGGCGGCGCCGGCCGCCGTCACGCCGCCGGCGGCCCTCCCCGACGTGCCGTCGCTCACGGATCTGGAGATGCGCTCGGCCGAGAAGGAGGTGCTTGGGTACTACGTGCACAGCCATCCCCTCGCCGAATACAAGGACATCCTGGCGGCGGTCTGCACGCACGGCACGGGCGATCTCGGCGACGCGAAGCCGAAGAGCGACGTGGTGATCGGCGGGCTCGTGGGGGCGCTCAAGCTCTCCAACGTGAAGCAGCCCCGGCCGGGTTCGACGCACACCCGCTACGGCATGTTCGACCTGGAGGACATGGACGGCCTCGTCCGCTCGATCTGCTGGCCGGAGGACTACGCCAGGCTCGGCGAGTTTCTCCAACCCGACGCGGTGGTGGTGGTGGCCGGCTCGATCGACCGCCGCGCGGGCAGCGAGGAGACGAACCTGATCGTCAACGACCTCGTGCCGATCGCGGAACTCTGGGGCAAGCCCGCCCGCAGTGTGACCTTGAAGCTCGTCGAGAGCCGGCACGAGACCGCCACGATCGACCGGCTGGCCGCCATCATCCGCCGCCATCCCGGGCAGGTGCCGCTGCGGCTCGTCTTGGAACTGGCGGACGGCCGCCGGGTGCTGATGGAAGCCGACCGCGACAAGGTGTCCTGGACACAGGCCCTGCACCGGGAAATCGTCGATCTGCTCGGTCCCGAATGCCTTCGGACCCCGATCGCTTTGGCAGCCAAGAAACGCGAAACCGATGCACCCAGGCGCGGCCCACCGGGACGGTCGCCGGCAGGGGTCGGGTAGACTTTACGGGTCGGGAAAGATGGCGGACGGGACGGGAGAGCGCCCGCCGGTGCAAAAAAATCCAATCCGTCGGCCTGGGCAGGCCGAACTAGCCAGAAGCAGTGTGTTCCTGCGTCGGTTCGGTCCACCTGGTGCCCGTGGTGACTGTATGCCAGCTTTCCTGTTTCAACTGGAACTACCCGCCGCGAAACGGCCGGTGCCCGGGCTTCGTTCCGTGGCATCCGTCGCCGTGCTCGTCCTGAACCTGTGGGCTGCGCTGCTCGGCAGTCCGGCACACGCTCAGATGGGTGGCATGGGCGGCATGGGCGGCGGTGGCATGGGCGGCATGGGTGGCGGTGGCATGGGCGGCATGGGTGGCGGCGGCATGGGTGGCGCGGGTGGCGGCCGTGGCGGTGGCATGACCGCCGGTGGCATCATCATCGATGCCAATGGCGTGCTGCGGACGCAGACCGTGGCCGACGCCGGGCTGTCGGGCGAGCGGCTGAAGGCCGCACTGGCGTCCCTGCCGGCCGACCTGCAGACCGGGTCGCCCCTCAGGAAGGTCGCCCTCTCGCGACTCGAGGCGGCGGTCGCCGAGGCTGCGGCATCGGGCCGCGGCATTCCCGATGAGCTCGAGAAACTGGCCGGCCTGACCCGCGTGCAATACGTGTTCATCTATCCGGCCGAGGGCACGGGCGGCGATGCCGGCCCGGGCGAGGTGGTGATCGCCGGCCCCGCGGAGCCGTGGATCACCGACACCACCGGCCGCGTCGTAGGCACCAAATCGGCCACGCCCACCGTGCTCCTGGAGGATCTCGCCACGGCCCTGCGGGCCTTTCCTCCCGGCCAGCCGACCGACCGCGGCATCGGCTGCTCGATCGATCCGACGCAGGAGGGGCTCGCCGCCATGCAGGCGTTTCTCCGCAGGCTCGGACGCGTCAACCCCAAGGCCAGCACGAATGACATCGTGAACGGCATGCGGGATTCACTCGGTCCCCAACGCATCCGCATCGACGGCGTCGCGCCCGCCAGCCACTTCGCGCAGGTGATGGTCGAGGCCGACTACCGCATGAAGCTCATCGGGATCGGGCTGGAGCGGCCGCCGGTGAAGATGAACAGCTGGGTCGACCTGACCAGTGCCGGCGGGGTGGCGGCCAACGCCCTGCAACGCTGGTACTTCATGCCCGACTACCAGTGCATCCGGGTCAGCGAGGACGACCTCGCCATCGAACTCGTGGGTCGCGGCGTGAAACTCGTCGGCGCCGACGAGGCCGTGCTGCCCGACGGTCGCCGGATGTCGGCCGACCGGGCCGATCGGGCGAGCAAGACCTTCACCGACACCTTCACGCGGAAATACCCCGAGATCGCCGCGCGGCATCCGGTCTATGCGCAGCTCCGCACCCTCATCGACCTCGCGGTGCTGGCGGCCTACCTCCAGGAGCACGACGCCTACGGCCGGACGCACTGGGACGCCGCGGCCCTGCGGGACGAGCAGATCTGCAAGGTCGAACGGTTCCAGCCGCCGATGACCGTGGAACCGGCGATCAACGCCGTCTGGCGGGGCAACCGCCTGCTCACGCCGATCGGCGGCGGCGTCTCCATGCAGCCGCGGATCGCGCTCGATTCGCCCAACCTGCTGATGGACGAGCAGGGCACCGTGGCGAAGGCGCGCGGCGAGAAGCTCGCCGTTCCGGCAGGCCGCTGGTGGTGGGACTGACTACACGCGACGGCTCGGCATCCTGCCGAACCAGCCTTGTCGGCCACCCGGGCCGATGGCTTGGCGACCGCAGGTCGCTGGCGAGAACCCGGCCCTCCAGGCCTGGCGCCGTGGGCCGCGCGTGATGGAGAGCGGGCAGTGGCCCCGTCCCGTCGCTCACGCTCCGGGCTTTTATCCGGGCGCAAGCAACCTTCGACGATCGCGCCACCGTCTCAATGAAAGCCCCGGGTGGAAACCCGGGGACGGGTCCAAAACCAACGCACCACTCTCAGTGGCCCCGTCCCGTCGCTCACGCTCCGGGCTTTTATCAAACCCGTCACGTCTCCCCATAAAAGCCCCCAGCGCGAGCCGGGGGATCGGGCATCGATCGGCACACCACCCCGTCGCTCACGCTCCGGGCTTGTATCGGAGCCGTCACGCTGCCCATCCCCCGCCGCGTCACTCCTTGACGCGTTCGAGGTATTCGCCCGTGCGGGTGTCGATCTTCACCAGATCCCCCTGCTCGATGAACGCGGGCACCACCACCTCGGCGCCCGTCTCCAGCTTCACGGGCTTCGTGAGATTCGTCGCCGTGTTGCCGCGGACCGCCGGCTCGGCGTATTCGATCCGGAGCGTCATGTGGTTGGGCGGCTCCATCGAGATCGGGTTGCCGTTGTAGAGCAGCATCGAGCAGACGGTGCCCTCCTTGATCCACTTCCAGGCATCGTCCACCTGCTCCTTCGAGAGCTCGTACTGCTCGTAGCTCGCGTTGTCCATGAAGACGAACATCTCCCCCTGCTTGTAGAGAAACTGCGCGTCGATCGTGGCGATGTCGGCCGCATCGAGCGAATCACCGCTCTTGTAGGTCCGGTCGAGGACGGTGTTCCG
>JBIIYN010000335.1:0-4182 GCA_044346795.1 Pirellulales bacterium
CTTCCGCTCCGGGCTTTTATTCCACAGTGGCGCGACCACTGATGGTTGCGCTGCCATCCGCATAAAAGCCCCGGGTGGCAACCCGGGGACGGGTCCAAAACCGGTTCACCACTTCGTCACGACGAATCGTCGTTCATCGACGGGACGGGAGGTCTCTGGACGACATGGCCGGATGCCATGCGATGCACCAGAAACCGGAGGTTTCCAAGCGAAAACGACACGACGTCGTGTTTCGCGTGAAGCTAGCCGCCGCGCGTGCCGGCCCACGCGAGCGCCGCGGCCCGCGTCGTGATCGCGCCGTCGAGCTGCAGGCTGCGCAGGGCCGCGAGCGTCTCCCCCACCGCGCGGCCGGCCGGCACGCCGGCGGCGAGCAGGTCGTTGCCGGTGAGGAGCGGCGGCGGATCGAGCTCTTGGCGGGGCAGGAGCAGCCGTGCGGTGATCCAGGCCGCGGCGGATGCGGAGCCCAGGCCGCAGCTCGCCCGCGCCCGCAGCACGTCGGCGAGCAGGAAGGCCGCATCGTGCGCGAGCCACGGCTGCACGAGCGACCAGGGCCGCCGATCGATGCCGTCGACCGCGTGCCGTTCCACGAAGGCGACCGCCTCGTGCAGCCAGCAGGCGGTCTTCGACTCCTTCGTGGAGAGCCGCAGCCGGGCCGCGATGCGGCGGGGCGTGTCCGGCGGCAGGCACGCGGTGAGGACGGCCAGGGCCGAGGCGATGTCCGGCTCGTCGAGGGCGTCGATGATCCGGGCGGAGGTGTGCCAGGCCTCGTGATCGACCGACCCGCCGTCCCGCGGCGCGACCTCGGGCAGCACCTCGCGGGCCAGGCCGATCTGCGCGAGCAGTTCGAGCGCCCGTCGCCGGCCCGGCCGGGCGACCATCGCCCGCAGTTCGGCCGCGACCCGCTCGGGGCTGACGGTGGTCACGAGGTGCGTCATCCGCGCGATCGCCGCCTCGGTCTGCTCTTCCAAAGCGAAGCCGAACACGGCGGCGAACCGCACCG
The DNA here is from genome assembly GCA_044346795.1 of Pirellulales bacterium. Classification (GTDB taxonomy): domain Bacteria; phylum Planctomycetota; class Planctomycetia; order Pirellulales; family UBA1268; genus CAMCQY01. The sequence continues at coordinate 1,001 of JBIIYN010000335.1, forward strand.
CGCGGAGCATCCGCAGGTGGTCCTCGCCAAACCGCATCGCGGCGGTGCCGATCGCCCGCACGATCCCCGCGGCAAGATCGGCCCGGCCGCCGACGTAATCGTGCACCGTGCCCGTGAGGGGATCGAGGAACAGCCCGTTGATCGTGAAGTCGCGCCGCAGCGCGTCCTCGCGGGCATCGGTGAACGTGACGCCGGCGGGGTGGCGGCCGTCGGTGTAGGCCGCGTCGCTGCGAAACGTGGCCACCTCCACCTGCCCCGCTCCGCGGGGGCCGAGCACCGTGATCACGCCGAAGGCGGCACCGACGGCCAGCGTGCGGCGATTCCCGAAGGCCGCACGGACCTGGTCGGGCCGGGCCGACGTGGCCACGTCGTAGTCGGCCGGCGTGCGGCCGAGCAGTTCGTCGCGAACGCACCCCCCCGCCCACAGGGCCTCGTGGCCGGCGGCCCGCAGCCGTTCGACCACGACGATGGCAAACTCACGGGCCGCGGCGGGATCGCAGGGAATGGCGGGCATGGGCTCGAAGCCGGGAAGGTGCAGAGGTCACCGACGATGGTACCGGATCGCCCCCCGCCAGGGCGCACCAAGGCATTTCCAGCCAGAACCAACCGCGGATATGCTATCGCGAATCGATCGCCCGAATCCGAATCCCCGGAGTCCCAAAAGCATGTCCGCCCCTCACGAACCATCCTCGTGCCAGGTCTCCCGTCGTGATGCCCTGAGGGCCGCCGGCGTCGCCGGCGCCACGCTTGCCGGCATGCGGGCCGTGCATGCCCAGTCCCCCTCGGCTGATCTCATCCGCGTGGGGCTGATCGGGGCCGGCGGCCGCGGCACCGGCGCCCTGCAGCAGGCGCTCTCCGTGCCCGGCTCCAACGTGAAGGTGACGGCGATCGCCGACGCCTTCGACGACCGCATCAAGGGGGCCCTCAAGGCGGTCGAGTCGATGAAGGACAAGGTGGAGGTGCCGGAAGACCGGCAGTTCAGGGGCCTCGACGGCTACAAGCAGGTGCTCGAGCACTGCGACCTGGTCATCCTCGCCACCCCGCCGGGCTTCCGCCCCCTGCACTTTGAAGAGGCGATCAAGGCGGGCAAGCACGTGTTCATGGAGAAGCCGGTCTGCGTCGACGCCTTCGGCGCGAACGTCTGCCTGCGGGCGGCGAAGCTCGCCGACGAGAAGAAGCTGAAGGTCGTGGTGGGGCTGCAGCGGCACTATCAGGACAGCTACCGGCAGGCGCTCGCCAAGATCCGCGAGGGCATCATCGGCGACCTCGTCGCCGGCCAGGTCTACTGGAACACGTCCAACATCTGGTACAAGACGCGGAAGCCCGAGATGAAGGAGATGGAGTACCAGATCTACAACTGGTACCACTTCAACTGGCTCAGCGGCGACCACATCTGCGAGCAGCACGTCCACAACATCGACGTGGCCAACTGGTTCCTCGATCGGATTCCGGAGACGGCGTTCGGCGTCGGTGGCCGCCAGAATCGCGTCCCGGGCCAGCCGAGCGAGATCTACGACCACCACGCGGTCAATTTCACCTATCCGGGCGGCGTGCGGATCGCCAGCCAGTGCCGGCAGATCAACGGCGCCGAGGGCCGCGTCGAGGAGGAGTTCCAGGGCACGAAGGGCAACGTGAAGCTGCGGCCGCGGTTCGCCGAGATCACCGACCGTGCCGGAAAGATGCTCTGGAAGTACGAGGAAAAGGGGGCCGACCCCTACCAGGTCGAGCACGACGAACTGCAGGATGCCATCCGCAACGACAAGCCGCTGAACAACGCCTTCTACGGCACGACCTCGAGCTTCGCGTCGGTCCTCGGACGGACGGCCACCTACACGGGCAAGGAAGTGAGCTACGCCGACCTGCTCAAGACCGACTTCCGCACGATGCCGGAGAACCTCACCTGGGAGTCCACGCCGCCCGTCGTGCCCGACAAGGACGGCAACTACCCGCTCCCGATGCCGACGAGCTACAAGATCGCGTAGCGATCAGGGATCAACCACATGATCGTCGGCATCCCGAAGGAGACGAAGAAGGACGAATACCGGGTGTCGATGCTCCCGGTGGGCGTCGAGGAACTCACGCGTGCCGGCCATCGCGTGCTCGTGCAGCGGACGGCCGGGGCAGGGTCGGGCCTGCCCGACGAGTCCTACGCCGGCTGCGGCGCGGAACTCGTCGATTCGGCCGACGAGGTGTTCGCCCGGGCCGACCTGATCGTGAAGGTGAAGGAGCCGCAACCGCCGGAACTGAAGCTCATCCGACCGGGCCAGACGCTGTTCACTTATTTTCATTTCGCCGCCGACCGGGCGCTCACGGAGGGCTTCCTCGCGACCGGCGCGACGGCCGTGGCCTACGAGACGCTTCGCGACGACCGCGGCCGGCTGCCGCTGCTCATCCCGATGAGCGAGGTGGCCGGGCGGATGAGCATCCAGGAGGGCGCGAAATACCTGGAGAAGCCCCAGATGGGCCGCGGCATCCTGCTCGGTGGCGTGCCCGGCGTGGCGCCGGCGCACGTCACGGTGCTCGGGGCGGGAAGCGTCGGGGCGAACGCCGCGAAGGTGGCCGCCGGCTTCGGGGCCAACGTGGGCCTGCTCGACACGAACCTCGAACGGCTGCGGTATCTCGACGACGTCACGCCGCCGAACATCGACTGCCTGTACTCCGACCGGCATACGATCCGCGAGCAGATCGCCCGCGCCGATCTCGTGATCGGCAGCGTTCTGATTCCCGGGGCCCGGGCGCCCCACCTCGTCGAACGCGAGGATCTCAGGCTGATGAAGCCGGGGGCGGTGATCATCGACGTGGCGATCGACCAGGGGGGCTGCGTGGCCACGAGCAGGCCGACGACGCACGCCAACCCGACGTTCGTGGTGGACGACGTCGTCCACTACTGCGTGACCAACATGCCGGGAGCGGTGGGCCGCACGAGCACCTACGCGCTGTGCAACGCCACGCTGCCCTACGTGCTCGAGCTGGCCGCCCGGGGCGTTGAGGCGGCGGCCGCCGCGAGCCCCGCGATGCTCTCGGCCGTGAACGTGTACCGCGGCCATCTCGTCTGCCGCGCCGTCGCCGACGCCTTCGGCCTGCCCTGCGAAAAAGGGGACATTCTCCTTTTCAAAGCGAGAGGCTGAAACGGTCATGCCGTTTTGATGGAAAAGGAGAATGTCCCCTTTTCACCTTGTTTT
>JBIIYN010000336.1:0-4165 GCA_044346795.1 Pirellulales bacterium
GACGTCGAATCGCAGGCAGCCCGGCTCCGCGCGGCTCTTTCGCATGGCCTGCGCGAGATGGTCGCGGATCGTCGGCACGTCGGCGGGATCCCTGGCCAGCAGCAGCACGTTCAGGCAGATCATGGGAGGTGGGTCCGGGGTGGGGAGGTCGTGACCGCAACGCGCAGCCGCTTCCGTACCTACTCTACCAGCAGCCTCGGCGCCGGGGCGATCGCCGCCGCGGATGCCGGGAGGACGGCCGACCGCCGGGCCAAAACCCGCAGGTACGGGGGCATGAAGGCGGCGCGGTGGGCGAACGAGCCGGCCGCGGCCGCCGGCGCCGTGTGGTCGGGTTCGCAGACATCCTCGATCGTGAACCCCGCGGCACAGAGGCCGCCGAGCAGGGTGGTGAGCGCGTGGATGAATTCCTGGGTGCCCGCCTCGCGCAGCCGCGACGGCGGCTCGGGCGGCAAGGGGCGGCCTCCGGCCTGAGGATGCACGAGTTCATAGCGGCCCGCGGCACCGGGCTGGGCCGATGCCTGCAGGCTCGTCGGCGACTTGTGCTGGCTGACGTAGCGGCCGCCGGGCTTCGTGACGCGGGCCACCTCGCGAAACACCCGCCCCACGTCGGGCACGTAGCAGGTGCTGACCGGATGGACGACGAGATCGAAGCGTCCCGCCGCCAGCATGGAAAGATCGTCCATCGATCCCTGCAGGATCTCCATGTCGATCCGACGCTCGCGGGCCACCTGTCGGTCGAGTTCGAGCATCGCCGGCGACAGATCGACGACGGCGACCCGCGCGCCCGCCGCCGCATAGAGCGGGCCGTGCTTGCCGCCGCCAGCGGCGAGGCACAGGACCTCGAGGCCGTCGAGCCGCTCGGGCAGCCACGGGCGGCCCGTCGTCCCACCGCTGCCGAGCCAGCCGCGGGGATCGGCGAAGGCCTCGTCGGCGGCGGGCCGGGCGAGCGCGGCCCGACCGACCGCCAACCGGTCCCAGGCCCGGGCATTGTGGGTCAGGACGGCCTCTCGTTCCGCGTTTCGCTGGTTCATCGTTGACGCCACGTCGCGGTCGGTGCGGGCCGCTGCACGGACAGGGGCCGCGATTCACCCGCGCCGCACTTTCGCCATCTGCCTCACGTCGAGCGGAGGCCCGGGGCTCCACGCCTTCCGCCGCGCATCATAGATGGCCGGCACGAGGGTCGGCTTGCCTGTCTTCGGGTTGGCCAGCACCGGCGCCGTCGCGGACAGCCGGAACACCTCCTTCGTCTCGCGACAGACGTATTCCATCACCGGGATGTCCTCCGGCCGCACCACCGGCCGCCGCGGGCCGAGTGCCTGCGGCACGAGCAGCCAGACCGCGATGCCGAATCCCACGACGGCGCACCATGCCCTCGCATCCTGCAGCACGATCGTCTCCTTATCCGCCAGCGGTGTTTTCAAGAAGCCCCCGGGCGTGAGCCGGGGATCCCCCGGCTCACGCCCGGGGGCTTTGATGATCCTCGCCACGTCCGCTTGCGCGAGGATCGATTGGGCTCGAGTCAGTTGCGGTCGTAGAGGGTGTCGCGGGTCGCCGGATCGTCGGCTGCCGCGTCGCAGACGTGGCCGAGCCGCTTGAATTCCATCAGGTCCGCCTGGGGCTGGCTCATCCAATTCGGTCCCGGGACCTCGATGGCGAATTTCCACGGGTAGGTGTCCACGTGGCCGTCGAGGAAGACGACGTTGGCGGAGGCGCTGTGCCGGAAGTGCACCGTCGGCGAATTCTCGCTCGGCCGCGTCAGGCCACCGAGGTTCTCCCTGAATTGCAGGTAGAAGTCGACCTTGGCGCTCTCGGCGAAGGCGATGGTCCGCTTCGGCTCCACGACGTCGGCCATGCGGTACCGCAGGCACGCGTTCACGAGTTGCACCGTCGGCCAGTTGTCCCAGTTCCATTCGGTGCCGGGCCCAAGCGCCGGATTGTAGTCGTACGCGGTCGCCATCCTGCCGAACCGGACGAAATCGACCGCATCCAAGCCGAAGCTCGGGCACTGGTAGGCCGCTGTGTTCCCCTCCATGAAGGCTGACAGGCCGCCTCTCGCGAAATCGAGTTGCTGCCCCGGCGGCTGGTTTTCGTCGACCTCCCCGAACCAGTAGCGACTCTTTCCCGGGTAGGGATCCTGGGAGGGATTCGCGATCGCGCCCGCGATGCGGATCTCGTCGTCGACCTTCATGGGCAGCAGCCGGCCCGCGTTGGCCGACACGTAGTTCTGCAGGGCCAGGCCCAGCTGCCTGAGGTTGCCCGCGCATACCGTGCGGCGGGCCGCCTCCCGCGCCGCCTGCACCGCGGGCAGCAGCAGCCCCACGAGCACCCCGATGATGGAAACCACGACGAGCAATTCGACGACGGAGAAGCCGGGACGGCGCAGCCGTGCTCCCGGACGACCTTTGCATGCGTGCATGAGAACCTCCGTGCGGCCTCCGATCACATTCGCGGCGCGCAGCAGCCACCGAAAGCCGCCGGCACGACGAACGCACCGTCAATCAGGCCGATGTCCAGACAATTCAACGGCCTGCACACGCAGGCCGTGCCCATGCGACCGCCCTCGCAGTCGGCACGTGCGCCTCACGAATGCTGGTAGGTCTTCTGACTCCCAGGCTCGGCCGGCTGCGACCTTCTCGCGAACCGCATGGCTCTCGCCACGGAGTCGCAATGGCCTGATGGCAGCCGGCCTGTTCTTTCCGCCGGTGCAACACCGTCGGAAAAGTCGCCTGGATACAGCGGCGGGGCCGTCCCGGAATCGCACCGGAGTTCCCTGTTTGCCGGCCGTTCACAGCGTCGAACGGCCGGCCACCAGATTCGGAAGCGGAGTCTATCGATGATGACGCCCCTGTCAAGCTGTGACGGTCATGCCGATACGATCCGCACAGCTTTCCAACCGGCGACGCCGCGTGTGAAACCTTGCGGGTCGCGAAAGAGAACGGCGTGAAAGTGTGCGGGTCATACCGCGCCGCGCCGCACGGTCTGCACGCCGGGAACGCACGGCATTTCTTGCCCACAACACGCCACAAGTCGTGTGACGAAAAATACTTGGGTGTCGCTCAAGCCGCTTTCCCCTGCCCGCCGATAGCCCCTCATGTCCCCCGGGGCAATCACTGTGCCCGTCGGGCAACCAGGGGGCGGCAGCAACCTGAAAATGCTTCGAGTCACGGAATGGCTCGACAGGCCTGCCGCAAGACAGTTCGTAGATCACAACCTCGGGGTGACCGTAACCTCGCGAACGGGACGAATACTCTCAGGTGATCTACAAGCAAAGGAGATGTGGCTCGATGAAGCGTATGTTGTTCCTCGGTGCGCTGGTTCTCGGTGTCACCGTTTGTAGTCAGTCGTTTGGTTTCGAGCTTCTCGACAAGATGCTCGGCCACAAGGGCTGCACCTCGTGCTGTGAGCCCGGCTGCGATGCCGGCAATGGATGTGCTGCGGAGCCGGGCTGCGGCGCCGGCAATGGATGTGCGGAACCGGCCTGCGGTGCCGGCAATGGGTGTGCGGAGCCGGCCTGCGACGCCGGTGCCGGTTGCTGCGAGCCGAGCTGCGGTGCGGCGAAGTGCCGGAAGAAGCACGACCTGTTCGGCGGTCTGAAGGGTCTGTTCTCCTGCAAGAAGCGGTGCAAGAGCTGCACCGACAGCTGCTGCGAGCCCGCCTGCGGCGCTGGCAACGGCTGTGCGGAGCCGGCCTGCGGTGCTGGCAACGGTTGTGCTGAGCCTGCTTGCGGAGCCGGCAACGGCTGCGCCGAGCCGGCCTGCGACGCCGGTGCCGGCTGCTGCGAGCCGAGCTGCGGTGCTGCCCGGTCGTGCGGCAAGCGGAAGCACGTGATCGCCGGCCTGCTGAAGGCGATCCACGATGCGAAGAAGCGTTGCCACAAGAGCTGCACCAGCTGCTGCGACGGTGAGCCCGACTGCAGCGCTGGCTGCTGCGAGCCCGGCTGCGGTGCCGAGCCGGCCTGCGGTGCCTGCGCCTCGACCCCGGCGGTCGCCCCCACGCCCGATGCGTCTGCCAAGAAGCAGAGCACCGGCAAGGTGGTGGCGGTGAGCCGCACGGTTTCTGCCAAGTGATGATCGGTCGATAGGTCGAACGGAGATCTGTTGCCCGACTTCGGCCAGTGAGCTCCGCCCGGGACCAAAAGTCCCGGGCGGAGTTTTTTTATGCGCCG
>JBIIYN010000337.1:0-4146 GCA_044346795.1 Pirellulales bacterium
GCATACGCCACGCCCCGCAGTCCGCCCCGCCTACTCGACACCTTGCACGACCGCTGCATCGGATCACCTCGTGTCTTGCTTCCTGCGAATCCACTTACGCGAGACCACATGCGAGATCACTGCAGCACCCTGCCAACCAGCAGACGGAGGCGAAGGGGTCGGCGAAAGCTCGAGGAGCATTGGGCCGCCCCGGCCCACGCGACGAGACTTTTGCCGCCCCGAAGCCGGTGCGCCGGAAGACGAAGGCGGAGGGGTCGGCGACAGCTCGAGGAGCATTGGGCTATCCTGCCCACGCGACGAGACTGTTGCCGCCCCGAAGCCGGTGCTTCACGAAACCCGGATGCGGTCTGAGGAAGAACTTCGGCAAGGGTGGGGTAGCTTTATCACCGAGCCACGGCAGGCGCCGCCGCCCCTGCGCAGGAGGCAAAGTCCCGAATCGGCCCGGTGACGCCCGGAAACGTCACCCCAACCGGCAAACTCGACCCCTCTTGCCAATCCCGGGCCATCCGATCACAGTTTTGGCACCCGCACGTACCCATGGCCAAATCCAAAAAGCCCCCGAAGAAAACCAAGACAAAGCCCCCGCAGGAGGCGGCGGCTGCGTCGGCGCCGGCCGACGCGGCGGCCGCACCGACGAGCCCCGCCCCCGCGGCCAAGCCGCCGGCGAAGCGGCGGGCCACCGCCCAGACCCTCGCGGCCGGCCAGCGGGACATCTCGGTGAGCGAGTTCTTCGCCAAGAACCGCCACCTGCTCGGCTTCGACTCGCCCCGCAAGGCGCTGCTGACGAGCGTGAAGGAGGCGGTCGACAACTCCCTCGACGCCTGCGAGGAGGCGGGCATCCTGCCGGAGATCTGGGTGCAGATCGAGCAGGTGGGCGAATCGGGCAGCCGCTACCGGATGAGCGTGCAGGACAACGGACCCGGGATCGTCAGCAAGCAGATCCCGCTGATCTTCGGCAAGCTGCTCTACGGCTCCAAGTTCCACCGGCTGCGGATGAGCCGCGGCCAGCAGGGCATCGGCATCTCGGCGGCCGGCATGTACGGCGTGCTCACCACCGGCAAGCCCGTGAAGATCATCTCCAAGATCGACGCCAAGCACGCCGCCCACTACTCCGAACTGCGGATCGACACGAAGACCAACCAGCCCGAGATCTTGAACGGCAAGGGGGACGGCGTCGACATCCCCGCGGGCAAGGGCGGCGCGGAGCTGATGAAGAAGCACTCCATCGAGTGGGTCGCCGAGAACGACAGGGGCGAGCCGGTCGACCACGGCACCCGCGTGACGATCGAGATGGAGGCCAAGTTCCAACGGGGCCGCGGCAGCGTCGAGGAGTATCTCGAGCAGACGGCGATCTCCAACCCGCACGCCCGCATCCACTTCCAGGGGCCCGACGGGCCGGAACGCATCCTCGAACGCTCCACCGAGGACCTGCCGCCGGAGCCGAAGGAGATCAAGCCGCATCCCTACGGTGTCGAACTCGGCCGCCTCGTGACGATGCTGCAGGAGCAGCCGAAGTTCACGCTCGCGCAGTTCCTCACGCAGTCGTTCTCCCGCGTCTCGCACGGCACCGCGAAGAAGATCTGCGACACGGCGAAGCTCTCCACGCGGGTGACCACGGGCAAGCTCGGCCGCGGCGAGGCCGATGCGCTCTACAAGGCGATCCAGGAGACGAAGATTCCGCCGCCCGCCACCGACTGCGTGGTGCCGATCGGCGAACAGCGGCTGCTCGCCGGCATCCGCCAGGTCGTCCCGGGTGAATTCTTCACGGCCGCCACGCGGCCGCCGGGCGTGTATCGGGGCAATCCCTTCGTCATCGAGGCGTCGCTGGCCTACGGCGGCGGCCCGTCGGCCCAGAAGGTCTCGCTCGAGGCGCTCTGCGAACTGGCGGCCGAAAGCGACGCCCGCAGCCTGCGGCAGTTTCTCACCACCACCTTCGCGGGCCTCGGCGGCGAGGCGGCCGACAAGATCCTCGAGGAGGCCAAGCTCGCGCCGCGGCAGAGTCCCTCGAAGCTGAAGAAGCCGGCGCTGCAGGCCCTGCACGGGGCGATGCAGCACGTCAACGTCGACGAGGGGCAGAGCATGACGGTGCTGCGGTATGCCAACCGCGTGCCCCTGCAGTTCCAGCCCGCGGCCTGTGCCGTCACGCAGACGATCCTCGCCACCAACTGGCGGTCCTACGGTCTCTCGCAGTCCCGCGGCAGCCTGCCGAGCGGGCCGGTGACCGTGATGGTGCATGTGGCGAGCGTCTGGGTGCCGTTCACGAGCGAGTCGAAGGAGGCGATCGCCTCCTATCCGGAAATCCAAAAGGAGATCCGGCTCGCGCTGCAGGCGGTGGGCCGCAAGCTCGGCATGTACCTCAGGCGCCGGCTCCGCGTGGCCCAGGAGGGGCAGCGACGGAGCATCTTCCTGCGGTATCTCAAGGAGGTGGCCGGGGCGGTCTCGATGATCAACGGCATCGACCGGGAGAAGCTCTACGAGCAGCTCCTGGCGGTGGCCAAGAAGAAGACGGCCGAGGCCGACGTGAAGCTCGACGACCGCGGCCGCCCGATCCAGGACGAGGAAGAGCTCGAACTCGGCGACAACTGCATCATCGTGCCACAAGCAGTGCCGGGCGCGGCCGGAGCAGCGGCGGTGGAGCCCGAGCTCACCGCCACGGCAGGCAAGGCGAAACAACCCGGCCGACGGAAGAAACGATAGCCGGGGCGATCCCCGCAAGGTAGCAATCAGCGGCTCGCGACCGCAGGCGAACCATACCGCCGGGCTTCATCGCGAGTCCGCTGCATCGCTTGGTTCCGGCCGCCCCTACTCAAACCTTTTGCGAATCCATAGTGGATCTCGCCGAGCATCGATCACGGCCACCACAAGCAAAACGCCACTCCTGAGGGAGTAGTAGATGCAGAACGGGAAACGCTTCGACAGGGCGCGCTGATATCCGAACTCGATTTCATGGATGCCGCCATAGTAGGCGAGCGACTCGATGTCCGCGATCAGGCAACTACGAAAATAGTCGCCAAGCCCAGGAGACTGTCGCTCATAAAACCAATAGCCCTCGGCGATATCGACTTCGGCATCGGAGGAGATGCTGACTATCATCGGCCGAGTTGCATCAAGCGAGCCTTCGCATCAGGCCATGCAGAAATCGTCGCCCGCCCATCCTCGAGGCGACGCCTGCGCTCGTCCAGTACTTCGCGGTGCCACTCCGGCGACCTCACATCGCAAGGGTGAGCACAAAGGCTTTGCCATACGCTTTCAAGAAGCTGGACCTTCTCAGCGACCGACAAAGTCTCGATCTGGATATCGACGGACATGGCAACCTCCTGCAATCACAAACAAGTATACCGAAGCAACCGCGCAGCGCCCCAGCCAGAACGGCGGCAATCAGCGGCTCGCGACCTCACGCGAACCACACCGCTCGATTTTATCGCGAGTCCGCTGCCGGAGCCGCCCCGACGCCTTACCCCACAACAGCGGGTTGACGGCTACGGCGTCAAGCGCTCTTGAGCCGTTCGACCTCGGCCTCGAGCTTCTTGACCCGCTCCTCGAGTTCGCGGAACTTCTCGCGGGCCCGCTCCATCCGCTCCCGGCCCTCCTGCATCCGCCGCTCGATCATCTCGCGCATCTCCGGCGGCATGTCGGGCCGCGGCGGCCGCGGCGGACGGCCTTCGCCCCACATGCCGGGACCACCGTGACGGCCGTGCTCGCGATGCTCGCCATCGTCGCCCGGCCCGTCGTGCTCGCCATGCTCGCCGCGGCCATGCGGCCCACCGCGGTCGCCCCGCCCGCGATGCGGCGGCGGCCCCGGAGGCCCCATGCGGTCGGCGTTCAACCGGTCCACCACGCGGTCAAGCTTTTCGATGAGCCGATCGAGCCGACTGGCGGCGTCTCCGCCGGCCGGAGCCTGCTCGTAGGACGGCCCGTCTTCGGCGGCCCGCACCAGGTGAAGCCGGCCCGCCATGGCCCCCATCAGCGCCAGGCATCCGGCCACGGCAAGCCATTTCCACGTGCGTTTCATCTTTCATTCTCCTGGTTGTGACCCGATTGGAAATGGTCCGGCCACCCCGCGCCGGAGCGGCACCACGGCCAACGGTATGCTGCATGAGTCATGAACGTCCCTGCCGCCGGAAAGTTTCGCGACCCCTCCCTCGT
>JBIIYN010000073.1:0-13834 GCA_044346795.1 Pirellulales bacterium
AAGATGGGCATGTCCGGGAGGCCTGGCTCCACGGTACATTCGTAGCGAAGGCCGAGGTCGATGAGGAGGCGGACGGCATCATTGCTCAGCCAGCGATCACCCATGCGGCTAGCCACGGGTGGGCGCCCGAAGTTCCGAGTGAAGGCGTCGACGGCGCCGCGCAGGCAGTGCTCCAGCCACGCCACGTCGGTGAATTCGGAGTACCAACAGCCGGCGGGGTTCTGGCGGCAGAGGTGCGTGTGAATCCCCGCATGGTCCTGATGGCGCTCGATGCTGGCCATGAGAGCCGGGAGCGAGTGCGGGACGAAGTCGACGCGGCCGAAGAGCTTTTCCACCTGCGGGTCCAGGCGTAGGAACCAATTCAGCTGCACCGGCGTCCCCGTGCGCCGTGCGGCTTCGGCCCGCCAGGCGGCGATTGCCTCAACGGCGGCTTGGGTGCCGAGCCAAGGATCCGTTTCGCCGGCCCGGCGTTCGTCCGGTTCGACGTCGAGCATCAGGACAATCGGTCTGCGGTACGGCATCTCTTGATGATAACGGTGCGGTATTCTCGGAGTCGTGTTACGCCGTAGTCTTTTGCAAACGGCCTTCACCCACACGCGACGGAGACCGAATGTCGTCTTGATTCTGATGGACCAATGGCGCGCGAAGGATAGCCCGGTCGAGGAAACGATAACCACCGACTCGCAGCATTGTGGTCATATGTTCGGTCTATTGCCGGCGAGAGACGCAGGCACGTTCGGCACCGGGCAAGGGGACAGGTGACGTCATGCGCCGCCGCTGCCCACGTGCGGGGAGTCGTGGCCGCAACGGCGTCGATGGTCGCCAGGAGGGAGCCGATCATGTGGGGAGCTTCGCGGCGAGCCAGGCCTTGTAGCCGCCCACGATATCGTGCACGTCGCGGCGGCCACACTTCTGCAGCAAGCTCGCGGCGATCGCGGAGCGGTAGCCGCCTTCGCAGTGCACGGCCACGGGCCGGCCGGCCGGGATCTCACCGATCCGCTCGTCGAGATGCGTGAGAGGGATGTTGAGACTCCCTGCGATATGCCCGCCTGCATGCTCCGCCTCGCTCCGCACGTCCACGACGATCGGCGCCGCACCGGCGTCAGGCCGCTTGCCCGTGAGCCATTCGGCGAGGGCCGGCGCCGTGATCCGCTCCGTGCGCTCCACCAGATCGTCGCGGGCAGCGAGGGCGTTCATGCCGCCGGCGAGGTAGCCGCCTACGTTGTCGAAGCCGATCCGGCCGAGCCGCATCACGGCTTCTTCCTCGCCGCCTTCTTCTGCGATCACGACGATCGGCTTGTCCTGGGCAAGCATCGATCCCGCCCAGGTCGCGTACTTGCCGTTCAATGCGATGTTGAGTGCTCCCTTGAGGTGCCCCCCTTCGAAATCGATGCCGTCGCGGACATCGAGCAGTTGGGCTCCCGACTTCACGAGCGAGAGCGCCTCGTCGAGCGACAGCGGCTTGAGTGTCCTCTCCATCGCCGCATCGAGCGACGCCCGCTCCTTGCGGTTCAGGATGGCGTCGTGCACGAAGTACTCCGGTGCCTCCGGCTGGTCGGCCGTGACGATCGTCTTGAACGCCTCGCGGCTCATCGGCTGGAGGGCGTAGTTGAACTTCTTCTGTTCGCCGATCGTGGAGACCGTCTCCTTCGACAGGCTCTTGCCGCACATGCTTCCCGCCCCGTGGGCCGGATAGACGAGCGTGGCGTCGGGCAGCTTCACGAGCTTGTTCATGATGCTGTCGTAGAGCATGTCGGCCAGCTCGTCGGCGGTCACGCCGATGCTCGCCAGAAGGTCGGGCCGGCCCACGTCGCCGATGAAGAGCGTGTCGCCGGTGAGCACGGCCAAGGGCTCGGTGCGGCTCTTCGCCAGGTCGTAGACGAGGATCGAAATACCCTCGGGCGTGTGGCCCGGCGTCTCCATGATCTCGAGCTTGACGTCACCGAACTCGACGATGTCACCGTCCTTCATGTGGACGCATTCGAACTCCGCCTCCGCCCGCCGGCCGAGATGGATCGTCGCCCCGGCCTTGTCACGCAGTTCGATGTGGCCGGCGATGAAGTCGGCGTGGAAGTGCGTGAGGAAGACGTGCTTGATCGCGTAGCCACCGGCCTTGGCGTCGGCGAGGTATTGATCGATGTCCCGCTGCGGATCGACGACTGCGGCCGTCTTCGTCTTCTCGTCGGTGATCATGTACGACGCGTGCGACAGGCATGCGAGGTAATGCTGCTCGATCTTCATGGCGATGTCTCCGCTGATGGCGTGGGGCGTCAACGCGAGCAGGTTTCGGTGGAACAAGAGCCGCCACCCGACGCCTGGTTCCACGGCATCCGGGCGATCAGCATCGCCATGCCGCAGGTGTCGGTGATCCCGGCGAACACGAGGCCGCAGCCCACGAAGCCGGCCAGTCCGGCGCCGATCGCCTGCCAGTTGACCGGCGCTTCGGGCCCGAAGCCGGCCAGTGCCGCCCCGACGGCGACCAGCCCGCCGGCGGCGATCCGCACCTGCCGTTCGAGCGACATCACCTTGCGGCCACGGATGACCGGGACGCCGGCGGCCTCACAGGCGGCCGTGCCCCCTTCGACGCTGACCACGTTCGCGAGGCCCGCGGCGAGCAGTTTTTCGCAGGCCTTCTGACTGCGGCTGCCCGACTTGCAGACGAAGTACACGGGACCACTGCCGGCGAGCGACGTCACGGCCTGTGCATCGAGCCGGTCGAGCGGGATGTTGTGGGCGAAATCGACATGCACCTCGCCGAACTCGGCGGGCGTGCGGACGTCGATGAGGGTCAGTTTGTCGCCCTTGCGGCGAAGATCGGCGAGCGTCGTGGGAGAAATCGTGGCAACCATGGAAGTGTCCTCCTGGGTATGGGAACGAAGACTACGTGTCGATTGATCGTGAGACGTCGATCCTTTTTGAATGCGCTCGTCGTGGAAGAGCAGGCAAACGATTCCTAGCCGGAAACACCGATTCGCGACGACTTCGGGCCGCCGAAGCGTGACTCGATGCAGGCCATGATGCTTGCGAGGTGGGGCTCGGCGATCGTGTAATAGACACACCGCCCCTCCTTCTCAACGCCGAGGAAGCCGCACCGCTGCATCAGCCGCAGGTGTTCGGAGGCCATGTGGCTCGGAATCTCGCAGGCCTCGGCCAGTTCGCCCACCGTGTAGCGGCCGCCAAGCAGCATCTGCACGATGCGGAGCCGGTGGGGATGGGCGAGGGTCTTGAGGCATTCGGCCGCCTGCGCCAGGCTCTCGAGGCTCGTGAGCTTCGGCGAACGGGCGGTTGTGCGCTTCGTGTCGACCATGACCACGGCTCTGACGGTGGCGGGGCGGGGGCCTGAACTCGCGTGGGGTCCCCCGACGCCCCACAATCGTATCGGAATATTCCGATATGTCAATAAGTTTTTTTGAGCGAATTCAGTCTGCCGTCGACCGACCGGGGCGTCGTGCTGTCGGCGGGCCAGCCGGCAGGCACCCCGCATGTGGAGCCACTGCAGGTAGCCGAGCAGCATGCCCCCGCCGATGGCGAATTGCGCGAGGAAGACACCGCGCAGCGTCCCTCGAGCGTTACCGGATACGACGACGCCGGCAAGCGGACGTTGACGCCGCTGCCGGGGTCCCTCACGGGGCGGCTTGCCAATTCGCCGCTGCCGCCGGTGGAGCGACGGTGAAGATTGCCACGGAAGGCGGCGTGAAAGTGGGCACGGCCAAAGGCATGTCCAACGTCACGAAGAACGACATCAAGACCGGCAACGGTGTCATCCCCGTGATCGACGCCGTGATCCTCCCTGGGTGATCTGCAGGCTTGCCGGACTCCTTCCTTCGGCGCCTCGTACGTTTCGCCGGGCGGGGCGGCTTTTTTTATGCCCCGATGCCACCGCGGGGACCCGGGCACTCGACATGCCCGGCGCTCGAAGGTGATGACGGTGATGCCGATTTTCCCGTCTCTCGGAGCGATTCCCGGTGGGGAGAAAAACCCGCGAAAGTGCCGTTTTCATGCCGAAAACGGCGATGCGCGGCCCGGCCGGCGCGGAATCGCGGCCCCCCCGCCGCACGGCCCACATCCACGACCTAGGGTTCGGAAGCTGATGGTTCGGATCGGCCGTCGGTCCCGTCCCCCCTCCACCCCACTTCTCACATCGTCATCATGAAGTTCCTCGACGACTCTCTCGCCGCGGCCGAGCCACGCCGCTCCGCGCCCGAGGGCGCGATCGCCCGCCCCGATGGCCATGCACCTCGTCCCCGGACCGGCTTCACCCTCGTGGAACTGATCGTCGTCATGGCGATCATCGCCGTGGTCATCGGCCTCCTGCTGCCGGCCGTGCAGAGCGCGCGCGAGGCCGCCCGCCGCACCACGTGCACGAACAACGCGAAGCATATCGGCCTCGCCTTCCTCACGTTCGAAGATTCACGCAAGCGGCTGCCCTTCGCGGGGGACGACGGCCCGACCAATCCCTCCGGGCCCGATGCCGGTGAATGGGATCGCGTGAGCTGGACGTATCACGTCCTGCCGCAGCTCGAGCGGGGCGACCTCTTCGCGCTCGGACGGACGACCGTTCCCGGACGGCGGAGCAACCCCATCAACGACGTGCCGGTGGAGGTCTTCATCTGCCCGACTCGCCGCGCGGTGAAACTCTATCGTGGCCAGGTCAAGACGGATTTCGCCGCGAATTTCGGCACGAGCAACACGAATGGGATCGTGGTGGCGAAGCGTCACGGCACGCCACGGCTGCGCGACGTGACGGACGGCACGAGCAAGACCCTGCTCGTCGCGGAGCGCAGAATCCATCGGGCCTACATGGATACCAGCTGGGGGTTCTTCGCCAGCGACGCCGCACATGGGTATTTCAGTGACGACGAGTCGGCGTACTTCTCGGGATTCGACGACGACGTGGAGCGCCGGGGCTCTGCGCCGCCGGCTCCCGACCTGGTGGATGCCACCGTCCAGGGGAGCACCGTCGCAACACAGTTCGGCTCGTCGCACCCCGACGGCATCGTCGCGGCATTCGCCGACGGCTCCACGCGGCAGGTCGGCTTCACGACCGACGCGGAGGTCTTCCGACGGTGGTCCGTGAAAAACGACGGACTCGTGGTCGATGCGCCGTGACCGGCGGGAACCGGCGGTGCGTTGAGGTGCCGAGAAAAACGAGGGAAGCGCGGCCCTTGGAAGCCTGCTCCCCGTGCGTTGGAATCACGATCGCTCGGGGTGCGTCAGGCCCGCCTGCGGCGCCGTTCCAGCAGGCCGAGGCCGCCACCGAGAAGGGCGAGCACGCTGCCCATGCCGGCGGGGTCGATCTCGGGGACGGTGGAAGAGGTCGCTTGAGCGAAAACGAGGTCATTGACCGTCGCATACCGACTCGGCGTCGACGTGCTGACTTGAAAATTCGTGATCGGCGTGTTGTCGTCCGAAACCCAGCCGAAGAAATTCGTGGCCGAACTCGTAGACACCGTCTGCAGGAACTGGCCGCCGTTGATCGAAACGCTGATCGCGCCCAAAGCCGCGTTGCCAGAAGAATCAGAGTCGAAGAAAAACCCGCCCATGGCCGTCGGCGATCCCAGGTTGATCGAGAAGCCAAGCGACACGGTCGCATTGTCCGTCGACAGCCATACATCGCCAGCGGACCCGACCGTGTAGAAATTCCCGGTTGCTGCAGTGGCCGTGTACTGATAGGAACCCACTGTCCGGGTCAGGGGACTACTGACCGTGTTGTTGATCACCAGGTCGTCGAAGGTATCCGTCACGGCGCCGCTGACGGCGGCTTGAAACAGAGTTTCGTCGGTAAAGGTTATGAAACCGGCCCGGGCCGTCGTGACGTGGATCACGAGAATCATCGTGAGCAGAAGTGCCAGCGGGCGTCTCATGGTCATGTCGGTGCGTTCCTGACGCGTCGAAGTGCGGTAAACTGGGCAGGTTTTTCCGACGGCGGCCGAGAATTTATCGCCCTTCGCCTCCATCTGTCAACCGCTTGTCAACCACCTGGCAACCGCTAGGGGGTGGCATTTGAGTCGGCCGGCGGGAGATGGTATCCCCGCAGGATCGTTCCCCGGCCTTTTCCCGGGGCCGTCCCCTGGGAAAACGAACCGTGAGCACCCGGAATCCACTCCCGTGCATCCCCTCGACTGGTTGAGGATCTGGTTCAGGCTCGGCGGCCCCGTCGATCGGCCCACGTCCCCGGCTCCTGACCGCGTTCGCCCAACCACCCGTCGGCATGCTCGCCGCCCGTATCCGCCCGGTGGCCCGATGGGGAAAGGGCTTCCACGCCGTCGGTCACTCCCGAGGACTCATACGTCCCAGGACGATCCGGCGACCACGTCTTCCGCGGCGGCGGCCGCCGTCGTCGCCGGCACGGTGTCGTCGTGGAACTCGGTGGGGCGATCGTCGCCCGCCTCCCCGTAGACGTCGCGGATGCCGGCGACCGCGGCCAGATATTCGCGAAAATGCGCGTCCATGATGCGAACCTCCCTGGTTTGACTCGTGCGATTGCTGTCGGGCGGCATCCGGTTGCCTGCCCGCGAGCGTCCTACGCGGCCCATCGACGGCTGGTTCGCAGCCCGCTTGACGGCCGGCCGCGGCCTACCACCGCCAGGAGAGGCCCGATCCGCCGAACAGGTCGGCGGCGGCCTCGTTGAGACCGACGGCGGCATGCACGTCGATCTGCAGGTTCGGTCTGAGGAAGAAGTGCAAGCCGCCATGGGAGTAGGCCTGGCCAGGCACGCCGATCGCCCCCACCGGCGAAAAGATCACGAACTCGTTGAAGAGCATGATCCGTTCCGCGAGGTCGTATTCGAAATTGAAGGTCTGCAGGTATTCGGTGTAGAAGTGCTCGAGCCCGGGGTTGCGGCGGCGATTGACGTTGGTGTTGCACTCCACCTCGAACCGCTCGGTGACCCGCCAGGCATAGACGAAATTCATGCCTGGCAGCACCTCCTCGCCCGTGAAGGCGGGGCTCCCGGAGGGCACCCGCATCTGCGGGAAGATAGTCAGTTCCGGCAGCCACCCCGACTGCGCGGCCAGCGCCAGCTTCGCCCCGAGGTAGAGGTCGTCGCTCCCCTGCTGCAAGAGGCTCGTCGTCGGCCCGTCGAGCTCGCGGACAAAGTAGTTGTACTGCACGCGGAATTCGAACCACTCCGCGAAGAGCCCCATCCGCACCAGCGACTCGGGGAACGAGTGGAGCTTCGTCGTGGTGCCGCCGGACCCGTCCAGGAAGTAGGTGTAGCCGGTCTCGACCTGCGTGCGACCGAGCCCCACCGTCGAGGCGGCCTCCGCCAGATGCGGACGGTCGGTGATGATCCGGTCGCCGTAGAGCCCCTCTTCCCCCCCGGCATCGCTGCCGTCGGTGGCGTCGAACCACGACAAGAGCTTCTTGGGACCGGCCGCGGCGAGGTCGGCCCGGGAGAGCGTGGCGGCCGGGCACGGCGGCCCCGCCAGGAAGGCCGTCAGCATGGCGATGCAAGCGCAGACTTTGGCCAGCGTCCGCATGCTTTCCGCCGAAGGTGGCTGCTTCGGTCGCCACGTGGGTTGGGGTGCCGGCGCCGAACAGCGCCGTCGCTCGCAGCCGAGTATCGACGTGCCGTCCCACGATTCCGCAAGGAAACCCGCGCTCAAGGGCGGTGCTTTGCCCGGCCTGCCCAGCCGCCCGGCAGTGGGAGAAACAGGGGCGATCTGCGGCACCTGGGCGCCGCCGAGCTACGAGGATGCCCCGGCCGGCGCCGGCTGCGAGGCGTCCTTCATTTCATCCATGAGCGGCCAGAGCGCATCGATGTCGGGCTTGAACAAGTCGCCGATCAGCACGTCGGTGATGAGCCCCTTGCGATCGCCGTGCCGCCGGACGAACTGGCCGAAGTTCAGGCCGTCGTAGAACTGGCAGACGAGCTTCCGCATCCGGTCCATGCCCGCCATGAACTCCGGCCCCCACTTGCCGAGCTGTGCCGCCGACGTGTCGCCCTTCTCCAAGCCCTCGGCGATCGCCTCGGCCGCCCGCGCGCCCGATTCGAGCGCGAGCAGAATGCCGGAGGAATAGAGGGGGTCGAGAAAGCCGTAGGCGTCGCCCACGAGCACCCAGCCGTCGCCGGCGACCTCGCGGGAACGGTAGGAATACTCCTTGGCCACGCGAAACGGGCCCGACCGCTCCGCGCCGGCGATCCTCGGCTGCACGCCGGGGCATTTCGCGACCTCCTCGAAATAGATCCGCTCGAGATCCTTCGTGTCGCGGTCCTTGAGCAGGTAGTCGTACGGGGCGACCACGCCGACGCTCACCACGCCGTCGTGCAGCGGGATGTACCAGAACCAGCCCTTCTTGCCCTCCGTCTGCATGACGATCGTGGCGCCCTCGTCGCGACCGCGGTCGCGATGGGCACCCTTCCAATAGGTCCAGAGCGCCGCTTTTTTCAGCACCGGATCCCATTCCCGCAGGCCGAGCCGATCCTGGATCAGGCAGCTCTGTCCGGCCGCGTCCACCACCACGCGGCAGCGGATCTCCCGGACGGTGCCGTCCTCGTCCGCGGCCCGCACGCCGACGGCCCGGCCCTGCTCGAAGAGCACCTCGAGCACCCGCACGCCCTCGCGGACATCCACGCCGTGCTCGCGGGCGTTGTCGAGCATCATCAGGTCGAACTCCTGCCGCAGCACCTGCCAGGTCTGCGACGACTCGTGCGGCTTGTGCTCCGCGAAATAAAACGGCTCCGACAGCCTGCCCTGCTCCGACACGAACTGCACGCTGTGCTTGTTGACGAACCGGCTCTCCCGCAGCTTGTCGAGCATGCCGAGCCGCCCGAGCACCCAGAACGTCTCGGGGATGAGCGATTCGCCGATGTGATACCGCGGAAAATGCTCCCGTTCGAGGAGCGTCACCGAGTGCCCCTGCCGCGCGATCAGGGTCGCGGCGGTGGCCCCGGCGGGCCCGCCTCCGATCACCACGACATCCGGTCGTTCCACTGCGTCTGCCGCCTGTTGAATCATGATTCGTCTCCCCGCTGCGAGCGGTTCCCGGGCCAGAGATTTACCAGTGAGCTGTCCTCGTGCGGCGCACGGGCATCCTCGAGCATGCCGATCAGGGCCCGCAGCGTCCTGTGATCGAGATGCCCCAGTTGTTCCCGGCCGCAGCGGTGCACGGCGTCGGCCAGCCGCTTCACGAGCGCGAGTCCCCGGGGCGTGATCGACACCTGCACCATCCGCCGGTTCTCGTCGCTGCGCTTGCGGGCGACCAGCCCCTGCTCCTCGAGCCGGTCGAGCAGACGCGTCATGTCGGGGGCGCGGGAGACGAGCCGGGCGCCGAGCGCCGAGGTCGAGAGCGCGGCCGGCCGCACCGAGCGGAGGATCCGCAGGGCGTTGTACTGCTGCGCGGTGATGCCGTGCGGCTGAAACACCCGCTCGTCGATCTCGCGGAGCCGGTCGTACGTCCGCCAGAGGTGCAGGTAGGCCTCCTGTTCGAGGGAATCGAACAGCGGCGGTGCGGACGGGAGCGGGGAGGCCGATGACGTCGCCATATCCACATTCTATCGGCCGATCCACGTCTTCACAATAGTCGTTTGAACAACTATTCTCGGAGACGGCCCGCCGCCCCGGCCCCCGGACACCCCCATGACCCCCACCGACTGGACGCTCCTGTCGCTGCACCTGGCGGCGCTGCTCTTCGTCGCGGTCGTGCTCGGGCAGACGGCCCGCCGGCTGGGCATGCCCGCCGTGGTCGGCGAGATCGCCGGCGGGCTTCTGCTCGGGCCCACGATCCTGGGCCGGCTCTCCCCCGACACCTTCGCCTGGCTCTTTCCGCCGACGGGCCCGATCGCCGCCGCCCGGACCACGTTCGCCCGGGTCGGCATGCTGTTCTTCATCGTGACGATCGGGCTCGACATCAGCCTCGGCGAATTCCGCCGGCTCGGCCGCAAGGCGCTCGCGGTGGGGACCGTAGGCACGTTCGTGCCGCTCGTGCTCGGGTTCGTCATGTGCTACGTCTTTCCCGATACGATCGGCGTGACGCGGAAGGATCTCTTTTCGACGGCGCTGTTCATGGGCTCGATCCTGTCGCTCTCCGCCAACCCGGTCATCGCCCGCATCCTCATGGACATGGGGCTCTTCAAGAGCGACATCGGCCGGACGATCATGTCGGCGACGCTCGTGGACGACCTCGTGGGCTGGAGCCTGTTCGCCGTGATCCTCGCCGAATTCGGCCCGCACGCCACCGGCCAGGGCACCGGCGCGGCGATCTTCGGCATGGTGTTCGTGTTGATCGCGGGCACGCTCCTGCTCGGCCGCTTCGTGCTGCCACGCGTGATGGCGTGGGTGCGGCGCACCCTGCCGCAGCCCACCGGCTCGATCTCCTGCATCGCGATTGCCACGCTCGTCGGCGCGGCGGCTTCGGAGCACCTCGGCCTGCACTCCTTCCTGGGCGCGTTCGTCGTCGGCATCGCCCTGGCCGACGTCTACGAGACCGATCCAAAGCCGTTCGAGATCATCGGCGAATTCGCCTACGCGGTGTTCACCCCGATCTTCTTCGTCTCGATGGCCATCGCGGCCGACTTCGTGCGGGGATTCGACCCGTGGCTCGTCGCCCTGATCACGGCGGTCGCGTTCGCGGGCAAGATCTGCGGCGTCTTCGTCGGCGGCCGGCTCGCCGGGATGGACACACGCCAGTCGCTGGCGGTGGGCTGCGGGCTCAACGCCCGGGGCATCCTCGGGATCGTGATGGCCGCCGCCGCCTACGACGCGGCGCTCATCGACCTGCGGCTCTTCGTCGCCTGCGTGCTCATGTGCGTGATCACGACGATGGCAGCCGGCCCCGCCCTGCACGCCATCCTGGGGAAGCGGCTGCCGGAGGCCGTCGGTTGAAACCGGCCGTGGGCCGAGGCCTCCCGCCGCCGGCACTTTCGCCCCGTCCGGCCGCGGCGGTATCGTGACGCCATGGCGGCTCGGTTCCAGGATGTTCCACGGCCCGGCGGTTTCCCCGATGCCCTTCTGCGACGACTCGTTCCTCCTGTCCTGCGCCGAGGCCGGCACGCTCTACCACGAGGTGGCGGCGCGGCAGCCGATCATCGACTACCACTGCCACCTGAGCCCGCGCGACATCGCCGAGGACAGGCGGTTCGAGAACCTGCACGCCATCTGGCTCGACGGTGACCACTACAAGTGGCGGGCGATGCGGGCCGACGGCGTCGCCGAAGCACTGATCACCGGCACGGCCTCCACGCCGCGGGACAAGTTCCAGGCCTGGGCCGCGACCGTGCCGCACACGCTCCGCAACCCGCTCTTCCACTGGACGCACCTCGAGCTGCGCCGCCACTTCTCGATCGACGACCTGCTCGACGAGACGACCGCCCAGCGGATCTGGGACGAGGCCAACCGGCAGCTGGCCACCGGCGACCTCACCGCCCGCGGCATCCTGCGGCGGATGAACGTCGAGGTGGTGGGCACGACCGACGACCCGGCCGACGGCCTCGAGTGGCACGAGAAAATCGCCCGCGACGGTTTCGCGACGAAGGTCGTTCCCACGTTCCGGCCCGACTCGGCCGCGCGGGTCCACGAGCCCCACCGCGTGCAGGCCTGGGCCCGCCGGCTCTCCGACACGGCCGGCATCGGCGCCGACACGTTCACCGGGCTCGTGGCGGCGCTCGACAGGCGGCATGCCGACTTCGCCGCGGTCGGCTGCCGGGCCACCGACCACGGCCTCGTCCGCCTGCCCGACACCGACTGCACCGAGGCCGAGGCGGCGACGATCTGGCACCGCGCCATGGCCGGCACGGCCGCGACGCCGGGTGAGGCCGAGCAGTTTTCGCTCTTCCTCGTGCGGCATGTCGCCCGGCTCAACCACGCCCGGGGATTCGCCCTGCAGCTGCATCTCGGGCCCTTCCGTGATCCGAACCCCGGCCTGGCCGCGTCGGTCGGCGCGGACGCCGGCTGTGACACCATCGGCGACGCGGTGCAGGGGCCGGGCCTCGTCCGCTTCCTCGGGGGGCTCGCCGCCGAGCACGCGCTGCCGCGGACGATCCTCTACAACATCAATCCCGCCGACAACGCGTTCTTTGCCGCGCTGCCCGGATCGTTTCAGGACGGGGGCCTGCCCGGCAAGATCCAGTGGGGCAGCGCCTGGTGGTTCATGGACCAGGAGCGGGGCATGCGGGACCAGTTGAACATGCTCTCCGACCTCGGGCTGCTCTCCCGATTCGTCGGCATGGTGACCGATTCGCGGTCGTTCCTCTCCTACCCGCGGCACGAATACTTCCGCCGGATCCTCTGCGACCTGGTCGGCGCCGACCTCGCCAGCGGCCGGCTGCCCGACGACCCGGCCTGGCGCCGCGAACGGATCGTGCCGCTCATCGAGAACGTCTGCGGCCGCAACGCCCGCGGCTACTTCGGCTTCGCCCACGACCATTGACCGATGAAAAGGAGATTCACGAGCAGCAAGGCCAAATCCCCGTCGCGATGCGACGGCAGACCATGAATCGTTCATTCAAGCCTCAATAGAGCCCGATGCCTCCACCCCTCCGACACCCGTCCCTCACGCGGCAGCTGGTGCTGCCCGTCGTGGGGCTCGTGCTCGCCGCCGTGCTGGCCAACGTCGGCTTCTCGGCCTGGCTGGCCGCGCGACGTTCGGCCGTGGCGACGCGGGCCGCCCAGCGGCAGGTGGCCGATGCCCTCGCCGCGTCGCGGGTGACTCTCTCAGCCGCCGTGCTCGACGCCCTGCACCGGCTGACGGGCAGCCATTTTCTTGTCTGGGAGGAAGCGACCCGGCGGCTCGGGCTCTCCACGCTGCCGCCCGAGGTGCTCGAGTCAGCACACGGCGACGGCGTGGCCGCGGCCGTCCGCGCGGGCCGCGGCATGTTCGGCGGAGCGCCGTATCGCGTGGGCGCGGTCAAGAGCCAGGGCGTGCGGCCCGAGACGGTGCTCATCCTCACGCCCGAGCGGTCGATCGTGGCGCAGACGCTCGAGGCGGTCTGGCCGGTGCTGGCGGTGGCCGCCGGCACGCTCGCGGTGCTCGTGCCCCTCGGGCTCAAGACGACGCGCCGGCTCGCGGCGCGGGTCACCGCCGTGGAGCGGCACGTGGCGCGGATCGCGGAGGGGGAATTCGGCCAGACGCTCGCGGCCGACCACGCCGCCCCGGCCGCCGGCGACGAGATCGATCGGCTCGTGGACGGGGTGAACCACATGAGCACCCAGCTGGAGCAGCTCCGCAGTTCGCTCGTCGCCGGCGAACGGCAGCGGCTGCTCGGCCAGCTGGCGGCCGGGTTCGCCCACGAGCTGCGCAACGCCGTCACCGGCGCCAGGCTCGCGATCGACCTGCACCGCCGCCGCTGTCCGGCGGCGCCGTCGGGCACGCCGCCCGACGACAGCCTCGCCGTCGCCGGCCGGCAGCTCGACATCCTCGAGGAGGAGGTCCGTGGCCTGCTCGCCCTGGCGAAGCCGCCGGCCGCGTCGAAGCAGCCACCCGAGCCGAAGCCGCCGCCCGAGCCGGTGCAGCTCGACCGGCTCCTCTCCGAAGTCCGCGACCTCACCGCACCGCGGTGCGACCATGCCGGCGTGCGGATGACGTGCGACCTGCCCGTCGGCCTGTCGGCCTGCGGCCGCCACGACAGCCTGCGGGCGGCGCTGGTGAATCTCGTGCTCAACGGCATCGACGCGGCCGGCCGCGGCGGCACCGTGCGGCTCACGGCGGCCGCGGTCGGGCCGAGCATCGTCCTGGCCGTCGAGGACTCGGGGGCCGGCCCGCCGGCGAGCATTCGCGCCACGATGCAGGAGCCGTTCGTCACGTCGAAGCCGGAGGGGATCGGCCTGGGGCTCGCGGTCGCGCGGGCCGTGGCCGAGGAGCACGGGGGCGCGCTGGCGTGGGACCGTTCGGACG
>JBIIYN010000339.1:0-4121 GCA_044346795.1 Pirellulales bacterium
AGCCGGAGGCTCAGCCGCCGGCGCGACACGCTCACCACGGCATCGAACGGCCCGCGGACGAGCTTCAGCGATTCACCCGGCACGAGTCGCGACGGATCGGCCACGCCGTTGATCTTGGCCAGCACCTGCCACGACACGGCGAGCGGTGCGGCGATCGACTGCAGGCTTTCTCCCTCCTGCACGATGTGCGGCGGCAAGAGCAGATCCTGCTGCGACCAAATCACCGTGCCGGCGAGCTGCCCGAGAAGATCCTCGAGCCGCTGGCTCTCCTCCAGGCCGAGCGACGGATCGTCGTGCCAGGTCGAGAGCACCGCCAAGGCCTCGGCGTAGCGGCCCGCGGCGAGCTTGTCGTGGGCGTCGGCCCACGATGATGCGAAGGCGGCCGAGGGCGTCGCCTCCCGCGCGTAGCCCGACGCAGGCGGTGCCTGCTGCTGGGAACGCGGGGCATCGAAGCCGGAGGCCGGCGGCATGTCTGTGGGCGGCGGCGTGGTCGCGGCGGCGGCGGCCAACGCTGCTGCCGCTGCTGCAGTCGCCGGCGCGGGCTCGGCCACCGGCGGCGGTGCGGAGACGGCGTTCAGGTAGGTCGGCCCGCCGGTCGCGGTGGCCGCGGGAGGCGAGGATGCCACCGGCAGGCCGGCGATGTCGGCGGCCGTGGCAGGACTGAGTTGGTTCGTCGTCGCCGCGGGCTGGGCAGGGGCCGCCGGCATCTCGACCTGCGGCGCGAAGGCCGGCGCCGACGCGAGGTCTGCCCGCAGGGGTTCCGCCGTGCCGCCCGGGCCCTTGCTCACGATCGTCCATGCCCCGTAGAGGATCGTGCCGAGCAGCACGAGCACCACCAGTGGCTTGAGCGACTCGCCCGCATCGGGGTCGCGTTCGCGGCGGGAATGGGCCTTCGACCGGCTGGCCATGGCAGTGGGTTCCGGGTGGACGCCCGCGTTCCCGCCGTGTCCAGACGGCGGCGGATTTCGGGCACGGACGCGGGAGGGTAGAGATTGCCCCGGTTCGGAGCCAGATCGGTTCCCCCCAGGAAAAGACGGTATGGAGCAGGCGGCAGCCGGACCGGCATCGCCAGCCGGGGGGGGTGGCGCGTATAGTCTTGCCTACGCGGCCGAACCATCAAGATGCCCGTCCGGCCGCGGCCGGCGGGGAGGAGCAGAGCATGCGTTCCCAGAACGTGGACCAGATGCGGGTTCGCGATGTCGTCGCGGTCGTGCTGGCCGGCGGCAAGGGCGCGCGGCTCGAACCGCTCACCCGCGATCGGGCCAAGCCCGCGGTGCCGTTCGGAGGCAGCTACCGCATCATCGACTTCGCCCTCTCCAACTGCTTGAACAGCGGCCTGCGGCGGATGCTCCTGCTCACGCAATACAAGGCCAGCAGCCTCGACCGCCACATCAACGTCGGCTGGCACCGGTTCTTCTGCAGGGACCTCGGCGAGTTTCTCGACGTGCTGCCGCCGCAGCAGCGGGTGGACGAGAACTGGTATCTCGGCACGGCCGACGCCGTCTACCAAAACATCTACTCGATCGAGAAGGCCGCACCCCGGCTGGTGATCGTGCTGGCCGGCGACCACATCTACAAGATGAACTACCAGAAGCTGATCGACGCCCACGAGGAGAGCGGCGCCGACGTCACCGTGGGCGCGCTGCCCGTGCCCCGCGAGGTGGCCCGCGAATTCGGCACGATGGAGGTCGATGCCGCCGGCCGGGTGCGGGCCTTCCGCGAGAAGGTCGCCGATCCGCCCACCATTCCCGGCAACGACGGGATGTGCCTCGCGTCGATGGGCATCTACTGCTTCTCGACGCCCTTCCTGCTCGAGCGGCTCAAGCTCGACGCCCACGACCGCATGAGCCGTCACGACTTCGGCCACGACGTGCTGCCGGCCGTGATCGACACGCACGGCGTCCAGGCCTTCCCGTTCCGCGACGAGAACAGGAAGACCGACGCCTACTGGCGGGACGTGGGCACGATCGACGCCTACTTCGAGGCCAACATGGACCTCATCGAGGTCGATCCGCAGCTCAACCTCTACGACGGCCAGTGGCCCATCCACACCCACCACCCGGCCTATCCGCCGCCGAAGTTCGTGTTCGCCGGCGAGGGCCCGACCGCCCGCCGCGGCGAGGCCACCGACAGCCTCGTCTGTCCCGGGGCGATCATCTCCGGCGGCCGGGTCACCCGGTCGATCATCGGCCACGGCGTGCGGGTGAACAGCTTCGCCTGGGTCGAGGAGAGCATCCTCTTCGAGGGGGTCGACATCGGCCGCCACGCCCGGGTGCGGCGTGCCATCATCGACAAGGGCGTCCGGGTGCCGGCCGGCATGTCGATCGGCTTCAATGCCGAGGAGGACGCGGCCAGGGGCTTGACGGTTTCGCCGCAGGGCGTGACCGTGGTGCCCAAGGGCCATGCCCTTTCGGCCGATCCACACCTCGCCACCGTGGGCTGACATTCGCTCCGTTCCCTCCGCCATGCCCAAACGCAACCTCTTCGTCCTGCTCATGATGATCGCCGTCGCCGCGGTGGCGTGGCTGGCGCGGGATCGCGCCGGGCATGGCCGGCGGTTCGCCGAGGTGCTCGGGGCGATCGACCGGTCCTATCTCGAGCCGGTCGATCAGCAGCGGCTCTTCACGGGGGCGATGGAGGGCGTGTTCTCGCGGCTCGACGAGCATTCGGCCTTCATCGCGGGAGAGCGCCGCGACCAGCTCGAGAGCCTGCTCGACCAGGAGTTCGGCGGAGTGGGCCTGGAACTCATGCAACCGGAGCCGACTCGGGCTGACGCGCCGCGGGGCGTCGTCGTGGTGAGCCCCGTGTACGGCGGGCCGGCCTGGCACGCCGGCATCGCCGCCGGTGATCGCATCGTGGCGATCGACGGCGAGCCCGCGGGGCAGATGACGATCGACGACGTGCTGCAGCGACTGAGGGGCAGGCCGGGCACGTCCGTCAGGCTGTCGGTGGCCGCAGCCGCAAGCGACGACGAGGCGGCCGCCGAGGCCGGCCCGCGGGAACGCGAAGTGGACCTCGTGCGCGAGCTCGTGACGACGGAGAGCGTGCTCGGCGACCGGCGGCGGCCCGACGGCTCGTGGGAGTGGACGATCGAAGGCGAGCCGGCCGCCGCAGTCGTGCGGATCACCAGCTTCGGCGAGCGGACGGCCGGGGAGCTCACCCGCGCCCTGGAAACGGTCGCGAGCCGGCTGGCCGCCGCGGGCGATTCCGAGCAGGAGAAACGTGTGCTGATTCTCGACCTGCGCGGCAACGTGGGCGGGCTGTTGTCGGCGGCGGTGGAGGTGTGCGACATCTTTCTCGACGAGGGCGTGATCGTCTCCACGCGAGGCCGTTCCCCCCGCGACGCGGGCGACGCCGCCGCGGCCCTCGAGGTCCGGCGGGCGACACGCGGCGCCGCCTGTGCCGAGCTGCCGATCGCCGTGCTGATCGATGGCCTCACCGCCAGTGCCGCGGAGGTGGTTGCCGCCTGCCTGCAGGACCACGGCCGGGCGGTCGTCGTGGGTAGCCGCTCGTTCGGCAAGGGCACCGTGCAGTCGCTCGTGCCGCTGTCGGATGGAACGGGTCTCGTGAAGCTGACCACGTCGGAGTATCTGCGGCCCAGCCGCGAAAACATCCACCGGCGAAGCGACGACGACGGCACCGACGCCTGGGGCGTGAGCCCCGACCGCGGCTGCGAGATCACGCCCACCGGCCGGCAGATCGAGACGCTCCAGGCCTGGCGGCGGGCCCGCGACGTCGTTCCCGCCAAGGATGGCCGGGTAGTGGAGCCGTCGCCATCACACGCGGTGCTGCCGCGGCACGTCGATCCGGTGCTCGCGAAAGCGATCGACGTGGTCCGCGCGAGAGATTGAGCCGGAACGCTTCCGCCAGTCCCCCGCCCTTCCCATGCAAGCCCGAAGCGCGAGCGAGGGAATCGGCCGAGCATCGACGCGGCCTGCGGCCGCGGTCCCTTGCTTGCGCTGCGGGCTTGGATGAGCCGATGAGCCGATGAGCAGATGAGCAGATGAGCAGATGACTGCCGGTTCCCATGCAAGCCCGAAGCGCGAGCGAGGGAATCGGCCGAGCATCGACGCGGCCTGCGGCCGCGGTCCCTTGCTTGCGCTGCGGGCTTGGATGAGCCG
>JBIIYN010000340.1:0-4106 GCA_044346795.1 Pirellulales bacterium
GCGATCTCGCCCCGATTGGCTATCAGAATTCGTTTGAACATAGGCTCCCGCCAGAAGATCGGGCCAGCGAAAAGACAATCGACCGCGGGGCGTCGGTGAGCCCCGCGGTCATCACACTCCGGGACGGCCTACGCCTCCGGATCGACCTTGATGAGCGGCTGGCCGAACTCGACCGGCGCCCCGTTTTCGACGAGGATCGCCACGACCTGGCCGGAGACGCCGCCGGGAATCTCGTTGAAGACCTTCATGGCCTCGACGATGCAGACCGTCTTTTCCGGGCCGATGCGGTCGCCCACCTTCACGAACGGGGCGGCGTCGGGGCCCGAAGCCCTGTAGAAGGTTCCCACCATGGGGCTCTTGATCACGAGCATCCGGGCATCCGCCGCCGATTCCCGGGCCGGCGCCGCGGCGGCCGTGCCGCGGGTGGCGACGGGCGCTGCCACGGTGGTGATCACTTCGCCACCACGCTTGATCCGCACGCGATGATCCGCCTGCTTCAGATCCAGTTCCGAAAGATCGTGCTCCTTCATCAGCTCGATCAGGCGACGGACCTTCTTGACGTTGAACAGATCACCCGGGTTGTCTGCGGCACTCATGAGGGGGCACCCGTCTCCTTGGGATCCAAACTGCTATCCTATGCGACGTCGGCGAAGGTAGCCCCTTGTGATCGGTTCAGTCAAGGTAACGGTCCGGCACCCCGGAATTCGCACCCCGCGATCCGTCCGCCGGTTTTCGCGACCGCCAACGGCTCCACGACCGAAAATCAGGAACGCACGGCGATGCCACCCCCCGACCTGCCGACCCTGCCACGCCGCCGCCGAGACACGAGCAAGCGGGATTATGGCCGCGTCGTCGTGGTCGGTGGGGCTGCCGGCATGGCCGGGGCGCCGGCGCTGGCGGCCTCAGCCGCGCTGCGGAGCGGTGCCGGGCTCGTCGAGGCGCTCGTGCCGGAGCAGATCGTGGCGATCGCGGCGAGCTTCGACCCCTGCGTGATGACCCGGGGACTGCCGGGGCGGACCGACGGAACGTTCGCCACCGACGCGGTCGAGGAGGCGGTCGAGAGGATCCAGGCCCGCGCGGGCGCGGCCGATGCCGTGGCCGTCGGTCCCGGCGTCGGCCGTTCCGACGCGGTGATCCAGCTGGTGGCCCGCCTCTGGCAGCATCTTCCGCAGCCGGCGGTCTTCGACGCGGACGCCCTCTGGGCGCTCGCCCACAGCGACGGCCACCTCGACGGTGGACAGCTTTCCGCCCACGCGGGGCCGCGGATCCTCACGCCCCATGCCGGCGAGATGCTGCGGCTGCTCGGCGGCGATCCATCGTCGGCCGCGGCCGGCGACCGGGCCATGCTCGAAGAACGGGCCGCCACGTTCGCCACAACGATCGGTGCCGTGGTCGTCCTGAAGGGACCGGCGACGCTGATCACCGACGGCGGCCGTCGGGCGCACAACGATACCGGCAATCCCGGCATGGCGACGGCCGGCACCGGCGACGTGCTCACGGGTGTCGTCGCCGCGCTTCTGGCGCAGGGGCTTGATCCCTTCGCTTCCGCGCGGCTCGCCGCGTGGGTGCACGGCCGCGCCGGTGACGTGGCCGCCGAGGCGCTCGGCGAGGTCTCGATGACGGCCCGCGACCTGCTCGACCGGCTGCCCGTGGCCTTTCGCGAAGTGAGCGGCTGAAGTCGTAGTGATCCGCGGAGCGTGGATGAGACGATCAAACGACCGCTCGAGCAAATCCGGGATAGCTGTAGCGATGCCCCGGTAAGCCACGAGAGATAGGCGAAGGGGTCGGCGAAAGCTCGAGGAGCATTGCCTTCCGCCGTCGGAGCGGCGGACAAAGACTGGGCCGCCCCGGCCCACGCGACGAGACTTTTGCCGCCCCGAAGCCGGTGCTACACCAAAGTCGAATGCGCTCTAGCGGGCTCGTGGTCTCTTCGCGGTGCCGGCAACGAGCCGTGTCACGTCCGCCACGCCGTCGTCCCGCGCGATCCAGAGCCGCATGTCGGCCACGGGGGTGATCCGGTGGCCGCCGGTGAAGGAGCCGAAGGCGGGCAGCACCAGGACCGCCGGCTCCGCCACGAAGCAGCGGTCGGCGAGCCGGTCGCCGCTGGGGCTGCGGATGGCCACGGTCGGGTGGAGATGGCCCGCGACGGTGAAGAGTCCCCGGCCCGAGGCCGCGAGATCGGTCGCGGGCTCGTGCACGAAGCGGAAGGGGGGCTCGTCGAGGGCGGCCACGCACGCGTCGAGGCCGAGCGTGTCGGGCAGGCGGCCGATCTGCCGGTCGTGATTGCCGAGCACGAGCACGACGGAGGTCGCGGCGATCCGCGTCCGCAGGGCGGCGAACTCGGCGAACACCTGCGGCGTGCAGCCGCTGCGGGCATGGAAGAGGTCGCCGAGCACGACGACCCGTCGCACGTCGTGGGTCTCCACGAGCTGCCCGAGCCGCTCGAGATCGCGCTGTGCCGAGCCCTCCGGCACCGGGATCCCCGCCCGGCGAAACGTCGCGGCCTTCCCGAGATGGAGATCGGCCACGAGCAGCGTCCGTGCGGCGGGCAGGAGCGCCGCGCGGCCAGGCAGGAGCAGGATGTCGGCCGCGGGCTCCGCGGTGGCGGTCGCCGTTTCCCCGGTGGCAGCCGATGCGGATCGCGTTCATGAGGGCGAGTCTCCTGCCGCCTGCTCCAGTTCGCGGGCCATCTCGGTGATCCGCTCGAGCCAACCCTGGGTGGTGAGCCGCGATTGCACCTGCTCCGCCCAGATCGGAAACGCCAGCGGCGACAGGCGGGGCGTGTCGATGATGCGGATGTCCTTCACGGCGATTGCCTCGACCGCCGAGCGGAGGCGGGCGAACTCGAACTGCTGCTCGAGGACCTCACGGCGGGTCTGGGCGAGCAGCATGTTCGTGCCGTCGTGCTCCGACAGCACGTCGAAGATCAGGCCGGCCGACGACTGCGTCTGCCGGTTCGTCCGCCGGCCGCCCGTCACGAGCCCGGCCACCCGGGCGATCTCCCGGAAATGCCGCCGCGTCATCTCGGTGCCGTTCAGGCAGGCGAGCAGGTCCTCGAGCAGGTTGGCCGGCGAGAGCACCTGCCGCCACTCGCGGTCGTGGTCGAAGAACGGCTCCCGGCCGGCCAGTTCGAAGCCCCAGTCGGTCGCGGCCATCGTGAGCGTGCACGGCCGCCGCTGCGCGATCCGCCAGGCCACCACCGCCGCCAGCCCCTCGTGCACGAGACGGCCAGCGAAAGGGAAGAGGAAGGCATGGTGGCCGTCGCGGGACCGTACCCGCTCGACGAGCAGGCAGTCGTCGCCCGGCAGACGGCTCCACCGCGCCTGCGTCTGCAAGAGCGGCATCACGGCCCGCACCTCCGGCGGCAGGCCCGGGGCCGATGCCGGCGTTGCAAGGCCGCCCCGCGCCGCCGCCGACTGCACCAGATCGAGCACCGCCGCCGAGAGCAGCGTGGAGAGCGGCATGCGGCCGCCATTCCAGCGTGGCACCTGGAGGGGCGCGGCGGTCCGCGACCGCTTCACCCAGGCGGTGAGGCCGTCGAACTGGAAGAGCGAAAGAGACCGGCCGGCGAACAGGAACCGGTCCCCCGGATTCAACCGCGACACGAACGATTCCTCGACGGTGCCGAGCCGCCCACCGCGCAGCCATTTCACGTCGACGGTGGCGTCGCCCGCGATCGTGCCGATCGACTGCCGATGGAGCCGCGCGATCGCCTTGCTCGCCACGTACCAGCGGCCGAAGCGTTCGGTGATGCGGGCGAAATTCGGATACGCGGCCAACGCCGGCCCGCCCCGTGCGGCGAAGTCGAGCGCCCACCGCCACGAGGCGTCGTCAAGCGCCGCGAAGGCCGCCGTGCCCGCGACCTCGGCCCGCAGTTCGTGCTCGCGGAAGCCGCCGCTGCAGGCCACGGTGACCAGGTGCTGGGCCAGGCAGTCGAGGGCGCCGGTGAGCGGATGGCGGGCTTCGACCACGCCCGCGGCGGCGGACCGCCGCGCCGCGGCGCACTCGATCAGTTCGAGCGCATGTGTCGGCACGCAGATCAGCCGGCCCGTGGCGCCGGGCGCGTGGCCGCTGCGGCCCGCCCGCTGGAGGAGGCGGGCGATCCC
>JBIIYN010000341.1:0-4084 GCA_044346795.1 Pirellulales bacterium
GCGGAAATAGCCTGTTCAGGTGTTTTGCTGCTTGGCCGGTGGCGGTATACGCAGACGCGGCATATTCAGTGTCAACACACGGCGGGAAACTCCCGTACTCGTTCTTGTAGTTCATGATCGCCATGTGGAGCATGTCGATCTCCGCCTTGATCGCCGCGTTTCTCGCGCTCGCCTGGGCCCGCATCACCGCCGGCGTGATGATCGCCGCCAGCACCGCGATGATCCCGATCACCACCAGGAGTTCCACGAGGGTGAACGCGCGGCGGCCGGCCGACGTGCGGGAACGGCCGTTCACGGTGGGGCACGACAAAGGGGACAGGCACGACAAAGGGGACAGGCACCCTTCGCTGCGCTCGGGGAGCCAGTCCCCTTTTTCGGCGGCCGGCTGTAGTTTGCGGAATCGCATGGCACTCCTCACGACAGGTCGTTGATGAGCTTGATGAGCGGAAGGAAGAGCGCGATCACGATGAAACCCACCGCACCACCCAGGAAGATGATGAGCAGCGGCTCCATCAGGCTCGTCAGGCTCTCCGTCAGGACGGCCACCTCCTCGTCGAATGTGTCGGCCACCTTGTAGAGCATCGTGTCGAGTTCGCCCGATTCCTCGCCCACGTCCACCATGTTGATCATCAGCGGGTCCACCACCGGCTGCTTGTACTTGCCCATGTAGAGCAGCGCGCCGATGCCCGGCACGATGAGCGTCCAGAAAAACAGCGCCATCGGATGGAACGGCGGCACCGAATACTCCTTCAGCGGCTTCGCGATCGCGTTGCCGTCGCGGATCGAATCCGACGTCTTCGCAAACAACACCTCGAACATCATGTTGCCCGCCGTGCTCTTCGTGATGTTGAGCGCCTCCAGGATCGGCACGCCGGCGCCGAGCAGCGTGCCCAGCGTGCGGGCCGCGCGGGAGACGATGTTCTTCTCGACGAGCTGGCCGAAGATCGGGCACTTGAGCGTGAAGAGGTCCCAGCCGAACCGGCCGTAAGGGACCATGCGGATGGCCTTGATGCCGTAGAAGAGGATCAACGGGCTGCCCAAAATGAACATCCAGCCCGGCGGCAGGGTGATATCCGACTGGGGCAGCTTGCCGGTGGCGATGAAATTCGAGAAGTCGATCAGGATCTGCGTCATCCCCGGCAGCGTCGTGCCGAAGTCGTCGAAGATCTTTTTGAACTGCGGCACGATCTTCAGCATGATGAACGTGAGGATGCCCACCGCCACGCTCACCACGACGATCGGGTAGATCATCGCGCCCTTCACCTTCCGCTTGAGCGACTGGGCACGCTCCATGAACTCCGCCAGACGGCGGAGAATCACCTCGAGCGCACCGCCCGCCTCGCCCGCGCGGATCATGTTGACATAGAGCCGGTCGAACGCCTTCGGGCTCTTCGACATCGCCTCCGAGAGCGTCGAGCCGCCCTCGATCTCCTCGCACACGTCTTCGAGGCTGCATTTCAGGCGGCCCGGCTTCTGCATGTCGGCCAGGATCTTGAGGCTCCGCAGGATCGGCAGGCCGGCGTCCTGCAGGATCGAGAGCTGCCGCGTGAAGAGGCAAAGGTCCTTCCCCTTCACCCCGCCGAACACGAACCCGCGGTTTTTCTTCTTGCCGCCGGGGCCCGTGGCCTTCTTGGCCTTGATCTTCGTGATCATGTAGCCCATCGACCGGATCGTGGCCTGGGCCTCGGCCTCGGTCGCGGCGTCGACGGTGTCGCGCACTTCCTTGCCGGTGGTCGCGTCGATGGCTTCGAAGAGATAGGTGGGCATGGGTTAGGTTCCGGGATTCAGGCGATCCCCGCGCTTGCGCTTGGGGCTTTTATGAGACGGAATCCCCGCGCTTGCGCTTGGGGCTTTTATGGGAACGATTTCCGCGGTTGGGGGATTCATGGGCATCAGGCTTCCAGGATCGTTTCGCGGATCACTTCCTCGGCGGTGGTCAGGCCGTCGAACATTCCCTTCATGCCGGAGTCGCGCAGGGTGATCATGCCGGCGCGACGGGCCACTTCCCGGAGCTCCTCCGTCGAGGCGTTGCGGATCACCATGTCGCGGAGTTCGTCGGTCATGACGAGCAGTTCGTAGATGCCGAGGCGGCCCTTGTAGCCGCTGTCGTTGCACTTGTCGCAGCCGCGGCCGCGGAAGAACCTCTTGCCGACCGCCTGCTCCGTGGTGAGTTCGAGATCGGCCAGCATCTGGGCGTCGGGGACGATCTCCTCCTTGCAGTTGGCGCAGATCCGCCGGACCAGCCGCTGGGCGAGCACGGCCTCCACCGTGGCCGTGATCAAAAACGGCGGGATGCCCATGTCGCGGAGCCGCGTGACCGTGGCCGGGGCGTCGTTGGTGTGGAGCGTGGAAAACACCATGTGGCCGGTGAGCGCGGCCTGCACGGCGATCTCCGCCGTCTCCACGTCGCGGATCTCCCCCACCAGGATGCGGTCGGGATCCTGCCTGAGGATCGCCCGCAGGCAGGCGGCGAACGTGTTGCCGATCTCCGTGTCGATCTGCACCTGCACGATCCCGTCGATGTCGTACTCCACGGGATCTTCGGTGGTGATCAGCTTGTCCTCGATGTCGTTGAGCTCGGAGAGCGCCGAATAGAGGGTGGTGGTCTTGCCCGAGCCCGTCGGCCCCGTCACCAGCACGATGCCGTTGGGACGGTGGATGATCGACCGGAACCGGGCGAGCATCTCCGCCGGCATTCCCAGCTTTTCGAGATTGAGCGACACCACGCCCCGGTCGAGCACCCGCATCACCACGCTCTCGCCGAAGAGCGTGGGCAGCACGCTCACGCGGAGATCCACCGGATGGCCGCCCACCGTCAGCTCGATCCGGCCGTCCTGCGGCAGCCGCCGCTCGGCGATGTCGAGGCTGGCCATCACCTTGATCCGCGTCGTGATCGCGAAGGCCAGGTGCTTGGGCGGCGGCACCATCTCCTGCAGCACGCCGTCGGCCTTCAGCCGGATCCGAAACTCGTGCTCGAAGGGCTCGAAGTGGATGTCGCTGGCGCCGTCGCGGATCGCCATCAGGAGCACCATGTTGAGCAGCTTGCGGACCGGCGCGCTCTCGGCCAGCGCCTCCACGCTCGTGAGGTCGATCGGGCCGTCACGCAGGGCCGCCGCCGCTGCCGCCGCCTCCAGCTCCTTGTCGGCCTCGAGCTTGTCGACGATCGACTCCACCGTTTCGGTGGACGTGGAATAATACTTGTCGATCGCCTTCTGGATGTCGTGCTCCGTCGCCACGCAGACGTGGATGTCGTAGCCGAGCAGCACCCGCAGCTCGTCGGGGATCTGGATCTTCTGCGGCTCGGCCGAGGCGATCGTGAGACGGTTGCCGGAAAGCTCGAGCGGCACGATCCGGTAGAGCTGCGCCATCGGCTCGCTGACGATCTCGAGCACGCCGGCGTTCATCGGCCGGTCGGCCAGCACCGCGACGGTGGTGCTCCACTGCTCCGCCAGGGCCTCCGCGAGCTGCTCCTGGCTGAAGAGGCTCATCGACACGCCGATCCGGCCGAGCAGCTCGCCGCCGCGGGCGGATTGCTCTTCGAGCATCGCCTCGAGCTGCGGCTCGTCGATAATGCCGAGGTCGATCAGGATTTGGCCGAGGCGTCGGAGTGCCATGGTTCAGTGGTCCTGGTCCCGCTTGCCCTTCTTGTCGTCGTTGAGCTCCTCGAAGATGCCCCGCTCGGCGTTGAAGATCCGCTGGGCCAGGTCGTCGGGAGACTGCGCCTTCGCGAGCACGTTTTCCTTCGTGACCTTCTTCTCGTTCCAGAGCTTGAAGAGATGGTCGTCGAGCAGCTGCATGCCGAGCTTGGCCCCCGTCTGGATCGACGAATTGATGCGGAACGTCTTGTTTTCGCGGATCAGGTTGCCGATGGCGGGCGTCACGACGAGGATCTCGTAGGCCGCCACGCGGCCGCCGCCGATCTTCGGCAGGAGCGTCTGCGACACCACGCCGATGATCGCCGTGGAGAGCTGCGTGCGCACCTGCTCCTGCTGGTTGGTGGGGAAGGCGTCGATGATGCGGTTCACCGTGCCCTGGGCGCTCGACGTGTGCAGCGTGCCGAACACCACGTGGCCCGTCTCCGCCG
>JBIIYN010000074.1:0-13677 GCA_044346795.1 Pirellulales bacterium
CTCCGCCAGCGGCGCCGAATCGACGACGCCGCGGGTGCGGCAGCCGGGCACGCGGGCGTCGAGCCATGCTCCGAGCAGGTTGACCCGGCCACGGAGCAGGTCGTGGTAGTCGTCGCCCCAGGCATAGCGGGCCACGCGGCCCCGCCCTGCCGTGGCGGCGCCACCATCCGGGGCAGCGTCATCCGGGGCAGCGTCATCCGGGGCAGCGTCATCCGGGGCAGCGCCATCCGTGAGAGCGCCGGCCGAGGTCGCATGATCCGTGGCGAGCATGATCACGCTCCGCGCGCCGGAGAGCAGCGTCGCCGGATCAGCCCGCAGCGGCATCTGCCGCTCGAACCACGGCCGCATCACCCCGGCGAACCCCCGATCGAGCCAGCCGCGAACCAGTTCCTGCCGCGGCGGTGGCACGGCCGGGGCGATGCCGATCCTCGAAAAACCCAGTCGCATCGCCTCCCGTCGCAGTTCCTCGACCAGGCCGGTGGGAGCCGCGGCCAAGACCGTCGGGGAGAAGTCTCCTTTTGGTTTCATGGAGTGGACCCGTGGCGAGGCAAGGGGCGGGGAGTCGGGGGGACGGGACGACTGGGACGCAGCCGAGACAACCCTGACGATGATCGGGGAAACCGGATTTGGGAAAGCAGGAAACGCGGGCGGAGGGGTCGGCGAAAGCACGAGGAGCATCGGGCTATCCTGCCCACGCGACGAGGCTGTCGCCGCCCCGACGCCGGTGCTACACCAAAGCCGGATGCGCCTGCAACTGGTCTGGACCCGTGCGCGAGACTCGCTATCCTCCCTGCCCGACCGTGCCCGGCCCGGTCCAGTCCAGCCGGTTCGGCCCAGAGAGCCACCCCGAATCGTCATGTCCGGCCCGATGGCCCGCCTTCCGGCCGTCAGCCTGCGGAGAACTGAGACGTGTTTCAATCTTCAGACTGCCGCTCCGCATCCCCGCATGCGCGGCCTGACAGCCCATGCCGGAGCGTGGGAAACCGGTTCGGCGACCACGGCTCGTACCTCTGTCTGGCGACGGCGGCCCTCGCCGCCGTCGCGTTGCTCGGACTCGCCGGCTGCCAGACCCCGCCCCAGACGGCGGCGCCGGTCTACGGCAGCACCGTCGCACCGCCGGCCACGGGCATGATCGGACAACCGGCCACCTACGGCAGCTACGCCGCCCCGCCGCAGGCCGTCGGCTACCCGGCCGCCCCCGCCGGCGGCCCGATGCCCGGCCCGGCCACGAGCTGGCAGGGCGCCGCCCAGCCCGCTGCGCCCGCCAACAACACCTGGAGCTGGGCCCAGTCGGGCAACGTCGCCGCCCCGTCCATGATCCCGCAGCAGACCGGCCAGGCTCCGAACATGCAGCAGTACGGCAACCAGTTGGCGAACCAGGCCAACCAGTATCAGCAGAGCCTCACCAACCAGGCCCAGCAGTACGCCAACCAGTTGCAGGCGCAGCCGCAGCAGTACGCCAACCAGGCCCAGCAGGCCCTGAACTCGCAACAGCAGCAGTTCAACAACCAGATGCAGAACACCGTGAACCAGTATCAGCAGAGCTTCAACAACCAGGCCCAGCAGTTGAACAACCAGTTCCAGCAGGGCATGCAGGGCGCCCAGCAGCAGATGACCAACCAGATGCAGCAGGCCATGCCGCAGATGCCCGCCGGCCCGCAGCAGCAGACGGCCAACGGCAACTGGTGGCCCTTCTCGAACACGAGCAGCATGCCGCCGGCGCGAGCCGTCCCGGCCCAGCCGGCCCGGTACTGACAGGGCCCCGGCGTTGGGACGGTTCCAAACGCCCCCGATGCTGAGGAGCGGTCGGAGGCACGCGCAAGAGCCGGTGAACTCTGCGACTCACGAGCGATCCACCATCGTCCCTGAGCCGGATGGAGCGAAGTCCGCCGGCGATGAGCATGCCGCAGACCGCGAACCAACAGGTTCGGCCGGCAAACCAAGGCGACCATCCACCCGAGCCTTGCCCGTGCCGGAGGGGACGCCGATACTGATCGCTCCAGCTGTCTGTGGAAACAGTCATCCGGCGAAGGCGCGACGATTCATGTTCGACTGGCTGGCAGACATCGCCCCCCGATTCGGCATCGGCACCCGTCCGGCCATCAGCTCCGCAACGTGGCGGCTCGTGTCCCGCATCGATGAACTCGCCCCCGAGATGGAGGGCATGAACGACCTCGCCCTCAAGCGACTCGGCCGGTCGCTCTCCTACCGGGCCCGCGCCGGCGAGCCGGTCGACTCGCTCCTGATCGAGAGCTTCGCGGCCACGCGGGAGGCGGGACGACGGCGACTCGGTATGCGGCACTACGACGTGCAGCTGCTGGCGGGCGTCGCGCTGGTGCACGGCGCGATCGTCGAGATGCAGACCGGCGAGGGCAAGACGCTCGTGGCCACCCTCCCGCTCGTGCTCTACTCGCTGTTCGGTCGCGGCGCGCACCTGGCCACGGTGAACGACTATCTCGCCAACCGCGACGCCGAGTGGATGATGCCGATCTACGAGGCGCTCGGCCTGCGGGTGGGCATCATCCAGTCGCAGCAGGATTTCGACGAGCGGCGCAAGGCCTATGCCTGCGACGTCACGTACGGCACGGCCGGCGAGTTCGGCTTCGACTTCCTGAAGGATCGGCTCATGAACCGCGAGATCGCCGAGGGCCGCGGCGACCTGGGCGCGATGCTCGCCGGCAGATCGCCCGGCGCGACCGCCAAGCTCCTGCAGAGGCCCTACTGGTTCGCACTCGTCGACGAGGCCGACAACGTGCTCATCGACGACGCCCGCACGCCGCTCATCATCGCGTCGCCTCCCGGCGAGGCGCAGGCCGCCGAGCAGGGGCTGTTCCGCTTCGCCGCGCAGGCCGCGGCGGAACTGGAGGCCGACGTGGACTTCGAGGTCGAGCAGCAGAAACAGACCTGCGAACTCCTCGGCCGCGGCCGCAGCCGCGTGCGGGCCATGCCCAGGCCCGACGTGATCGAGTCGGTGAGCCTGCTGGCGATCTACGAGGCCGTCGAGCGGGCGTTGCGGGCGCGGCGGTTCTTCATCCGCGACCGGCAATACGTCGTCCGCGACGGCAAGGTCGTGATCATCGACGAGTCCACGGGCCGCGCCGCCGAAGGCCGCAGTTGGCGGGACGGGCTGCACCAGGCCGTCGAGGCTCAGGAGCAGATCGAATCCACCGTCGCATCCGGGCATGCGGCGAGGATCACCCTGCAGAATCTGTTCGCCCGCTGGCCTCACCTGGCGGGCATGACCGGCACGATCGCCACCAGCGCGGGCGAACTCGCCCGCACCTACGACGTGGCCGTGGCGGTCGTCCCCACCAACCGGCCCGCGATCCGGCAGCGGCTCGCGCCGGTGGTCTGCGTGAACCAGGCTGAGAAATTCGCCCGGATCGTGACCGAGGTGAAGGAACTGCACGAGATCGGCCGGCCCGTGCTCATCGGCACGCGATCGATCGACAAGTCGGAGGAACTCTCCCGCCTCCTGGCGGCCGCCGGCCTGCGGCACACGGTGCTCAATGCCCGGCACGTCGAGAAGGAGGCCGAAATCGTCGCGCAGGCCGGGCAGCGGGGCCAGATCACCGTCTCCACGAACATGGCGGGCCGCGGCACCGACATCAAGCTGGGCGAGGGCGTGCAGGAACTCGGCGGGCTGCACGTGGTCTGCACGGAACTGCACGACTCGGCCCGCATCGATCGGCAGCTCGTCGGCCGCTGCGGCCGGCAGGGCGACCCCGGCACGTGGCGGCAGTACGTGGCGCTCGACGACGACATCCTGATCCAGGGATACGGTCCCGCCCGCGCCCGCCGCATCGTGGCCGGCCTGGCCGGACGGCTGTCGGGCGATCCGGAGCGGCTGCTCGCCATGTTTCGCCGGGCGCAGAAGCGGATCGAGGCGAGGCACATCCGGCAGCGGCGGGTGCTCGAATACGTCGAGCGGCAACGGGCCGAGGCGCACATCCAGATGAGCCAGGACCCCTACCTCGACGCGGCTTCGTAGGCCGACTCACGATCCCCTGGCCACGAGACGGAGGCGGAGGGGTCGGCGACCGGGTATCATGCGTCCATGCGATGGTTTATGTCTCAACGGATCGTGCTCCTGGCCGTGGCCGTCATCCTGGCGGGCCGCGCGGGCCACGCGGAAGATGTCGCCAGGAGCGAGCCCGCGGCCGACGGCACGGTCTCGGTCGTGGTGACGCCGGCCGCGGCCGGCCGCGGCGAACAGCCCGCCGTCAGCGTGGCCACCGCCGTCCTCTCCCAGGCCCTCGAACCGCTCGAAGACGGCGCGGCGACCGCCGGAGCACGCCCCAACGTGTATGCCCGCCCGCTGCCGCTCGTGGAGGCGCTCGAGCGGTCGGGCGATCGCGCCCGTCGGCTCTGGATCGCGCAGGCCTACTGGAAGGTCTCCGGGGGCTACGCGGTGCTCCGCTCGAGCACCGAGGCGCTCGAACGCCTCGAACTCATCGCGCCGGGCGGCGATCCCCACGACCGGGCCGTGCTGGACGTCGCCCTGGCCGCGGCCCGCGCCGATCTGGCCGACGCCCGCGCCGAACTCATCGCCGCCCAGCAGGAACTGGTCGACCTGGTCCGGCTGCCTGCCGGCGACCCGCTGCCCTGGCCCGTCGACAGGCCGCTGGCGGGTCCCTACCAGACCCACTTCGAGACGATCTTCGCGACCCGCCCCGCCACCGGACGCATCCGGGCGATCGTGCGGATGCTGCCCTCGAAACACGAGGCGCTCGAGGCGCGTGCGGCGGCCGTGATCGCCGCGCAGAAGGCGATGCAGATGGCGGAGGCCGACCACGCCAAGGGCCAGCGGCCGATCGAGGCGGTGACGGCAGCCCACGCCGCACTGACCGGCCAGCAACGCGAGTTCGTGAAGGTGATGAAGGCCTACAATCTGGACATCGCCGAATACGCGATGGCGGTCGCCGATCCCTCCGTGCCCGATGACCGGTTCGTGTCGATGCTCATCGGCACCCCGATCCAGTGGCGACCCCAGCCGGCCGGGGCCGGAGAGCCTCCCGCCGTGGCCCCTCCGGTGGCCCCTCCCGTGGCCGCTCCGGCCAACTGAAACCCGCCGGCCGGCCGTTCCCGGGTGCCTTTTCTCCGGGGAATTTCGCCGCAAAATGGCGTTTTTTGCATCGCCGCGATCCGACGGTATCGTCAGGGGACAGTTTCGACCGTACCGATTTTACCGATTGTATGATCCTCCGCCCGCTTCAAGACGAAGCATCTCCGCCGCTGTCGGCCATGATCGTGGACGCCGATCCGGGAGCGGTTCGCCGGTTCAAGGCGTCGCTCAAGGGCCATCCTGGGATCGTGGTTGCGGGCACGGCGCACACCGTCGCCGAGGCGCTCGAGCAGGCCGCCGCTCAACGGCCCGACGTCGTGTTTCTCGACGTGTCGATCGCAGATGGCGCGGGCGCGACGCTCGCCCGGCATCTCGACCGCGAGCAGGCGATCGTGGTCGTCACCGACCGGCCGGAGTACGCCGTCGCGGCCTACCAGTTCGGCGCGGTCGACTACCTGCTCAAGCCCTTCTCTGCGGCCCGACTGCAGGAGACGATGCGGCGGCTCGACCGGCTCTTCGCCCGCGGTTCGCACCCGGCGCCGGCAGCCGCGCCGCCGGCGTCGGCCCAGCTTCGCCCGGCCGACCGCATCCCGCTCCCGTCCCGGCCGGCCGGCGAGAAAGCGACCGACCTCGTGCCCGTCGCGGACGTGCTCTGGATCGAATCGCTGCAGAACTACTCGATCGTCCAGCTGGCGGGGCACGACCGCCGGCAGATGAAGCGAACGCTGACCGAGTGGGAAACGATGCTTCCGGCGACGGATTTCGCCAGGCTCGGCCGGTCCCATCTGGTGCAGATCGGGAAGGTCCGCGCGATCTCGTCGCCCTCCCGCAACGAGTGCCTGGCGCATTTTCACGACGCCGACAAGCCACTTCGACTCGGACGTGCCGCGGCGAGTAAGCTCAGGGGCATGCTCCGCGGGTAGTGCCCCGCGCGACCGCCCCCGCTTCGCCGCGTCATGCCCCCGCTCTCCGCCGCTCCCGCAGCCCCCGGCACCACGGTTCCGCCGCTCGCCATCGGACCGGTCATCGTCGACCCGCCGGTGCTGCAGGCACCGATGGCCGGGTATACGAACTTCGCCTACCGACAGGTGGTGCGTGAGTGCGGCGGCGCGGGCCTGCTGGCCACCGAGATGATCGCCGCCCGCGGCGCCGCCTGGCTGGAGACGCACCGCGGCGAGCACCCCGACCGGCTCTGGGGCGTGCGCGACGAACCGCGACCGCTGGCCGTGCAGATGTGGGACAACGATCCCGACAACCTCGCGACGGTGGGCCGCCGGCTCGCCCGGGACTTCCGCGTCAGCGTGGTCGACC
This sequence comes from Pirellulales bacterium, assembly GCA_044346795.1. GTDB lineage: Bacteria > Planctomycetota > Planctomycetia > Pirellulales > UBA1268 > CAMCQY01. Next base: position 6,377 of record JBIIYN010000074.1, read on the forward strand.
TGAATTTCGGCTGCCCCGTGCGGCAGGTGACGGAGAAGGCGCACAGCGGCTCGTGGCTCCTGCGGGATCCCGATCGCGTGGGGACGATCGTGCGCCGGGTGGTGGAGGCGTGTGACGGCGTTCCCGTGACGGCGAAGATCCGCCTGGGCTGTGCCGAGACATGCCGGACGGCCATCGAGGTGGCCCAGCGGATCGAGGAGGCGGGAGCCTCCTGCCTCACCGTGCACGGCCGCGTCGCCTCGCAGTTCTTCTCCGGCGCGGCCGACTGGCGGGCCATCTCGGAGGTGAAGCGGAGCGTGTCGCGGATGCCGGTCGTCGGCAACGGCGACATCGATTCGGCCGAGACGGCGGTCGCGAGGCTCCGCGAGAGCGGCGTCGATGGCGTGATGATCGCCAGGGAAGCGCTCGCGCGGCCGTGGATCTTCGCCCAGGTGGCGGCGCTCCTGCGCGGCAGCCCCGTGCCGCCCGACCCCTCGCTCGCCGAACAGCGGGAACTGGTGCTGCACCACTACGACCTCGTCTGCCGCCGGTTCGGCGTGGACCGCGGCACCATGCTGATGCGAAAATTCGCCTGTGCCTACGCGCAGGGCCTACCGGGTGCCCGCGAATTCCGCGGGAAGGTCTCGCGGGTGACGACCCGGGAGGAGTTTCTGGAGGCCATGGCCACGTCATTCCCCCGTGAGACGGCCGCCTGATGCCGACGGCCCGATTATTCGCAGGCCCACTTGTCAAAAATACCGGATGGCATAGAGTTGGGGCATGAGTCGCTCTGTCTCCCCTGCCGAACACCGATCCTCCGACGCAGCCTTGATCGAACTGCTGCTGGCGGAAAGCCCGCTCGGCATCGGCGAACTCGCGGCACGGCTGGGAGTGACGGCCACCGCCGTTCGCCAGCGTCTCGACCGCCTGATGCGGGCAGGGCTGGTGGGCCGCTCGACCCTTGCCCACACGGGCGATGTTGCGGCCGGGACGCCGGGCAACCGGTCCGCCCGGCTCCGCGGCCGGCCTTCTCACGTCTACAGCCTCACCGACAAGGGCCGGCGGACGGGAGGGGATAACTTCCGTGACCTGGCGATGGTGCTCTGGCGGGAAATCCGCAGTGTCCGCGAGCCGGCGGTCAGGCAGGGCCTGATCGCGCGGATCGGCACGGCGATGGCCGAGATGTACCGTGCGGAAATTTCCGGGGAAACGCCCCGACAGAGGCTGGAAAGCACCGCCAGAATCCTCCGCGAACGCCAGATTTCCTGTAGCGTCGAGCCCGCCGAAGCCTCGGCTGGCAGCCTGCCCGTCCTGACCAGCTACGCCTGTCCCTACCCCGACCTGGCGGAGCAGGACCGCGGCATCTGTGCCGCCGAGCGGATGATGCTGCAGGACCTCGTCGGCGCCACCGTGCAACTTTCGGAATGCCGACTGGACGGCGGTTCCTGCTGCCGATTCACCGTGGGCAGGGATGAAGGCGGCCTGCTCACGACCGTCGCCCCTTGCAACAAACCGGTTTGAAGCATCGAATGCCTGCGGTTTCTCTCCCGACACCAGAGCCCTCGCAAACCTGAAACGCGGAGCCCCCGAATGACACAGCCCCTGGTCAACCCGACGCCTTGGATCGAGGGTCGTTTCGAGGAAAACATGGTCCTCACGACGGTCGAGCAGGCCATCAACTGGGCCCGCCAGTCGAGCATCTGGCCGATGACGTTCGGCCTCGCCTGCTGCGCCATCGAAATGATGGCGGCAGGGGCCAGCCGCTACGACCTCGACCGCTTCGGCGCCGGCGCCTTCCGGGCCACGCCCCGACAGGCCGACCTCATGATCGTGGCCGGCACCGTGACCTACAAGATGGCCAGCCGCGTCCGTCGGCTCTACAACCTCATGCCCGATCCGAAGTACGTGATCGCCATGGGCGCCTGCACGACCGGCGGCGGGCCCTACTTCAAGTGGGGCTACCACGTCGTGAAAGGCGTCGACCTGGTCGTGCCGGTGGACGTCTACGTGCCGGGCTGCCCGCCCCGCCCGGAGAGTCTCCTGGAGGGCTTGATGCGGATCCAGGACAAGATCCAGGGCCAACGGATCGCCAAACGCTCCGGAAGCGTGGGCAAGGTCGACGACGAACTGCCTGTCCCCCACCACTCCGGCTACGTCGTATCCCCCGTGGCCGACGGCGGACTCGTGTTCGATCACCAGAAGGTTCAGTCCTGAACGATTGAGGCGATGACGTGAGGCCGTGAGGCCGCACCCACCAGGCACGAAGGCATCCCATGAGCTCGCAGTCGCAGGAAAAACTCGTCATCAAGGGCTTGCACGCCGCCGTCGACGGGCAGGAGATCCTCAAGGGCGTCGATCTCGAGATCGGCCGCGGGGAGATCCACGCCCTGATGGGGCCCAACGGCTCCGGCAAGAGCACGCTGGGCTACTGCATCATGGGTCACCCTTCCTACGAGGTCACCGCCGGCTCGATCGAACTGGTGGAGGCCGATGGCACGCGTCACGATCTGCTCGCCATGGAGCCCGACCAGCGGGCCCGTGCGGGGGTGTTCCTGGCCTTCCAGCGACCGATGTCGATCCCTGGCGTCAGGCTGGCGGACTTCCTGCGACACGCCGTCACCAACGTGCGGAATCCCGACCGCAAGGAAGGGCAGGAACTGATGCCCATGAAGGACTTCCGCTCCGAACTCAAGGCGAAGATGGCGGATCTGTCCATCGACACCGAATTCGCCCGCCGCTACGTCAACGACGGGTTCTCCGGCGGCGAAATGAAGCGGGCCGAGATCCTCCAACTCGCGATGCTCCGCCCCAAGTTCGCCATCCTCGACGAGACCGACAGCGGCCTCGACGCCGATGCCGTCCGGCTCGCCAGCCAGAGCATCGCCCGGATCGGCGGCGCCGAGATGGGCATCCTGATCATCACGCACCACGAGCAGCTGCTCGAGCATAATATTCCGCTGCGGACGCACGTGATGCTCGGAGGCCGGATCGTCGAATCGGGCGGGCCCGAACTGGCCGCCGAACTGCACAAGAAGGGCTACGAACGGATTCGTTCGGCCTACCCGGAGGCTGCGGCAATCGAGCGTTCGATGCGGGATCCGACCGCCGCCACCGCGGCACAGGCCGCCACCGTCTGAAGCCACCGTCCGTCACTCGAAGGAGCACCTCATGTCCACGGGCCTCAATCACCCCGCGATCGACTCGAGCACGATCGCCATGGGCACCGGCGACGCCATCGGCGAGATCAACAAGTACGACTTCCGCACCGACACGCCGGCCGTCTTCAAGGCCCGCCGCGGCCTCGACGCGACCATCGTCTCGCAGATCTCGGAGATGAAGCGGGAGCCGGCCTGGATGCGGGACTTCCGGCTCAAGTCGCTGGAGATCTTCAATTCCAAGCCGATGCCCCACTGGGGCGGCGACATCGCCGTCAACTTTCAGGACATCTTCTACTACCTGAAGCCTGCCGAGCAGCAGGGGAAGACGTGGGAGGAGGTGCCCGACGCCATCAAGAAGACGTTCGACCGGCTCGGCATCCCCGAGGCCGAGCGGAAGTTCCTCTCCGGCGTGAAGGCGCAGTTCGAGAGCGAGGTGGTCTACGGCTCGCTGCAGGAAGACCTGGCGAAGCAGGGTGTGATCTTCACCGACACCGACACGGCCGTCCGCGAACACCCCGACCTGCTCCGCGAGTACTTCGGCCGGATCATCCCGCCGACCGACAACAAGTTCGCCGCCCTGAATTCGGCCGTCTGGTCGGGGGGCTCGTTCATCTACGTGCCCAAGGGCGTCAAGATCGAGTTTCCGCTGCAGGCCTATTTCCGGATCAACGCCGAGAGCATGGGGCAGTTCGAGCGCACGCTGATCATCGTGGACGAGGGTGCCCAGGTGCACTATGTCGAGGGCTGCACGGCCCCGATGTATTCCACCGAGAGCCTGCACTCGGCGGTGGTCGAGATCGTGGTGAAGAAGCATGGCCGCTGCCGCTACACGACGATCCAAAACTGGGCCAACAACATCTACAACCTCGTGACGAAGCGGGCGATGGCCTACGAGGGGGCGATGATGGAGTGGATCGACGGCAACCTCGGCAGCCACCTCACGATGAAGTACCCGGCCGTCTACATGATGGAGCCCGGGGCCCGCGGCGAGATCCTCTCGATCGCGTTCGCCTCGGCGGGCCAGCATCAGGACGCCGGTGCCAAGCTCGTGCACGCCGCCCCCAACACGTCGGGGCGGATCGTCTCCAAGAGCATCTCGAAGAACGGTGGTCGCGCCAGCTACCGGGGCCTCGTCCGCGTGGAACCGGGGGCCCGCAAGAGCCGGTCGAGCGTCGTGTGCGACGCACTGATCCTCGACGACAGGAGCCGCAGCGACACCTATCCCTACATCGAGATCGAGGAGCAGGACGTCTCCATCGGCCACGAGGCGAGCGTCTCGAAGATCGGCGAGGAGCAGCTCTTCTACCTCACCAGCCGTGGCCTGACCGAGGCCGAGGCGAGCACGATGATCGTCGGCGGATTCATCGAACCGCTCGTGAAGGAACTGCCCATGGAGTATGCGGTGGAGATGAACCGGCTCATCGAACTGCAGATGGAAGGCTCGGTGGGGTGATCCGAATCCCATGACCTCCATGACCATGAGCACGACCAGCGCACCGGCTGCCGCTGCCGGTTTCGACCGCGGCTCCTTCGACCGCGTCCTCGCCGAATCTCCCGCCCCTCCCTGGGCGAAGGATCTGCGCCGGGAGGCCTTCGCCCGTCTCGACGGGCTGGCCTTGCCCGATCGGCGCAACGAGAACTGGATGCGGACCGACCTGCGGCTCTTCAAGCCGAAGGCGTGGGGGCCGCGGCACCGCCCCGGCCCCGAAGCAGCCGTGCCCACCGGACTGTTGGCGGATTTTCTGGCCGGTGACGCGGCGGTCGGCGAGTCTTTTTTCGAAGAATCCGCCCGGGCCGCCGCGGGCCGCACGCCACTCGCCGGCCGACTGCTCTCGCTCGACGGGCACGTGCTCCGTGAAGAACTGGATCCCGCGCTGGCCGCCCGCGGCGTGCTCTTCGGCTCGGCCGACCGGTTGCTCGCCGAGCATGGCGAACTCCTCCGCCGGCACTGGTTTACGGTGATCGATTCCACGTGCGACTGGTTCGCCTCGCTGCATGCGGCGTTTCACGCCGCCAGCGCGGTGCTCTACGTCCCGCCGGGCGTCCGGATCACCGAGCCGCTCCACGTGCTCTCGGCGCTCGGTGCCGGCGGCGTCGACACCGCGCACGTGCTCGTGGTGCTCGGCGAGGGCGCCGAGGCGACCGTGCTGACGGAGACGGCCGGCGGCGGCAGTGGCTCGGGCCTGCATTGCGGCGGCACCGAGATCGTGGTCGGGCGCGATGCCTTCCTCCGGATGGTCAACCTGCAGAACTGGGGCACCGGGGTCTGGCACTTCGCCCGACAGAAGGCTGTGGTGCACGAGAACGGCCGCCTCCAGTGGACGCTCGGGGCCCTGGGCAGCCGGCTCTCGCAGGTGGCCCAGGACGTCGCGCTCGTCGGCCGGGCCGCGTCGGCACAGGTCAACGGCGTGATGTTCACCGAGGGACGCCAGCAACTCGTCTACAACACGCTGCAGCACCACGAGGCCCCCGGATGCAAGAGCGACCTGCTCTACAAGGGAGGCCTGCAGGACCGCTCCCGGCTCGTCTGGCGGGGCATGATCAAGGTTGACAAAGCCGCGCAGAAGACCGACGGCTACCAGCGCAACGACAACCTGATGCTCTCCCGCGAGGCCCGGGCCGACTCGATCCCGGGGCTCGAGATCGAGGCCGACGACGTCCGCTGCACGCACGGCGCGACCAGCGGGCGGGTCGACGAGGAACAGATCTTCTACGCCCAGGCCCGCGGCCTCTCCGCCGACGAGGCGGCGCGGCTCGTGGTGGCCGGGTTCTTCCAGCAGGTCTTCGATCGGATCACGATCCTGCCGGTACGGGAGGCATTGGCCCGGGCGATCGGCAGCCGCATCCGTCGCGTTTCCTGAAGCTTCGTCGCCAGCCTGAGCGAAAGGTCCGTCATGTCCGAGTTCGTCCGCGTGGCCGATGTGTCGGAGGTTGCCGATCCGGGCAAGCTGCTCGTCGAGGTGAACGGCGACGTGGTGGCGCTGTTCCACGTCGAGGGCCGCTTCTACGCCCTCGACGACGTCTGCACGCACGACGGCGGCCCGCTGGTGGACGGGGAACTCGTGGACCACAAGATCGCCTGCCCGCGGCACGGGGCGAAGTTCGACATCCGCACCGGTGCCGCCCTCTCGATGCCGGCAGTGCGGCCGACGCGGTCGCATGCGGTGAAGGTCGAGAACGGCGGCGTCTGGGTGGCGATCGGGGCGGGCGCGGACACCGCCCCGGGGCCGGGCGGGCCGGGCGGCTTCCGCAGTGCCGCAACTTCCCCCTCCGCCAACGGCGAGACGGCTCGCGTGCCCGCCGCTCCGTCGGCCGCAGGCGGCGATGCCCCGGCCGCCGCCGGAGCGGCAGGCCCTTCTGCGAGCGGCTCAGAAGGCGTGCCCACCGAGGAGTCCGTCCGGGAATGGCTCAAGGAGGTCAAGGATCCGGAACTGTTCGTGAACATCGTCGACCTGGGGCTGGTCTACGGCGTCACGCTCTCGCCGGCGGCCGACGCGCCGGGCAAGCAGCACCTGGCGATCGACATGACGATGACGAGCCCGGCCTGTCCGGCCGGCCCGCAGCTGATCGCCGACACCAAGCGAGCGGTCGGCAGCCGCGAAACGATCGCGGCCGTCGAGGTGCGGATCGTGATGGATCCGCCCTGGACGCCCGACCGCATGACCGACGCCGCCCGGGACCAGCTCGGGATTTTCTGACTATACGCGAAACACGAGCCTCCGGCTCGTTTTCGCTTGGCCGACCTCCGTCGGCTGGTGTGGGCGTCGCATCCATGCGACGCAGTCGTGCGACAAGAAACACGAGCCTCCGGCTCGTTTTCGCTTGGCGGGCCTCCGCCCGCTGGTTCTTACCCGGCCCTCCGGGCCTGGCGCTTGGTGGCGATGCTGCCGGGAGAAGTGGCAGATCGATTGTGGCCCCGTCCCCGGGCTTCCGCCCGGGGCTTCTTGTCAAAGGTGGCGCCGTCATCGATGTCGCGCCACCGCCGGCTAGAAGCCCGGAGCGGGAGCGACGGGACGGGGCCAGGAAAAGCTCACCATGAACCCCGGCCCGCCGGGCCTGGCGCTTGGTGGCGATGCTGCCGGGAGAAGTGGCAGATCGATTGTGGCCCCGTCCCCGGGCTTCCGCCCGGGGCTTCTTGTCAAAGGTGGCGCCGTCATCGATGTC
>JBIIYN010000342.1:0-4077 GCA_044346795.1 Pirellulales bacterium
CACAGACTCCGTGCATAAACGGATGTCAAAAAAAATTTCTTGCCCAGAATGATCCGAATGGCGAAAGTGAGATGACTGGGCAGTCTGCGAGGCCGATCGGGTGCCGGGATGCATCCGTTTCCGGGGTCGCTCCACGGCCGCCCGGCAGAGCCCTCTGGACGCCTTCATGCCCCGATTTCCGCTCGATTGTTTCGCCACGACTGGCCGTGCGCGAAGGAGGAAGGAGGCCTGCCGCGGCGGCGTGCAGGCGGGGCGACGCGGGGCATCGACGCTGCGTTTCGATCGTCTGGAAGAGCGGCTCGCGCTGGCCGCCGTGCCGACGGCGACCGTGAGCGGCGGCACCGGCGCCCTCATCGGTCAGGAGATCCCACTCACCGTCACCTTCGACAACACGGCGACGGATCCGGCCGACATCGGCTACGGGCCGTTCGTGAACATCGTGATGCCCCTGACGGGAGACGCGCCGCCAACGCCCGAAGACGGCATCTCGTTCAAGCCGGGGAGCGCCACCTACAACGGCCTGTCGCTCGCGACGCATGTCCTCACGTTCGACCCGCAGGGCAAGGCGACTCACCCGTTCGCGAGAAACCCCGATGGCACGCCGCTCATCGTGAGCGGCAAGCCCGGTGACCAACTCGTCGTCGTCCAGTTGCCGTTTGGCAGCTATGGCCCCGACCAGCCGGCGGCGGCGATCAGCTTCACCGGCGTGATCAGCCCCCTCGCGCAGCCGAATGCCTCGTATCCCGTCACCGCCACGGGTGGCTTTCAGTTTCAGACCGATCCGGTCGGGAATCCCACGGTGAACGTGGCGACGATCGGAAGCCCGACCACCGATCCGGTCGAGCCGCAGCTCTTTCGGCTGAAGAAAACCTCGACCGCTCCCGAAGCAGAGACTGCGACGGGGCCGACCTTCACGCACACCTATACCGTGAGCCTTGCGGTCGCTCCGGGGCAGACGGTCAACGACCTGCTCCTGGCCGACGTCCTGCCGGGCAACGTCCAGTTCGTGGCCGTAAACGTGGTCGCGGGCAACGGATCGTCCTCGATTTCCGACGTCGCGACCCCGGCCCCGGCCACGCCCGGCGGCACGCTCTCCCGCCGGTTCGACAAGGTCGTCGGCACCGGCAGCGACGGCGACGCGGTGATGACGTTCACGTACTTCGTGCCCCAGGACAACAGTCTCGGCCAGGACGTGATCCCGCTGGGTACCGGCGGCACCGCGATCGCCACGAACGTGGCCAACGCAACCGGAACGTGGACGAGCGCGAACCCGAATTTTCCGAACTTGCAGGCGGTCGCGAGCGATCCGAATGAACCCGACGCCCAGCACACGCTCACCGCCCGCACCGTCGCGCTCCAGAAGAGCGTCGCCGACCTCACGAACCCCGGTTCGCCGCGGGCCGGCGACCTGATCGAGTACACGCTCGATTTCCAGGTGAGTGATTTCTTTGCGCTCGCGAATTTCGACGTCGCCGACATCCTCTCCGACGGCCAGGCCTTCGACACGAGCTTCACGCCGACGCTCACCTTCACGCAGAAGGCGCAGACGTTCGCGGCCCAGCCGTTCGATCCGGCGAACTACTCGTCCACCGTGCTGGCCGACGGCACCACGAGCGTGACGTTCGACGTGTCGAACCAGCTCGATCTGCTCGGCCTCGTGACCGGCGGCACGCTTCTGGGCGCGGGCATTCCGGACACCGGCACCGGATCCCCGGCCACGCCGCCCGATCCCCTCCCCGCCGGCCCGGGCACGCGGGGCACGATCACGTTCCGCGCCCGCGTGCTCGACGAGTATCGCGTCACGCCCCGGCCCGGGGCGGACGTCGTGCAGGGCGACGTGATGACGGACGTCGCGACGACGACGGCCACGGTACTCGCCTTCAGCGACCTCTCGCCGACGGCAAGCAGCGTCGGCGACGGCTCGTCGGCCGCGTTCACGCTCGTCAGCGGCCAGGCGACGAAGACCGTCTACGCCGTCAATGGCGTGCCCGTTTCCGGTACGCCGGTGGTCACCGCCGGCGACGATGTGACGTTCAGGCTCACCTACTCGCTCCCATTCTCGAGCATCAAGGATTACACGGTCACCGACTTCCTGCCCCTGCCGATCTTCCGCGCACAGGGGCTGACCTTCGCAGGGGGCGTCCCGAGCGCCGCGGCACCGACGGCGGGGGAGTGGAAGTGGGGACCGACCGACACCTACAGCACGATCTCCGGGATCACGCCCACGGTGTCGTTCAACGCCGCGGCCAACAGCGAGACCTGGAGCTTCGGCACCTACCAGGACAGCCTCGACCGGTCGGCCGTCACCGACATCCTCTTCACCGTCACGGCCACGAACAGGCCGTTCGCCGACGGACTGTTGCTCACCAACCAGGCCGAGCAGACGGAGCGGAACGAGACGGGCGACCTGCTCACGAGCAACACGGCGCTGGCGCAGGTGCAGATCTCCGAGCCGCTGCTCGGGATCACGAAGGGCGTCGTCTCCACCACCAACCCGGCCGGCCTCTTCACGCCCCCCACGGTCGCTCCCGTGGGCGTCAGCTTTTCGCCACCGGGCGTCGCGGGGGCCGCGTTCACCGGCACGATCAGCTCGCCCGGTCTGGCGAGTCAGCCGATCGACGCCACGCTCTCGAACGTCCTCGGCAACGACCTCGTGAAGTTCTGCATCATCGTCGAGAACACGGGGAGCGGGCGGAACGGCGCCTTCGACGTGACGGTCAAGGACCTCTTCGACGCGACGAAGATGCGGATTCCCGGAAACGCCACCGGACTCAACCTCCAGGTGAACGACGGCACCGGCGCGACGCTCCCCTTCACCGGCGACCTCTTCTCCGCGGGCGGGATCGTGCTCACCGACCCGGGGGCCACGTCCTCGCCCGCCGGCGCCCTCGATCCTGGCAGGCAGACCGACGGTACGGTGATCGACACCGGCCGCAACATCGCCGTCATCACCTACGACCTGCAGCTGCTCCCGAACGTGGCCCCCCTCGACGTGGCCAGGAACACGGCCACGCTGACGAACTACGCCTCCGATGAGGGTGGCCCCAACTTCCTGCCGCCCGCCGGCCTCTCCGACACCACGACCGTGACGGTGCAGGCTCCGCAGGTGACGAAGTCGCTCGTCGGCACGTCGATCGTGGACGCCTTCAATGCGAACACGCAGGGCGTGATCGGAGAGATCGCCACGTTCGAGCTCTCGGTCGACGTGCCGCGAGGCACGACGCCGAGCGCCGTCGTCGTCGATTCGCTGCCCGCGGGCCTCGCGTTCGTGCGGATGGTGGGCAGCCCGCTGGTCGATCCGGGCGTCACGTTCACGGGCTCGGCGACACCGGTCGTGACGAACAGCGGGCGGACGGTCACGTTCAACCTCGGCGACGTGGTGAATGCCAATGCCGACGGAGAGCGGCACGGGATCACGGTGCGGTACGAGGCGGTCGTGCTCAACGTCTCGAGCAACGTGGCGGGCAAGACGCTCACGAACGACGCCAAGCTCACCTGGACCGGCCACGACGAACTGCCCGCGGCGAAGTCGGCACCGCTGACCGTGATCGAGCCGAAGCTCACGATCGACAAGTCGGTGACGCCCACGGCCGCCCAGGCGAGCGACACGGTGACCTTCACGATCGTCGTCGCGGCGAGCCAGACGACCGCCCACAACGTGGCCCTGTCCGACATCTTCCCCGGCGGGATCACGTATGTCGCCGGCTCGCTGAAGCACACGGCCGGCGTGGTGCCCACGACGCTGGCCACCGCCGCCGGCGGCGACGCCTTCACGGCCACCTACGCGCAGCTCACGCCGGGCCAGACGAGCACGATCGAGTTCAAGGCGAAGCTCGATCCGAGCGTGACCGCCGGGCAGGCGATCACGAACGTGGCGACCGAGACCTGGACGAGCCTGCCCGGCAATCCGGGTCTGATCACGGCCAACAACCCGAACGCCTACGAGCGGACGGGCGCCGAATCGACGAGCCAGGGCCAGCTGAACAACTACAAGACGAGCGACTCCGCGATCGTGACGGTCGCCCAGCCGACGGTCACGAAGGCGCTCGTGACGACGTCGATCGTGAATGCTTCGAA